>JBCBQS010000061.1:0-13028 GCA_039820085.1 Pseudomonadota bacterium
CGTGCAGTATCCGCCCGAGAGACAGCCACCCTTGATAATAATTCGGGTTAAGTTTTAGGGCGGATACTGCACGAACAGGCGCATTATTCAGAGGCCGTGATGGTCACACAAGCTGCTGACAAGTTTGATCCGTTGCGGACTGAGTTCGGCAATGTGCAACAGGCATTGCAGGCGCGGCGCCTCGAAGACGCGACCGCCATGGCAGAAAGCATGTTGGTGAAAATTCCTGGCCACCCACGCGCTTTGCTCAGCCTCTCTCAAGTGGCCCATTTTCACGAAGATCATGCCGGTCGTGTGGCTAGGCTCCAAGACGCTTTGCAGACGTCACCTGCGAACATTCCTTTGCGAATGGCCCTGTTCGGTGCGCAAGAGGATAATGGCAGCATTTCAGATGCGATTGACACGGCGCGACGCATTGCTGATCTCGCTGAGAACTTTGAAACGGTTTCCAAACTCGTCGGTATTTTGTTTCGATATGGTCAGAATGAAGAGACGCTCGAAGCGTGTGACCGTGCTGAGAAACTGAGCGATGGCGACCCATTGAAGCGTGCCGAAATCAATCTTGTCCGCGCACAAGTCAATCGAATTCTCGGCAATCGAGAGCGGAGCGTCGAGCTTTTCCGGGATGTCCTCAAGACGAAACCAAACGATGGGATCGCTTGGTGGGGTCTTGCGGATATGAAGACGTTTGAATTCTCTGAGACCGAGCGTCAGACGATGCAAAGCGTGGTTGGCGACCCACGAAATCCCGCAGATCAAAAATGTCCGACAGCCTTTGCCCTCGCGAAATCCAGCGAACAAAGTGGTGAATGGGACGCGACCATGGCGCTCTACCATTCCGCTAATGCCCTGCGACCAAACCGAAAATTCAATCCGCAACGTTTCTCGACGGCCGTAACGCGTGTGATTGAAACACTCGATCAGTCGGCGCTCCAAAGCCAGGCGAACCCAATCCCATCTGGTCCAACGCCGATTTTCATCCTCGGTCTTCCACGTTCTGGATCAACGCTTGTGGAACAAATTCTCGCCAGTCACTCGCTTATTGAAGGCACGGTCGAACAGCCAATTCTTCCGAATACCAAGATGAAGGCGCACGCCTTATGCGTTAAATCCTATGGGGGAGACTACCTCACGCATTTGGGCGCCGTATCCTCGTCTGACCTGAGCGAGCTTGGAACGTCTTATCTTAATGACGGCGCATTCTATCGCGGAGAAAACGCGCCATTCTTTACAGACAAACTGCCGTTCAATTTTGAGCATATCGGCCTGATCCATAAGATCCTCCCCCACGCGATCATTATCGATACGCGCCGGAATCCGCTCGATTGCGGGTTCAGTCTCTACAAGCAGTACTTTCCTCAAGGTTCCGAATTTAGCTATGCGCTCGAAGATATCGGCGCGTATTACAATGGGTATCTCAGATTGATGGATCACTGGCACGCAGTGTTGCCGAACAAAGTTCTGACGGTCCAATATGAGCAGCTGGTGCGAGAGCCGGAACGCTTTACCCGCCAGATCCTCGATCATGTCGGCGTTCCGTTTGAGGCGGCGTGCCTCAGCTTTTATGAAAACGAACGCGCTGTGCGCACCGCTAGCAGCGAGCAGGTGCGCCAACCCATGAACACCAAAGGCATCGGCGCATGGCGCCGGGTCGAAGCGCATTTGCAACCGCTCAAAAAGGCGCTGGGCGAGGCAACGCTCGCAAGATTTGACGGAATGTATGACGCTTAGTTGCCCAAGTCGTCGAAAAAGATAACTCCGCCTTTTATCGCAAAGTCGACTGCCTCAAGCTAAATCTTCCAGCGGCACATAATCCAAGTCAAAGCCAAAGTTTCGGGGGCTGACGACGTTCAAAGCCGCGTCGGTCCGATAGAAATCAGGACAGCCAATCGCGAAGATGGCGATCCGCATGCCATAGCGCAGGCGCTCGGCATTGATTGGCTCAGACGTTTCATAGTCAACGATCACGATAAGGTCGGGGACAGAGGCGAGGACTTGAGCCTCACGCCGCGCGAGCAAGTATTCGTTTTTGATGTCGATCTCAACCGGAGCGATATCTTCATCAAAGGCTTCAACAACGACATTTCCAACATCGAAGCCGCCAACAATTCGGGTCGATTTGTCCACCACTTTGCCTGTGTGGATGAGCCGGCAGTCCCCATAAATAGAGTCAGCGAAGAGGATCTTTAACGGGGCGATCAAATCGTGTGCAGGACCGCGATTCTCCCTCAAGAACGTGCCGAGCTTGAGCGCAAAGCTCACCGTTCCTGGAATCAGTGCCTCACGCAATGTGGCACCAGACATGCCATGCTCGACCGTCGTGATCATGCCCCCGGAACTCATGGCGAGCGCTCGAATGTGTCGCTCATACACATCGGTGCCTTTCGTGGTGAACAGCGTGACATTGCTGGCATAATCACACGCCAAAGCAGGGGTCGAAGGGATGCCACAGATCGCATAGGTCATCATCTGCGCTTCAGGCAGCGCGCGTCCCATCCCGTCGCCATCAATGACGGGAATGCCGCGGCTGGCGGCGGCCATGATCGGAATGAGAGAATTACCGCCGCCGATTTCGAAGGAAACAACTGCGTCCAGCTTACGACCCATCTGCTTCTCGAAGGCTTCGAGCGCGATTAGGGCCTCATCCTCTGACGGCAACAGCTCTAGGCTGACCGTCGGGGCGCCGACATTACCAATGGCAGCGACAAAAGCATCGTCAGCAAGGTCGTTGATCGCCAGTAAATCAACCGGGCCAGATTGCTTCAGCACTTCGCGGGTCAGGAGTTTGGGAACATGCGGGTCGCCGCCGCCGCCGGTCGCGAGAAAGACCGACCCAAGGGCGAGGTCGTCAAGGTCTTCAGCGCTGAGCTTCATGATGTCGCCTCCGCGGGCTGAAGTGCGAGATCGCCAATCACTTTTACGCGCACGCGCATTGTATCTTGCCCCATATACGGAACTTCCGTTTCTTCGATATCGACCGTTCTCAGGCTCTCTTTCAGCGCTCCAGATCCTAAGGCTTTGGCTTCCGCCTCAGCTCTAAGATCTGCAATCGCCGCTTCACGCGGGTGCGTTTGGTAAGACACAATCTTCTCGCTTTCGCCGCCGACTTGAGCGATCGCAGCGCCAATCGCGTTCGCCACGCCGGCATGTTCGGGGCGATGTACTTCTTTCGCCGCGGCCAAGTCGCCGGTGACCAGAACAGATCCACCTCCAACCAGGATAACGGGCATTTGCACCGCGCCTGGCTTCATCATATCGATCCCGCGATCAAGAATCGTCAACATGTTCGTCCGGGCGGTTTCCACGACGTCTTTCCGCAATGATGCGACAGCTTCTGTGTCGCCAATGGACTGATGTCCGCTCGCAACGATGATGTCCGTCGCGGTCAAAGTCTCTCCGCCAAAAACCAAACCTTCCTGCGTTAGCCGGTGCCCAACCGATTGAGGTCCAATTGTTCTGCCGTCTTGGCTGACCAGGCTGCCGCCGCCTAGACCAATGGCTTGAATGTCAGGCATGCGGAAATTTGTGCGGACGCCGCCAACTTCAATCACCGCGTTCGATTCACGCGGGAAGCCGCCTTGCAGAACACCAATATCAGAGGTCGTGCCGCCAATATCGACGACGATGGCGTCCTCTAGGCCGGTAAGAAGCATGGCCCCGCGTAACGAGTTCGTTGGTCCAGACGCGAAGGTCAAAGCCGGAAAGGCGCGGACAAAATCGGCGTTCATGAGCGTCCCATCATTTTGACTGATAAAGACGGGACAGGTGAGGTCGCGTGTGCGCAGCGCCGACAGAAACGCCGTGACGACCGTGTCGGCAAAATGGAGCAGCGTCGCGTTGAGGATCGCTGCATTCTCGCGTTCCATCAGCCCAAGACGTCCAAAACTATGAGAACACGTAATCTTCGCATCAGGAATCGCCGCGCGGAGGCGCGCCTCGACAAAGGCTTCCGGGCTCGGGTCCATCGGAGAAAAAGCCGATGAAATAGCAAAGTTTTTCAATCCTTTCGATTTTGCGTCGGCGATAGCGGCGTCGATTTCTTGGGGATCCATGTCGGCAATCGGCCAGCCATCATAGAGTTTTCCGCCATGCAGCGAATAGGCGTGTCCACCGACGGCTTCGGCAATGTCGGATGGCCAATCGACCATCGGTGGCAAGCCGCGCCCTGATGGAAGATTCAATCGGAACACGCCAGTTTCAGCGAGCTGTCTGCGTTCGATGATCGCATTGGTGAATTGGGTCGTGCCGATCATGACAGATTGAATATGTGGCGTCGGCAATCCGCTATCGCTCAGAATCGTATCGAGCGCTTTTGCGACACCTTCCATCACGTCTGCGCTGGTCAAGACTTTGGTCGCGGCGATCACCGAGTTTCCATCCATGATCACGGCATCTGTATGCGTCCCGCCAACATCAATTCCTATCCGCATGGGGTTACGCCTCCGCTTGCTCTTGCGCAGTTGCTGGCTCGCGATCGTTCCATGCAAGGGCTAGATAGCTAATAGCTGTCAGAACGATCGCATCGATGGCGGATATGCCGCTCGGCGACAAGTTTGGATAATAATACATCATCAAAGACGCAATCGCGCCAATCGCCCAAGCCCCAAAGGCTTTTGGCGCGAACTTTCGATTATCCTCAAGTGTTTCAATCTTATAGGCCCGGCGGCGGACCAGCACATAGTCGGCGATGACAACGCCCGCGACGGGGATGAAAACGATTGAGAGATAGATGAGGAACTCAACAAAGAAATCGAGCAAATTGAGAAGCGCCGCTCCTGCGCCAAACACACCGAGCCCAAGAATTAAGGCGGCCTGATTGAGCTTTGGAAACGTCGCTTTGATCGACAAGACGGTTGAGTAGAGATTGAGCGCATTGAGCACCCAACTGCCCGCGATCACGATGATGAATGCGCCGAGCCCTAAGCCGAACTGCAGCATAATCTCTAAAATATCGCCAGATCCTGTTGCGCCACTCGCGACGCTGGCAGCGGCCATGACCAGAAACTGGACGACCATGTACGAGATAAAAGTCACGCCGATGGCGCCGCGCCAGCTGCGAACAAACCGGGTGACGTCCGGCAGAATGATAGCGCCGACAATAATCGCACCCACAATTGCGGATATGCCTTCACCGACACTTAGGGGGGCGCTTTTCTCCGCCGCCATCAGATCCGGCAGGGATTCGAGCGACACAGCATTGTAGATGAGGATAACGGTCACCACGGCGAGCACGGGCACCATCAATGTAGCGAGCAAATTGATCGCCCGGAACCCGGCAAAGGTCACGCCCGTCATGCAAGCCGCGGCAATCAGGGACAAGATCAAATTGGACGGGCTGCCCCCAAACAGCGTCGTGCTGAGCCCTGAGACGGCATCGGCAAACAGATTGATATTGATTCCAAACCAGCCCAGCAGCGAAATCGCGAACGCGAAATTGACCACACCGGCGCCGTGATCGCCAAATGCAATGCGGGTCAGAAGATAAGAACTCATCCGAGTTTGCGCACCGATACCGCCCATGGCTGAGCCGATGGCGAAAATCATCAATGAGCCGACCACGAGGGCGATCACCGTCTGCCACGGCGTGAGCCCTTGATAGACTTCAAGGCCCGTGATGAAGGTTGGCAGGGAAAAGGCCACCATCGATCCAACAGCCGCGACGCGCCACCAAGGCGTTAATTGATCGTCGCGTATGGCAACGACTTCGAACTCACTCGCTGAATCTGTCATCTCTCTCCCCAGATCAGCCTTAGGGGCTCCCATTCGAATTGACTAGGATGCAACCGCTTTTGGCGAGCGCGGTAAACTGCACATTGAGATGATGCGATAATGACCAATCGAGACGTGATCCGGTATCTTATCGACCACGGATCGAGCGTTTGTGCGCTTGCCGAGCGAGAGGGCAAAATCGGATGCAACAAGAGATATTAGACAGATCGGAACTATCTCAACCGGACGAAACGAGCGCATCCGAACAATCTGGTGTCATTGCGCTTATTCTGGGCGCGATCTCAGGCGGGGCGATGGTTGGACTGATTTGGTTGTTTTCGACGCTTCTGACGTAAGCGCAACCGTACAGGAAAAAGTGGCGCTTCGGGGAGGATTCGAACCCCCGACCCCTTGGTTCGTAGCCAAGTACTCTATCCAACTGAGCTACCGAAGCGCGGAAGCGGACACTTACTCTCGGCCCTGCATGAATGCAACACCTGATCTCAGGAAATTACTGCGCTTCGTAGACGCCGCGGGCAATCGCACGTGCGACCGTATTCGCAGCGAGTTCACCGAGGCGGGCAATCTGAAACGCCTCGGGTTCTGGCAAAGGTTTCTGCGCGGTCGAAACAACAAAGACCACATCGCCATCGACAGGTGCGAAAACGGGCCGGATCGCACGGGCCATCCCGGCAAGCGCCATTTGCGCGACGCGGTGCGCTTGGCCGGGGGTCAGCGCAATGTCTGTTGCGACACAGCAAATTGTGGTGTTCTCGCCGCGCTTCGGGTTTGCCTTTGAGGCCCCCCAGTCTTCAGCATCGGCGGCATATAAGGTCGGCGGACGCGCCCCGCCAAACTCGCCATCGATTTCATAAGGCCAGGCCCAAAAGGACTCTGTATTCGGCATGAAAACCGATCCGAAGCAATTGACCGCAGCGATTGCACCCACGGTCATCTCGTCATCGGTTACGATTGAGGCAGATCCAAGCCCACCGCGATAGGTTCCCGCGCGCGCGCCGAACCCCGCTCCAGTGCGACCGAGCTCAAACTTGTTGTTGGTTGCTGAGGCGAGAGCGGCTTTGCCAAGCGCGTGATAGGGCGGTGCGTCGCCCCAGTCCTTGTTGCCGCCATTCGCGAGATCGAACAAAATTGCACCGGGCACGATTGGGGTCGGCGGAACATCTGCGCGGTCGACAATGGTGTATCCTTGTCGCTTTGCCCCAAGCGCTGCGACCACGCCATCCGCGGCCGCTAGTCCGTACGCACTACCGCCAGACAAAACGATTGCGTTGATATCATCCACCAGCTTGTCAGGGGTCAACAGGTCCGTTTCGCGTGTACCAGGGCCTCCACCTGCGACTGCAACAGCTGCAACAGATGGCGCATCACACAAGATTACGGTTGTGCCTGTTATGGCAGTTTCATCCTGCGCGTTGCCGACGAGAATGCCTGTAACATCCGTGATCAGATTTCGGTCGCCTGGTTTGGACATTTAAAAGTCTTTCCTGTCTTCCGCTAACGCTCTACGGTGCCGCTCGAAGTTCGCCAAGTCGGAGCGGTGTTGAATGTCAGTCAAATCCTTTGTGATCGCGAGTAGTGCGGTGTTGCTCTGTGCAGCTTGCCAGCCGGAGGCGGGTGCCCCAGCTATCGAGACCGCGCCTGAGCCACCGATCGAAACAGCCGAGGCGTCTTGGGACAAGGGGGCCATGGTGACCGCTGCCAATCCCCTGGCAGCTGAGGCTGGTGCCGATGTCCTCCGTCGGGGCGGAAGCGCTGTTGATGCGGCGATCGCTGTGCATACAGTCTTAGGGCTTGTTGAGCCGCAATCCTCGGGCATTGGCGGCGGTGCTTTTATGTTGGTCTATGATCGCGCTACGGGTGAGACGACTGTCTATGACGGTCGCGAAACGGCACCGATGGCGGTTTCTGAGACCTTGTTTGTGGAAGATGGAGACGTGCTCGGCTTTATGGAGTCGTGGCAGTCAGGCAAGGCATCCGGCGTGCCTGGCGCCATCGCGCTGTATAAAGCGGCGCATGAAGCGCACGGCGTAATGGATTGGGCGTCTAATTTTGACGCCGCGATCGCGCTGGCTGAAAATGGGTTTGAAGTCAGCCCGCGCATGCATTCATTCGTGGCCAATGAACGCATTAGAGCGGTCGCGCGCCTCGATGATCATCCCGTGAGCGCAGCCTACTTCTATCCGGATGGAGATCCGCTGCCGGTTGGCTATTTGCGGGACAATCCTGACTATGCCGAAACGTTGAGTCGGGTCGCGGCAGAAGGGATCGACGCCTTTTACACGGGTGAGATTGCTGAAGCCATTGTCGCAACTGTGTCAGAGGAACCCCGTCCGGGTGCAATGACGCTTGAAGACTTGATGGCATACGAGGTCAAAGTTCGCCCACCCTTGTGCGGTGACTGGCGGGAGTATCGTATTTGTTCCGCCCCGCCGCCTAGCTCTGGCGGCGTGACTCAAAACGCCATTGCCGGTCTCTATGATCGGTTGCTGCCCGAGGGCGCGACAGAGCCAGAGCAATTCTTGCGGGCTTTTGTTGATGCCCAGCGCCTCGCTTATGCTGACCGCGATCATTACATCGCCGATGCCGATTTCGTTCAGGTCCCTGCGGCAGATTTGATCAATCCAGACTATCTCGATGTTAGGGCGACAGAAGTATTCGAGCCCGGGGCGAACCCGACCCCGGGTGACCCTGGCGTTGCGCTGGGTGGTAATCCGATGATCGGTATGTGGGGGCAGGATCCAACCGAAGACATACCCGGCACAACTCACTTCTCGATTATTGACCAGGCTGGTAACGTCGTGTCGATGACGGCCACCGTCGAAGCTCCGTTTGGCAATTCAAGAATGGTCAAAGGCTTTTTGCTCAATAATGAAATGACGGACTTCTCACGCGAACCCCGCAAATCAAATCTGCCCGTCGCCAATGCGCCTGGCCCCGGTAAGCGTCCCCGCAGTTCCATGTCGCCGACAATTGTCTTCGATCAAAACGGAGATCCGAAATTGGTCACTGGGTCTCCCGGTGGGAATTCGATCATCGCCTACACTGCAAAAACGATTATCGGTGTGCTTGCCTGGGATCACACGCCTCAAGAAGCGATTGATTTGCCTAATATTATTGCACGTGGTGAAACAGTGGCCGTTGAAACCGACCGGGAGGGTGGGACGCAAGTCGCAGAAGAGCTAAAGGCCGCCGGGTACAACGTTCGAGAACGAGGCGGTGAGAATAGCGGTCTTCATGTCATATTGGTCACGGATGACGGCCTGCTTGGGGGAGCCGACCCCCGAAGAGAGGGCATCGTGATCGGTCTTGAGGCCGAAAATTGAGACAAGAAAATTAACCGGGCGCATGCGCTCAATCGAATTTGGCCAACGGTCAAACCTGTAGAACATGGGGTAATAAATGAAAATCATCCGTTTTATCGTGAGCGTAATGCTCGGCGTGGGGGCGGCATACGCTGCCCAGGCGCAAGCTTATCCGGACGCCGACTATGATCCGTCAGTCCCAACTCTTGAACAAACGGTTGGTCATGAATTTGGAGAGGCGATCACCACCTCTGCTGACATAGATCTCTTCCTTCAGGCGCTCCGAGACCATTCGCCAGATCGGATGCAAATCGAGTCCTATGCTGAGTCTTGGCAGGGTCGCGACCTTACCTATGCAGTCATTTCAAGCGCTGAAAACATGGCGCGCCTTGATGCGATTAAGAATGATCTTGCCGCAATCGGCGAGGGTCGAACCCCAACTTCGGGAGGGTTTGATGAAACCCCGGCTGTGGTCTGGCTCGGCTATGGTGTGCATGGTGACGAAGTCACGCCATCTGAAAGCGCCATTTGGATTGCCTATCACTTAATCGCTGCACAGAATAATGAGCTGGTCGATACAATTCTCGACAACACAATTGTACTCATCGACGCCAATCAAAACCCGGATGGGCGCGAGCGCTTTATCCATGGCTTTGTATCAGCGCTCGGAATGGAGCCGATTGCTGACAGATTTGCGGCCGAACATGATCAGCCGTGGCCGCGCGGTCGCTTCAATCACTATGTGTTCGATATGAACCGAGATTGGTTCGCGCTCACCCAGCCTGAGACACAAGGCAAAGTCGAAGCGATGCTTGATTGGCATCCAGTCGTGTTTGTCGACAGCCATGAAATGGGCGGCGATGCGACGTATTATTTCCCACCCGCAGCGCGTCCCTTCAATCCGAACATCACCGAAACTCAAAAGGGCCGTCAATTCCAGCTCGGTCGGAACATGGCAAGCTGGTTTGACCGGTTTGGCGCCGCTTACTTTACCCGTGAAGTCTTCGACGCCTTCTATCCCGGCTATGGCGATATGTGGCCAACTTTGAACGGCACGATCGCCATGACGTTCGAACAAGGCTCGCCGCGTGGGCTCATTTTTGGCCGTCGTGATGGTACGATCCTGACCTATGATGAAGGGATCCGAAACAATGTTCTTGCCTCAATCGGGACACTTGAAACTGTCGCGCGTGACAAGAACTCTTACTTGTCTGACTATGCCGCCTATCGCCGCTCAGCGATTGATCAAGGTTCACGGGCGGATGATCGGTATTTTGTCTTTGACCTGTCCGATTCGCGCTATGAAGCAGAGCTTTTAGCGCGTCGCTTGGTCGGCCAAGGCATTAATGTGCAACGCGTTCCAGCCGGCAGCACGCAGTGCCGCAAATCATACCCGAATGGCGCACTAATCGTCGACAAAGCGCAGCCTGAAGGCCGCTTGATCAACACATTGCTCTGCCCATCAACACCGCTGGCTCCAGACTTTATTGCGGAGCAAGAAAGTCGCCGAGACCGTGGCTTGAACCATGAGCTTTATGACGTGACCGCATGGTCGATGCCGCTGATGGATGGCGTGACCTCCGAGCAGTGCAGCCGAGTAGATCTCGGCAATGCGACTGGCGTTTCAGCTGACGATCCAATTCCTTCAATCACAACCGGATCAGGCAGCTTTGGTCAGGTTGTCCCATGGAGCGATAGTGGCCAAGCGCGCTTGGTCGTGGAAGCCTTGAAAGCTGGCTTCAAAGGCAAAACCACAAACGCGCCTTTTGTCCAAAACGGACGAACATTCCCGGCCGGAAGTGTTGTGTTTGCTGCGGCAGAAAACGATGACACGCTCAATTCTGAGCTAATGCGCCTTGCACAAGAGGTTGGCGCGGAGACCGTGCCAATGGCGAGCAGCTGGGTCGATGATGGACCCAATTGGGGCAGCTCTTCATTCGCCGCGATGCGGATGCCGAAAGTCGCTATGGCTTGGGGCGAAGGTACTGGGCCAACGTCTACCGGAAACACGCGGTTTATAATCGAACAAACCCTCGGTATCCCGGTTGCACCGATCCGCATGTCGACCCTGCCACGTGCCGATCTGTCGCTCTATGATGTACTGGTCATTCCTGACACGTTTGGTGGGCTGCCATCGGGTCCGCTTCAAGAGTTTGTGCGTGAGGGCGGGGTCTTAATTGCCATTGGCTCTTCAGTCGCATCGCTGGCGAGCGACGATGTTGGCTTGCTGTCGACGAAGCTTGAATTTGCGGCGACCGATGCAGAACCAAAAGGCGACGATGAGGGCGCCCGCGTCCCAGGGGTCAATTTTGCTTCTGAAGAAGAATATCAAGCTCACATTGCAAATCCGCGATCTCGCCCGGAAGACATTCCCGGGGTTCTGGTAAAAGCCATTGCCGATCCCAATCACTGGTTGTCCGCAGGCTATGACGAGGCCACAGCCCTGGTGACTGGGCGTAACATTTATCGCCCGCTCAATGCCTCGGATGGAACCAACGTGTTCCGGTTCGCGGCGGCAGACGAGATGTTGCAAAGCGGTTATCTCTGGGAAGAGAACCGACTGCAGCTCGCTTACAAGCCGTTTGTTATGGCTGAGCCGCAAGGCAGCGGAATGGTGATTGGCTTTACCCAAAGCCCCACCACACGTGCCTACTTAAACGGCCTGAACTTGCTGGTCGCGAACGCCGTCGTTTTAGCGCCCGCGCGTGTTGGCCAATAGATATTGAGCATTTGAAACTAGGAGACGCTAATGTTCCGTTCTGCATTTTCGATTGTGGCTTTGACCACGGCGCTCAGCGCCTGCGTGACTGCACAAACAGAGACAAAGCCGCAACCGGCTGGCGACCTGCCTCAGATTGAGGTCGCGATGGAGGCAGAGGAAACCATTGGCGGACCTGATTACACGCTTGAAGCGATCTCGCCGGAACCTGGCAAAGTGAATGTTGGACTTGCCGGCAGCGACCCCGCCGACATCGCGCGTTACTTGTTAGCGCGCGGCGCGTCTGGGGCACAATTGGCGCCAGGGGGAGATTATGTTGCGTTTCGTTACAGTGTGACAGGCATCCCGCAATTGTGGATCACGCCTGCCACAGGAGGCGCGCCTCAGCAGCTCACGTTTGGCAACGGCATTACATTTTTCCGATGGATGCCGGACGGATCAGGATTGATCTATGGCGCGGACAATAATGGCAACGAGCAAGAGTCCTATTATTTCGTCTCCGCTGATGGTGGGACAGAACGTCTGCTCTTATCGGCGGTCGATGGCGGTTTTCGATCGTTTGGCGATATTTCCGATACCGGTACGACCGCCGTCTACGCATCGACGGAACGCAATGGATTGGACTTCGACATCTATTCTGCCGACTTGACGACAGGTGAAACAGACATGCTGTTTGAGGGCACGTTTGGTTTCTTTGCTGGCGCACTGTCTCCGGACGGCGAGTATCTGACCGTGACCGAAACGGTCGGCGAGGATTCTGACAATCTCTTTGTCATGAACACAGAGACCAAGGAAATGACCACCGTTTCGGCGCCAGACCCGCGTGCCAATCATGGCGATGGGGGAGTGTCTTGGTTGCCCGATAGCAGCGGCTTCTATTTTTCAAGCAATGTCGATCGCGAATTCTCCGCCGTTCATTTCTACGACGTCGCCTCTGGAGAGATCAGCGTCGCATTCGAAGCTGAGCGTGATCTTGGCGGGATCGAGCTTTGTGGCACCGAAGGCGGCTTCCTCGCTTTTACGGAGAATATTGACGGCTTTCATACATTGCATGTGCGGGACCTCAGCACCGGAGACGCCGTTGCAACGCCTGATCTGGCTGAGGGTCTTTACGGCATAAGCTGCGCTCCAGGCTCCGACCGAATGTCGATTGGCATCAATGGCTGGCGGACAGCGGGCGATATCCGTGTCTGGGACATGGCAAGCGACACAATCAGTACGACTTTCACCGCGACCACCGCAGGGCTTGATCTCGATCGCTTTGTGCGGCCAGAGAG
>JBCBQS010000062.1:0-12669 GCA_039820085.1 Pseudomonadota bacterium
CAATCATAACAAGAACCGTTTTCGGCCGCCCCATTGAGACCGCCACACGGACACGCTCTGCCCCCGCAATCGGTTCGAGCAGATAAGTCAGCTCACGCTCAAGCGCGCTTCCTATGGGGTCTGACTTCGGAGCGGCGAATAAATCATGCGCGCGCAACGCAAAAACCCCCGCCGCTAAGAGGATAGCGGCGAAGGCCAAAAATCGCGTCGTCGGCGTTCGGTCTTTCGCGCTCATACACAACACCTTTGCCCGACGCAGAAGCGGGCATTCCCGTAAGTCTATACGGGTGGCGTCGTAAACGGCGCTTTAACGATGGGATCGTCCCATCGCGTGCAGGCGACCAAGTCCCCTCAGCGCTTAACGGTACTGCTGGACGCGCGTTGTGCGCAGACCTTTGCGACCGTGCTTAGAGTAAAGTACGCGCCAGCCGGAGAATTCTTCTTCGCTAAGGTCATAGCGGCGAAGCGCTTCTTCCTCAGATAGAAGACCACCGCTAACGGCAGCGACAACTTCAGCTTTGCGGCGGGTCACCCAGCGGGTGATGCCTGGCTTTGGTAAGTCTGCGAGTGTGAGCGGGCGCCCATCGGGCCCCCGCACGCTTAAAGATTGTGCGTTCTGCGTCATTTTCCCAACCACTTTCATACGGTTAAAAATAGCCACTTCTGTAGCTATGACGCTTCTATACAGGCTCCGAATTAAAGTCGGTTTCAGCCCGATTGAGGAATTTTCTAGAAAATTGAACACAACCCAGCCGCCATCATTAGGGCCCTGTTTGCAAACCTGTCTCGAAATGACGCAAATAGGGGATTGTGGTTAGGCGGTCGCGCGACCGGCAAGATTCAGGACCAGTTTTTGATGTCAGTAAAAAATAAAAAAATGGGCACCACATCGCGTGGTGCCCAAACATAAGCCGTTAAATTGGAAATGCGCGAAACGGATGGGCCGCTAAGCGAATTGCGGCGCGATCTTCAGATTTTTCACCCAACCCAGCTTCTCATACACGAGCAAAATCGTGCCATTATAGTCGACGATACGGTTCCAAACACCTTTGCGTGGTCGGTGCAGGGCGCTTTGCGGTTCGTCATGGTGGTGGTCGTGGAAGGCTTCGCCGCCGGTTAGAAGTCCGATTAGATGATCGGCCCATTTCGGCGTCGGTAAATGCCCGAGCACATTGATCCCGTAGACGGTGGCGTGGAATTGAATGGCGCGGCCAATGACAAAGCAGGCGTGACAAATCGCGGTCAGCACGAGAGACCCGCCTGCCGCCCAGACGACAAGATAAATGATCGCTGGAATGAACAGATGCAAGGCGAGCGAGATTGAATTGTAAAACTGATCCATCCAAACGACGATGGGCTGCTTTTTCAGCCACATGGGCATCGGGCGCATCATGTCTTTGGCGTCGCGCCAAATGATCCAGCCCACCCAGGCCCAGCGCTTTGACTCGAATGGATTATGCGGGTCGCCCGGCTTGTCTGAAAAGCGATGGTGCTGACTATGATAATTGACCCAATCGCGCACCGTACCTTGCATGGCGATCATCAAGTTGATCATCGTTAGAATTTGCCCAGTCGCTTTCAATTCGCCGGCTTTGTGTTGCATGATCCGATGCAATGGGCCGATGCCTGCATTGCAGACAAAAATAGAGAATAGGACGACCCCGATCCCAAGGGGTAAGTAATACCAGCGCAAGGTTAGGCCTGACAGCGCTAATCCTAAAGTGATCATCGTGATCAAGGTCGCAAGACCCAGTGCTGGGTACAAAAAAGCCGAAAAGAAACTGGCGAAATTGAAGGTTTTCCAGTTCTTCGGGATCGCGAGGGAGCGAGGGATCATTCTGAGGCCTCCAATAGAGCTGATCTGTACTATGCGTCTGTAACGCCTTACCAATCAGTTAAGACTCGTTCTCAGATCTGGAAACCCACCAATTTGTCTCAAATGCAGCTGGCACTGTAAGTGTGATGGGAGAGCCACGCTTTCGCTATGGCTCTTCCACGTTTAGCGATTGTCGAATTCTGATCGAACCAATTCGAGTCCGCGCTTTGTGATGCGGTAGGGCCGCCCTTGCTTCGAGGCAATCGCGCGTCGGCGTTTTAGCTTGCGAAACAGAAAGAGATCGAGCCCCGGAGCCCGCCATCCGTCTCTATTAATGCATGTTACACGATCGATTTTGCGATTTTCATTGCGTTCGATTTCTATCCGTCCGCCTTGCGCGAGCAAATGTAAAATGCGCTGTTCAGCGCGTGAGATATCCATTTTTGTGATCCAGGTTTTGCGCAATGCGTGCGCAGTGAAACAGACTGATCCGCACAAGCGGTTCAGCACTTTGGTCTGTTTCCGGGCCCCGTCGGAACGTGTTCCGCGCGCGGGGCCTTTACCGGGTCTCTGATCGGTTAAACATAAAGTCTCCGTTGGAGCCCTTTGAATAGGGAAAAAGGACAATCCGCGTCAAGTCCGCTCGCCGTTGGTTCGAAAGTGTGGCTTATGATCGGCTGAGGAGGAAACGAGATGACAAAAATGGAAGAGATGCTGTCTGGGCTAAGACGGATTGTGACCGCGAATGATGCGGACGGGAAATCCCATATCATGATTGATGGCGGACCCGCTGACGAGTTTCGCACCGGCGATCTCGGCGGCTTGCTTGAGATTTGGCATGATGATGTAAGTGGCCCGCTCGACCCGACACCGGTTGAAGATAAAGGCGCTGGGACGCCGATCCTCTCGCCCGATAAGGGCAAAGTCAAAATCCGCTGGTTTACGTCCGGACCTAGTCCAGAAGGCGCCCCGCCTGAAATGATTGCGGATCTCACTCGGCAAGCGTTCATTGCGATTGGCGCTGGAGATCATCAACCCGACACGTCTAAGCACCCGGCCATGCATACCACACACACGCTTGACGCGATCATTCTCGTAAAGGGCCGTGTCCGGCTGATTTTGGACACAGAGGAAACGGTCATTGGACCTGGCGATGTCGTGGTCCAGCGCGCCACCAATCATGCCTGGGCGGTAGAAGGTGATGAACCGGCTTTATTTGTAGCTGTGTTGGTCGACCGATCCTGAGCGGGTCGGGGCGAGCTTGGCTGTATCTGTGCGCGCACAGCCAAGCGTACCTCGGCAGTCGCCGCGCACTTCGAGCGAGGCGCTTTGAATCCCAAATCCTTGTTGGTCCGCTGCGCTGATCAAGCTGACCACGGCATCTGTGGCAGCGATTTCTTTCACGCGCCCGCACGTCTCGCAAACGAAGAATGCGATCGGTACGTCGCTTGGACCAAGATCGAGCGCAATATAAGCGTTTAGGCTCTCAACCCGGCTGACAAAGCCGAGGGACACGAGGAAATCCAGCGCGCGATAAGCGGTTGGCGGTGAAACCGAGCCAACGCCGTTCAGCGAGTCCAAAACCTCGTAAGCGGTCATCGGTTTGGCCGCTTCGAGCAAAACCGTCAGAACATGTTTCCGGATTGCTGTCAGCGTTTTGCCATTCAACTGCGCTTCGTCGGCAGCTGCCTGAAGTAAATCTTCGCGGCTTGGCTTAACACTGTCGGACGAGCGCCATCGCCGACGATGGAGGCGTCTTTGTCCTATAGCGGGCGAACGGGCACGTAATCTTGTCATAATATGACGTATATGCCGCAATAGGATTTGCGTCGAGTTAATTCCTAGCGTTGACGCAAACGGAAACGCTTGACGTGAGCGAAACAGAAACATAATAAGAACAAAAAGAGTTCAAATAGCTGTTTGAGGCCCGGTATGAGCGCGATCATTACCACATCGGAAGTATTAGATGAGGCCTTGCGGCGCGCTGGACTGGAAGAGGCGTTCGATGATCGCGGCTTGGCCTATGAAGATTGTCCGGGCTGCGGCGCAAAGGGAGGGCTGAAGCTGTCGCTCGCGCGTGGGGATGTGCGCTGTTCAGCATGTGGCAGCAGTGGTCCGCTTTTGGTCTACCTTGAAGAAAAATCTCAAGCCTCTGACTGGAACACCGATCCGTTCTCGGAAGCTGAGATCATCCCGATCGAGCCGCGATTGCCAAAACCCGTTCCGCTTCCATCGACTGAGGTCGCGATACCTGAATATCTCCAAGCGGAGTTGATTGATGACACCGAGATGGAACACCTTGCGGCAAAGCCTAAACCCAAACCAGATGGACGTTTTGGCGAGCGATTGATCATCTCGCTTCTGGCTGGGGTCTTTTTACTGGCTGGTCTTGCAGCAGCGGGCCTATCCGGTTTTGCAAATTTCCAAGCGTTTCAGCTCGGCGTTACAGATCCGATGCAGGCCAGGGTTTGGGGTTGGAGCGGCGTGATTGCATCGGTCTGCTCTTTTGGTGGGTTTACATTTTTCTGGTGGCACATGTCCGGCAAGCGGGTGGGGGAAGCCCTGCGCGCGCTCGTGTTCGCGCTCGCAGGCGCGGGCACGAGCATTGCCGGAACGACCTTATTCATGATGAACAATGCCGAAGGACAATTGCTGACTTGGCAGAGCGCCGAAGAGATGCGCGCTCTGACGGAAGCGGATATCTCTGATTGGACCCGGCAGTTGGAAGGCATCCCAGCCACGACCCGTTCGGTGGCGGGTTTGGAAGCATATCTTGCCGGTGTGGAAGCGGCGGGCCGAACCCATCAAAAGCCATATCGCGACGCGCAGAATGAGCTTGGTCTCGCCCAGCGGCGGGCGACGTTAGAAGCGCAAATCGCGCAGGCGCGTGCGGACCTGCGAGACGCAGTAACGATTCAAGTGTCACAGCGACCGGCTCAAAGCCTGCCAGCCTGGTTTTTCGCAATTATGCTGGAGCTGTTTTCCTCCCAGGCGACGAGCATCGCTTTTGTTTCGCTCTTGCTCCTTTATGGGCGACCGTCAGAAGCAGAGGCGATGCTGGACGATGAGGACTTACTTGTCGTTTAGGCGGCTTTTTCGACAAAGACCGTCCCGGCCGAGTAACCCGCACCGAACGAGCAGATCAGGCCTTTGTCTCCGGCTTTCATATCATCATTGTTTTTATGGAAGGCGATGATTGAGCCCGCGGAACTGGTATTTGCATATGTGTCGAGCACGGTCGGGCTCTCGTCGGCCGTTGCCTCACGGCCAAGCACTTTTGAGGCGATGAGACGATTCATGTTCGCATTGGCTTGGTGCAGCCACATGCGGCGCAAGTTCGGGGCTTCTAACTCTAGCCTGTCTAATTCGTCGATGATCATCTTAGACACCATCGGCACAACTTCTTTGAACACTTTGCGACCTTCTTGAACGAAGAGTTTGTCCGTGGCGCCAATCCCATCAGGTGCGCAGCGGTTCAAGAATCCGAAATTGTTACGAATGTTATTTGAGAATTGGGTTTTCAAATTCGTACCGAGAATTTTCCAGTGCGCATCGGGCGCAATGTCCTCTGCTTCGATTAAGACGGCGGTCGCCACATCGCCGAAGATGAAATGGCTGTCTCGATCGGTGAAGTTTAGATGACCCGAGCAAATTTCCGGGTTCACCATCAAAACAGACTTTGCGCTTCCAGAACGGACGAAATCGGCCGCGGTTTGAATGCCAAACGTGGCAGACGAACAGGCGACATTCATATCAAATCCAAATCCTTCAATGCCGAGCGCATCTTGGATTTCGACCGCCATGGCAGGATAGCCACGTTGCATATTGGACGCAGCACACAAGACAGCGCCGACATCTTTCGGATCCCGGCCAGCCCGCTCAAGCGCCATCTTGGCGGCATTCGCAGCGATTTCTGCGAGGATAGAAATTTGGTCGTTTGGGCGTTCCGGAATGTCCGGACGCATCGTTTCGGGATCGACAATGCCGGACTTGTTGACGACATAGCGTGACTTTATGCCCGAGGCTTTCTCGATGAACTCGACATTTGAGTGCGTTTTTGGTTCGACTGTTCCGGCTGCGATCTCGCTCGCGTGCGCTTCATTCCAATTGTCTGCCCAAGCGTTGAAGCTTTCAACCAGTTCTTCATTTGAGACAGATTCAGACGGGGTCCAAAGCCCAGTGGCCGAGATTACGGGGGTGATCATTTCGGAGCCTCTTGGGTCGCCGCGGCGACGCTTATAATTTTTGACTGGCGAGCATTTAAAGCGATGCGTCCGCCCCGTCGAGACATCTCGAACGGTTTAGGCGCTAATTAAACCATGCCGCGAACATCAGGCCATCCCCCGCTGTCATTCGGGCAAAGCGATCCCAAGCTTGCATTTGCGCAAGGCGCCCGTCTTCGAGATAGGGGACTGCGCCAGCGCCATGGAGCCAAAGGATGATGTCCAGGTCGCCTGGATTCTGCAGAAATTTTGCGACGTTCACGCCAATGCCCGCCTCAGCCTCAAACCCATTATCAAAGCGCCAATAGGGCACCAAGGTTTCACCTTCGAGGAGCTGTTCGATTTCGACCAGGACAGCTTGCCATCCGTCCGCCATCTCTGCCGAAACTTCAACGCCGAAGGCTGAGGTTTGATCAGGATTTGGCAGCCATTCGCGGACATTGTCAGTTTCGTCCATCACAGTTGACCAGAATGCGCGATTCTCCGCGATCATGTCTTTAAAGTGGGCATGCGCGGCGCGCGTGCGCTCAGCATCCGGAACCCCGCGCAATGTAAGTAGAACGGCGGCTAACGTGTCAATCGTGTCATTGTCGAGGAGCATGCCGCGCGTTTCGCCGAGCGCGTCCATCGCCCGTCTTTGTTCGAACACGGTACGAATGGCGGGGGTCGGACGCGCTAATGTCAGCTCAGCCATGCCGGACATGACGTGCACATAGGCTTTTAACCAGTGAGCATCTGCCGTGTCGAATCGGATCATGCCATCGAAACTGTCATCGGGCGATGCGTTGAGCTGTTCCATGACCGCGACGACGGTTTCCCACTCTTCGCGGCTTCCATTCTGGTTAATGTCGAACCAAAGCGCAGGGAGAAACACGTCGACTTCAAAGGATTCACCGGCGACATTGCTCAGAGTTGAGTCCGCACGGGCAAGATGGATAAGTGCATCGGTCATGGCCCGCTCAATGAAAGCTGGATCAAAACGTGCGTTCAGATTGGTGGGCAGCTCGTTGCGCATCCCTGGGATCAAAGTCAAAGGCGTGGTCGAGTTTTGATATCGGACCTGCATAATCGCTTCGCTGGCGCGTAAAAACTGAATACCGCCAAGCACGAACTGCTCATCAGGCGACACAGCGGTCTCGATGAGCACTGCTTCGGCGGCTGCGAGCCCTTGTTCTGCAAGGATTGTTTGCCAATCGGTGGCAGGATCGGGGGTTTCAGTGCTTTGGGTGCAGGCAAACAGCGCGAGGCTCGACACGGCTGGGATGACAGACTTCAACATGATTCTAACTCCGTGAGTGTTCACTCACATATCAAGTCTAACTATGGTGTAACTAAGGCAAGTCGTGATCCGCTGTAGGTTTACCCGTCGCCAGCACCAGCGATTTCGCGGCCAAGCTCGCGTCGTTCGGCATTTTCTTCGAGCTGCCTTAAGCGCTCAGCATCGCGATCTCGCTCACGCTCCGCTTGTTGGAGCACATCCGCAATGCAGCGGTCACGCGTCGACTTTACCGAGATCGACTCACATTTCGCATATGCGCGTTCACGATCAAATTCCTGATTGCTCACACAGGCGGCGCAAAGCACCAAACAAGATAGGGCGAGAAAGACTTTCATCGTGCGAGCTCCTGTACTTCCAAATAGCGAGGACAATTGATTTCGTGATCATTGTATAGACCACAGGCTTGCATCCAAGCATAGACAATGGTCGGGCCGACGAATTTGTGACCGCGCTTTTTAAGCGCTTTAGAGCACGCGTCGGAAATATCGGTTTTGGTCGGCCCATCGCGATAGTGGGTGAGATTTCCCAAGATCGGCTTGCCGTCGACAAAGCTCCAGCAAAACTCAGAAAAGTCTTCTCCGCTCGACATCGCATCGAGATAGGCTTGTGCGTTACCGATGCAGGCGGCGATTTTCTTTGGGCTGCGAATGATCCCCGGATTTGTTAGCGCCTTTTCAATGCGTGCAGTGTCCCAGACGGCGATCTTCTCAGGATCAAATCCATCAAACTCTTCGCGCATGGTCTCTCGCTTGCGGAGGATTGTGATCCAAGCGAGTCCCGCCTGCATCCCATCCAATTGAAGCTTCTCCCACAGGGCTCGAGAGTCATATTCCGGCACGCCCCACTCTTGATCGTGATAGGCACGGTAAAGCGGATCTTTTGCGGGGGCCCAGGCGCAAGGGAGTGGCTCAGTCATGCCTCGCTTATAGCGGCCTGTTCGGAGACAAGCCAATCCGGTTTTGCAATTGTGACGGCGGTTTCATGAACCGTCACAGGATGCCCATCCTGCTCAGCTTTGGCGAAACGGTCGACGCGGATGCGGCCAAGCGCGTGCGCGTTTTCAACGCTGGTAATCTCTCCAATCGACGCTGGTGCAAGCAGCGCGTCGCCTGGCATTGCTTTGGTTGTGGTCAGCTCGACCGTGACTGCGCGTTTTCGAATTTTCCCGCGTCGATGCATACGGCTGACCACTTCTTGACCAACAAAGCAGCCTTTGTTCAGCGCGACACCGCCCAGCACATCCATATTGATGTCGGACGGAAACACCTCCGCTTGCTCAAAATCGAAGCCCTGTTCGGGAATGCCATTGGCGATGCGATCGGTATGATAGGCATCCATGGGGCGTGACCATTCCGCCGGATGATACCCATACCAGGCCGCCCAGCTGTCCTTGGTTGCGAGCCCGCGAAGCCGTCCTTCGGGATAGCGCGGATCAATGTAAACGTGCTGAGCGCCAGAGATCGGACGCACGCCTGCGTCAGCCGGTTCAAGGCCAGCCACGACGAACACGTCTTCAAGCACCTGAATATCAACTTTGCTGCGCAGCCGGAACAATTTCAACCGCTTGGCGAGATCCTCGATATAGGCCTTAGCTGTGTCGAGGAGGACCCCTTCCGCGGTGCGCAGCGCCAAGAAGTCACTCAACACTTTGCCTTGCGGGGTCAGCAAAGCGCCATACCGCGTCTCTCCAGGCGCCCAATTTGTCGTGTCGTTGGTGACCAGTCGCTCAAGCAGCGTGATCGTATCCGGTCCGCTGAGCGATAGGACGGCGCGCTGACCCAGATAGGCAAATGGAGAACTCATGCGACGGCATGTAAGGCGCGGCGCACGCCTTGTCATCCAGTCGATACAAAATTGCTCCGGTCAGTCCGTTTCGGTCTGACCGGAGCGAGGTTTTTGCGTGAGGACACGCGGAGGATTCTTAAAACTTATATCGGGCTCCGATCGTCAGAGCTGTGCCATCAAAATCATCTTCGACCGTCGCGTTCAGAAGGTCGGCGCCGCCGCCGATAAACCGCCGTTCGAACTCCAGATCGCGAATCTGATAATATCGGCCTTCACCATAGATTTCCCATTGGGTTCCAGTCAGCCAGGTCAGGCCTGCCGCAAATGTTCCAGCCAGACCCGTATCATCGCCTGTTGCTGCGAAATTTGGGGCCGTGGCACCGCCGCCCGCATACAGGATGTTTGCGTCTACGTTGGCGAGGCCAAGCCCGCCACCAACAAATGGAACCAGAGTTTGATCTTCATCCCAGATGATGTCGCTATAATTGTTGATCAGGAAGAAATCCACGTTCACATCGCCGGAGAAGGGTTGCGTTCCGCTATTGAAACTCCCGCCACCGACATCAGCAGTGAGCGTTGAGTATTCGAGTTCGAGACGCGGATGAAAGACACCTAAAAACTCCCAGGGCGTCTTGTAGCCGAGTGCAACACCAATCGTATTGTCGGCATCAAACTCGGCTTGGATGTTTGCCGGTGCGCCTGGAGTGCCCGGAGCGCCGACCTCAGGCATTTGGATTCCAGTCAGCTCCGCATCTCCCGCAAAACCGGCTCCGATAAACCCAGATACATAAAACCCGGTTTCATCTTCAGCGATGGCAGGCAAAGCCATCAACGAAGACAGCGCGAAGGCCAAAGTTGCAAATTTCGACATGGGGGACGTCCTTCTTATGTGTCGCGGTATTGCGATCGACATAGGACCTAGCCGGACCTCGGCGCGGCGGCACTTAACGTCTGATCAAACACGGATCACACTCGCTCACGGTCAATTGAGATCACAATTTCAGTTCCCGTTTCGTCCAGCGGTCTGCAACCATGAGGTGACAGTCTGAGGCGGCTCCGACATAGTTTGTGGCGCGATGGCTGAAGAACGAGGTGGGTAACGTTGCGCGAACGTACGGGGCTAAATAGACAACTCTTCTGGCTTTATGAAGGCCAAGGCCGTGGCCCATATTTTTTCCGATTGGGACTGCTCAGCTTCGATGTTCTCACCATCGCCTATTTTTTATGGGCCCCGTTTCGCGGCGATGGCGTTTCACATCCGATCGCCGATTACGTTATCGGCATTGTCATTGCGATTGACCTGGCTGCGCGGTTTTACATTGCGCGACCAAAGACCATGTTCTGGCGACGATTTTATAATTGGGCAGACATGATTGTGGTCGTCTCAATGTTGGCGCCGCTGTTCACCCAAAACCTGGCCTTCTTGCGTTTGCTCCGCGCGGTACGGATCATTCGCGCGTTCACGTTGCTCAAGCGATTGAAGGGGGTTTCGTCTTACTTGAAGCAGCATGAGCGGATCTTTGATCGTGTGACCAATCTAATCGTGTTCGTCTTCTTGATGGCAGGACTGGTTTATGTCCTGCAAAAGGAGACCAATCCCGGCATTGAGAACTATGTTGATGCGCTCTACTTCACCGTCACCAGTTTAACCACGACGGGATATGGCGACATCCTCATGGAAGGCATCTGGGGCCGCCTCCTCGCCGTGGTGATTATGGTCCTGGGGCTGACGCTGTTTTTGCGGCTTTTGCGCGCGATTACCCTCCCCGGCGGCAAGGTTGACTATACATGTGAGGGATGCGGACTGACGCGCCATGACCCTGATGCAATCCATTGCAAGCATTGCGGCACGCCGTTGAAAATTGAGACGAAAGGCTTTGGATAATCGATGAGCGATACCCGTGACATCCCATTTCGCGATGTTCCTTATCTCCCGCAGCGACTCGACGTTGAGCACCGCGACGATGGGGTGATCCTTTTGAACAATGGGCAGCCGCTAAAAGACCATCCACCGCATATGCTGTGGCCCTTAAAGCATTGGGCGAGCGAAGCGCCGGATCGCGTCTGGCTGGCGCAGCGCGATCCCATTGAGCCTGAGTCAGAGGGGTGGCAGACCATCTCTTATTCCGAGGCGTGGCAGCGTGTGCAAGCGCTCGCCCAAGGCTTCCTCAACGCGGACGTTGAAGCGCCAGTGATGATCCTTTCACGCAACACGATTGATCATGCGCTGGTCATGTATGGCGCGATGTTGGCGGGTCTTCCCGTGGTCCCGGTCACCCCTGCCTATGCGCTGATGAGCCAAGATTTTGCGCGTCTGAACTATGTTGATGAGCTCGTAGCGCCGCATTTTATTTATGTCGAAGACGGGGAGGAGTATCAGCGCGGGTTGGATGGGATGACGCTCGGCGATCGGTTAGTGCTATACTCTCGAAATGCGCCGACCAAGTGCCAGTCCCAATCGGTCAAAGACTTTGCGGTTGAAGGCGGCAATTCTGTCTCCGAAGCGTTTGATCGACTGACACCCGAAACGATCGCGAAGTTCATGCTGACCTCTGGCTCTACGGGTGAGCCCAAGGCGGTGATCAACACGCATGGCATGATCGCAGCGAATGCAAAGATGATCCGCTCGGTCTGGGATGAGCCGCGTTTGGCTGAGGTCACGGGGGACGTGCAGGTGATGTGCAACTTCCTGCCTTGGAGTCACACTTATGGCGCCAATGCGATCCTTCATAATATGACCGATTGGGGCGGCACGTTATATTTGGATTGGGGCGCACCGACGCCAGCACGGTTGCCGGAAATGATCCGCAACATGAAAGAGGTGTCGACCACACAACATACAACTGTGCCTGCAGCGTGGGCGGCGTTGGCGACTGAGTTCGAGCGCGATGACGCATTAGCAGAAACCTTCTTCAAGCGAATCTGTTGCATGGCTTATGGTGGTGCAGCGATGGGCCAGGATATTTATGAGCGGATCCAAAAGGTTGCGGTTCGGGTCACTGGCAAACGCATTTCGCTCTCAGCAGGTTACGGGGCGACCGAGACCTCGCCAACTGCGAGCAATGTGCATTGGCCAAATGACACAATGGGCCTGATTGGGCTGCCGCTCCCTGGCAACACGTTCAAACTCGTACCAGCGGGAGAAAAGCTCGAACTGCGCGTAAAAGGCGTCAACGTCACGCCGGGCTATTATCGCAACGAGGAGAAAACCCGCACGGCGTTCGATGAGGAGGGCTTTTATCGCTTGGGAGATGCGGTGCGCTTTGTTGATCCAGAGCGCCCCAACAAGGGTCTCGCGTTTGATGGTCGCACAGCGGAAGAGTTTAAACTGGCCAATGGAACCTGGGTGTCGGCTGGAAACCTCAGGGTCAAAGCGGTGCAAGCGGTGAATGGCGCGCTCGCGGATGCGGTCGTGTGCGGCCTCAATCAGAGTGAGGTGTGTTTGCTCGGCTTCATCAACGAGGCTTATTGCCAACGCTTAATTGGCGAGCCGCTGCCAATGGAGACGCTGATCCAACGGCCGGAAGTGAGTGATGCGGTGCGGACCGGTTTAAGGGCCCATAATA
>JBCBQS010000062.1:12679-13028 GCA_039820085.1 Pseudomonadota bacterium
AGCAAAATTTGCCGTTGTCATGTCGTATCGACGAGCTTCGTCTACTTCAGCCATACCCCCTTTGTGGCTAGTCTATGGACCTTGACGGGACAATCGGACGGTTGTCCCGTTTTGAGTCTCGAAGGACTGTTCTTTCTGCGCCGCCGCGTTACAGACGGTGCAGAAACCAGAACAGCGGGAGGCTAGCGAGTATGAGTGAGGCAGGTTCGGAAACGATGACAGGCGCTCAAGCCTTGGTTGGGACGCTCGCGGATCATGGTGTTACAGCTTGCTTTGCCAATCCTGGAACCTCTGAAATGCACTTGGTGACCGCGCTGGATGGAGAGTCTCGAATACGCTCCGTCTTATG
>JBCBQS010000063.1:0-13020 GCA_039820085.1 Pseudomonadota bacterium
TCCGATTGAAAGCCAGTCGTCGACTCTTCAGCGCGCGCCTCAATTTGTGAGCGAAGCCCAGAAATATTGTTGGCGACGGCAACGTTCAGATTTCCATTTAGGCTCGAGAAAGACATTATGTGATCTCAATCAGTTGGTTGACCATTTGGCTGGCGGCTTCAATCACGCGCGCATTGGCGGCATAGGCTTGCTCGATGAGCAGGAGGGCTTGGAGTTCGGTTTCAATATCGACAGCGGTTTCGGCTGCTTCGGCGCGCTGCACTGCATCGAACTGGATAGATATGGAAGACAGAGTCGATTCGTTTTGAACGCGTTGTTGGCCGGCTAGAGTGCCAAGCTGTGCAATAAGATCTGAGGCTGTGAAGCCCCCCTGGAGGCCTGCAACACTGACGTTTTGAACCGTCTCAAATGCGGTCGACAGATTGGTCAGGATTGTGGTGTTTCCTGGCGGGCCTTCAACCGCTGCGCCGAGGCCATCGCGGATTCGCCAGGCGTCACCACCACGGCTGGGGTCAACCAATGCGTTGAGCTCTATACGGCCAGCAACTCCTGCACCTGCCGCGGCGTTTGTGTCCAAGAGAAACCCGGGTGACCCCGCCGGGTTAGTGGCGTCAATTGACGGATCAGAAAAGCGGTCGATCAAGTCTTGAGCCATTGCATCCAATTGCGTCGAGAGCGCTGGCAAATCGGTGTCGCGCAGCGTGAACAACGCCGCGAGCGAGCCGCTTGAAACGGCGCCAAAGGTCGTTGCCCCTGGTGTAATATCTAGTCCATCGACGGTCAGACCGGAGAGCGTGCCTCCCGCCAACGAGATGTTTGGGCCGATCGTATTTGCCGGCGTAAACTCAACCGTCTTCGCCTGGCCAGCGACCAGATATACACCTTCGGTGGTGAGAACGTCGATTGATCCGCCTTCTCTCGGGAAAGTTTGAATCGGCAGATATTCAGAGATTTTATCCAAAACTCGGCCGCGCTCATCCAACAAGGACGCAGCTTGTGAGGTCGTGCGATCCACTTTGGCAATCGCGCCGTTCAGCTCTTCGACCTGTTTGAGCATCGCATTGAGATTGTCGATCGTCGCGGCAATGTCTTGATCGGCCCGTAGCCGTTCGGTTGAGATCAAGGTCGACAAACTATTGAATTCACCGGTCAGATTGTTGGCGGCGCGGATGATCTCATTGGCATGCGTCGTTGATTCCGGGCTTTGCGCGGCATTTTTAAACGCATTGTCTAAGGCCGAGATATGTTGGAACAAGGTTGAGCTCTGAGGATCATCACCGATGCGACGCGACAGCGAAGCCCAGGTTTCGCTCAAGATATCTGATTGTGCCATGTCGCTGCCTAAGCGCCGACGTTCATTTGTGAGATTGGTGTCGAGGGCGCGATCAACGCTGATGACTTGAACGCCAGCTGTGTTGCCACCGACAATGGTCTCGCTGACTGTGAGCGACCGCCGAACATAGCCGGGCGTCGACGCGTTGGCGATGTTTTGCGCCACGAGGTCGGCCCGGGTGCTGACGGCGGTCAGACCCGATTTTGCGGAAAGGAGAGCGCTCGAAATACTCATGTCAGACGCCTAAGCGGGTGACGATGCGCTATCGTTTCAGATTGGTTGTTTCTTGCAGCATCTCATCCACAGTCTGAACGATTTTAGCGCTCGATGAATAAGCGCGCTGCGTTTCGATCAGATCCGTGAGTTCAGATGCAATATCGGTGGTCGACTCCATCAGAGCGAAGCCTGCCATATTGCCAACCGGTCCGGTGCCAGCATCCCAGAGATAGAGACTGCCACTGTCGCCAGATACTGTATAGGCCTGGCCGTCTTCGGCATTCAATCCGTCCAAGTTCGGCACATCACCGACAGGAATTTGATAAAGCGTCCGACGGAAGCCGGTATCATAGATCGCTTGCAGCAGACCGATCTCGTTGACTTCAACCGATTGAAGGTCACCAATCGGAGATCCATCTTTGGTCACCGATGTCGGCGAGAATGGCGCTGCTAACTGGGTCATACCTTCGAGCTCACCCGGCCGACCGATGAAAATGTCGACGGGGCCATGCGCGAGAGCAACATTAAAATCACCAGTGGTCGTATCATACGTTGCCCCGCCGGATGCAACGACTGAGTTTATCCGTCCACCAAGGGTCGCAGAATCATTGAAAACGATATCGAGCTGTCCGAGCGAAACGCTCGGGTCACCTGCATTATCAAAGATTTCAACTTGCCACGTATTGCTCGAGCCGGTCGCCGGAACAGTCGGCGTGAATTCAAGCCGAAGGGTTTGGGCGCGCCCGAGATTATCGAAATACTCGGTCGACATAGAATAGGCGCCCGTTGTGGCCCCAGCTTCTGTCGCCTCAGCTGGCAGGTTGATGCCGATATTGATGTTCTGTGTCGGAGACGCGGTAAACTGTGCGGCATTAATGTTCACGGGTTCTAGATCGATACCGCTATTACGGCTGACATTCGTGATGTTGCCGTCCGCATCCGCTGGCCACCCCATCAGGAACAAACCCGTCTGGGTCCGAAGATTGCCGTTTTGGTCGGCTGTGAAGGATCCGGTTGGCATAAGCTGCAGAGGACGATCCGAAGCCGTTTGGTTCACACCTTGAACCGTCGTGACCGGGATCAATCCGCGACCCGCGACGGCAATATCCGTCGCGTTTCCAGTTGAGATAAGCGAACCGACTGCGCTCACATCTTTGTACGTATCGACCCGCACGCCGCCGGCTGAATAGGCCGAGTTGCGTTGTTCAAGAACCATGTTCGAAAACTCAACGTCGACGCGCTTGTAGCCGTTCGTTTCTGAGTTTGCGATATTGTCTGAAATGGTTGAGAGGCGGGCTGAGTTGGCGTTGAGGCCCATGACGGCCGCGTTCAAAGATGATGTAATACTCATGTCGGTTGCTCCTGCAGTCGATGCAACCGAAAGTAGAAATCATTGGTTAATAGACGAATAACTCGCCTTAACCCTTCTATTCCTGCTTCAAGAGCGTGATTGAGATTCGGCGGTTTTGCGCGCCATAAGGATCATCTTCGAATAACAGATCCGTGTCGGCGCGACCGGATACTTCTTGGATTCGGTCGGCTGGAAAGCCTTCCTTGATTAGAAGACGTCGAGCGACATTTGCGCGGGCAGCAGACAGATCCCAATTGTCAAAATCACCACTTCCTTGGAACGGATAAGAGTCCGTATGGCCAACAATTTTGATCCGATTGCCGAAAGAGTTGAACGACTTGGAGACCGTTGTCACGAGCGTCAGGAGCAGTTGGGTTGGCTCGCTTTGTCCTTTTTGGAAGAGCGGCATGTCTTCAGAGTCGATCAGCTCCATCACGATGCCTTCCGGCGACAGCTTCACTTGAATGTGCTCATTGAGCGCAGACGCTTCTTCTTTCACGACAAGCTCTAATTGGCGCACGGCCTCGGCTTCAGCTTCGCCCTCACCGGGACCAGCTGCTTCGCTATCGCTCAATTCTGTGCCGGAGGTCTTCGCCGTTGACGGACGCCCTGCCGTCGCTTCACGCGTCGCGCCGGTGCCCATTTTCGCATAAGTTTCTTCTGTGAAGATCGAAGACCCGTTGAGTCCATCTGATCCCCCCCCAGAAATTCGGCTGATGGGAATGGTTGGGTTGAAATAGTCTGCAATGCCTTTGCGCTGTTCTTCAGTGGTTGCGTTAAGCAGCCACATCAACAGGAAGAAGGCCATCATGGCCGTTACGAAGTCGGCATAGGCAACTTTCCAAGCGCCGCCATGGTGTCCGCCGCCGACAACTTTTTTCTTCTTCTTAATAATGATCGGTTGAAGTCCCGAAGCGCCGTCAGCAGCCATGTTTGTCACCCATATTGTTCTCAGGGTGTGAGCTATCAGAACATGGTAAATTTCATAAATACAACGTTAGGTGGATTTTTTCTGCTCCGATAACGTTTTATCAACCTAAGAAATTCAATCCTAGGTCGAGTCAGTGCATTTCGGCTAGGGGCAATTTGTGAGCACCGTTTTACGGAAAAAACTTGAATCTAGCGGTGGTTTACCCCCGAGCGTGCTGCAAAACCAGGCGTTTTGGGTGTCGTTGGAAGGCGTGCTCGCAACCTGGCTGAACGGCATTGTTGGCGGGGAGAATGAGCTTCGCTTGCAATCGCGCGAAGTGTGTCGCGGGGCAGCTTTAAATGAAGATTTATTCGGTGCGTATTTGTACGGCTTTAAAAGCAGCGTCGATTTCATTGTCGGGGTTTCGATCGACAATCTAATCGCCGCGCGCGTCGCTGCCGGCAAGCTCGAGCAAGCGCCAGAGACTCTCCTGGAAGCCCCGCAACTTTTCCTTCAACTGCTTTTAGAGGCGCCAGCATCCGACTTGGCGACTGACGTGGCAACCGCTTTCGAAATGCTCGACGCGGAAGGGGAAGGGCCAGACTCGACAGCGATGGAGAATTTGGATGTCGAGGGCAGCTGCATCCTCGTCTATTATATTTGCGACATTGATGGCCAAGCTGTGCGAATTGGCGTGGCCCTGAAGCTTGATAAAGTGATCGCCTATGCGACGGCGAATCCGGACGGTGTTGCGAGCGCCGATGGAACGCCCGACGCTAAGCCTGCGACTATCAATGCACCGCGCGTTCAGAACTCGAACGTCCAGCTCGACGTGATTATTGACCGCGTGCCGATGAGTGTTGCCGATTGTGCGCGACTTGAACCTGGGACGGTGATTTCTCTGCCCGGTACAGATCGCGCCAAGCTGACAATCTCGGCCAAAACTGTCGATGGTCCCGTGGACATCGCGATCGGAGAATTGGGCGTCTGGAAACACCAGCGCGCTGTTCGCCTCAAAACAGAAATAGAACCAAGCTTCCTAAAGGAGGTCGCGGTCGCATGAGCATACAGGGTGAATTTGGGTTAGAAGGAGAAGTCCGGTGAATGCGATACTAGGAATCGCCATTACGATGGGCATGGTGTTCGGCGGCTATATGCTTGCTGGCGGGAAATTTAACATCATCGTCAAGGCATTGCCGTTTGAGATGATGATGATTGGCGGTGCCGCCACTGGCGCATTTTTTGCGGCCAATGACATGGCAACTGTCAAGCACACGGCGGGCGATATCGGCGCAGCAATCGCCGGTCCGAAGTGGAAAAAGCAAGACTATCAAGACCTGCTCTGCATGATGACGGAGCTGCTTGAAATCTTGAAAGAAAACCCGGTTGATATTGAAGCGCACATTGAGGCGCCGAACGAGTCCGCGATTTTCCAAAAATACCCAAAAATCCTGAAAGACCATGAAGCGATTGAGATGATCTGCGACACGATCCGCTCAATGATCATGAACTTTGATAATGTCCATCAGGTCGAAGAATTGCTCGAGAAACACTTAGAAAGCCTGCTCGAAGAGCGCTTGCACGGATCGCACGCGTTGCAAAGCGTTGCGGACGCGCTTCCAGCGCTCGGCATTGTTGCTGCCGTTTTGGGCGTGATCAAAACCATGGCCTCAATCGATAAGCCACCAGAGGTTCTCGGCGGCATGATTGGTGGCGCGTTGGTTGGAACATTCCTCGGGGTGTTCTTGGCCTACGGATTTGTCGGTCCACTTGCGGCGAAAGTCGCGCACACCCGTAAAGAGGAACATTTTTTCTATTCCATGATTGGCGAGGTACTCGTCTCGAGCCTGCACAAAAATCCGATCAATATTTGCGTCGAGGTGGCGCGGCGCCATGCGCCCGCGCGGGTAAGGCCATCCTTCGATGAGGTTGAAGAGGCTGTGAAAGGGTTACGACAAGCGGCATGATTAAGCGCTTCATCACAGCGAGTCTCTTTGTCGCTCTGGCGTCTGCAGCTTCTGCAGACACCGGAGCGAACGACGTTTCTGAAGATGAAGATTCAGTCGCCGCTGAAACCGCCGAAGGGTTGGACGATTTTGTCGAGTCCGCCATCCGCAGCGGCTTGCTGGTGCCGAATGAAAACGCAGTCGGCGCAGACGGTGTCACGGTGATCGACACGGATGTATTTGAAGCGCTCGGTGTGCGCTGTGGTGAAGACTATCCGCTCGATTTTTCGGTGGTGAAGTCCCTGCGTCGGTTTAGTGAGTTGCCGGATAATTATGCCGAGGACGATACCGATCTCGATGCCAAATTGGTTGAAGATCTAAAGTCGAAGATCGCCCTCGGTCTATATGCCGAGGCGAATGCTCTTATTGCAACAGCGCCGGACACAGAGTGGCGCGCCTATCGAGAAATCCTGCAATTATTGGATAATCGCGAACGTCCAAACTTGGATTTTTTCGATGCGCTGGCGACTTGTTATGAAGATGCCGGACTTTGGCAAGCTGTCGCACAGCTTGTTGTATTCGACCCGGAAGGCGTTGAGGGAATTGGCGCGCGCATCGGCGAGGTTCGTAGCCTGCCTTACAATATGCGCGAGGATGTTGCGACGCTCGCCATTCCAACGCTTTTGATCGAGAGACGCGGCGACCTTGCGCAGCAAGTTTTGGCGACGTTTACGCCGGTCGATATTGAAAACTCTACACAATTACGCGCCTTGAAGACCGCGATTGTCGACATGCCGACCGGAAGCGAGTCAGATGATCGATTGGTGATGCTAATGAGCCGTCCGAAGCTTAAACTTGCGGCGCTTTTGATCTTGGTAGAGCGTGATCGGTCTTTGCGACCGACGATCCATTCCTTCGTGCTCGAAGAAGCGTGGAATGTTCTCGAGAACAGTGAAACCCAGCATGATCTCGACCCCATCTTAGAATTTGTCATCAAGCACCTCGATAGCGATGACCTATATGCTGGGCTCGAACGCGCGCGCCGGCTTCGGGCGGCTGAGCGTGAGGATGTGCTCGCTTCGATTGACCATTACACGATGCTGGCCCTCGAAGGGTATCTGAACGACGAAGATACCTCTACGGCGGTCCATGCCTTAAACACATTGGATAAGTTCCATAAAGAACTTCCCATGGATGAGCGCGCCAATGCGCTGCGCAAGCAGGGCGCGCGCCGTGCAATTGAGCTTGGTCTATTCAGCATGGTGAAACACTTTTTGGCGCCGGTTGAACGTGAACCCGCCGTCGGGCTTTTGCTCGCGCAAGCCGCGTTTTGGGGGCATGTGAACAAAGACTTGTTCGCCGTGCGTGATGAGTTTCCAAAAGAAATTGAGATCAACCATATGGCGGGTATTCGCGCGCTCGAAGCGGGCGCGTCTGCGATTGCGAAGCTCGCCTTTGAAGCGCTGAACGAGCATCCAACGCTACAACTAGAACTCTTGGAACATGGCGCCGTTGAGAATGAGTGGTCGCTTTGGCGTAGCGATTGGAGCGACTTGGTTGCCAATCTATCAGACCAGGATGTCGAGCGACTTGCGCGCGTTCGCCTGATCCAAAGCGCCAAGCGCGGTCCCCAAGCGGTCCAAAGAGACATCAAAGCCTATCAAATCGCAGACCTATTGAAGTCATCTCGGCAAACTCTGTCGAGATCACAGGCAGGAGCCAATAATGACCAATAGCATCTACGCAACTTTGTCCCGCCAAGATGGCTTGTTGAAAGAGCTTCAAGTCGTGGCGAACAATATCGCGAACGCAAATACGACCGGCTATAAAACCGATCGCGCGGTCTTTGCCGAATATGTCATGGCGACCGGCGCTGATACGCCGTCATTGTCTATGGGAGGCCTCGCGGGTCACAGTTTTGATCTGACGCAAGGCACAGTGAAATTCACTGGCGGTCAGTTTGATCTCGCGCTGCAAGGCGATGGGTTCTTCGCAATCGAGACCGATGACGGACAGCGCCTCACGCGGGCGGGTGCCTTTCAACTCTCAGCTGAGGGTGACTTAATCACAGCGGATGGCGCGCGTGTGCTGAGCAATAGCAGCACGCCCATTCAAATTCCGCCGGATACCGAAAATCTTGGGATTGCTGGCGACGGGACGATTTCCGCGAATGGTCAAATCATCGGCCAGGTCGGGATCTTCACACCGAATGGTCAATTACAGCGTGACACCGATACGCGCTTTGTCGCCGATGGCGGCGTGCAACCCACAGAAGGAACAACAGTTCTTCAAGGCGCTTTGGAGGCGTCGAATGTATCCCCGGTAATTGAGATGGCACGGATGATTGAGGTCCAGCGTGCCTATGAGGCGGGGCAGACTGTGCTGGAACGAGAGGATCAGCGCATCACGCAATTCATTTCAACGGTAAGAGACCGATAGGCACAGGAGGTAGCCATGAAATCACTCCAAATCGCAGCGACAGGTATGGCCGCGCAACAAACGCGAGTCGATGTCATTTCGAACAATATCGCGAATATGAGTACGACCGCGTATCGACCGCGCGTCGCCGAGTTTGCAGATCTTGTATATCAGCAATATCTCACGCCAGGCACGATCACGTCACAAACGGGAACGGTTGTTCCGGCCGGTATTCAAATCGGGACTGGGGTGAAGGCCTCAACCGTGTCCATGGAAGTGACGCAAGGCTCGATGCGGCAAACTGGCGGTGAGCTTGATCTCGGGATTGACGGAGTCGGCTTTCTAGAAATCCAAATGCCAGATGGAGAAACCGCGTTTACCAGAGATGGTAAGCTGAATCGTAGCTCTGATGGTGAGCTCGTCACCATGGACGGTTTTGCGCTCGCCGATGGCATTACAATCCCAGCCGATGCGAGCCGAATTTCGATCAGCCGCGACGGCGAAGTGACAGCTTACTTCAACAATGCCGCAACCGGGCAATCGATTGGCGTCATCTCTCTGGCGACCTTCGTCAATGAAAAAGGCCTACAAGCCATGGGGGATAATCTGTACCGCCAGACAGAAGCTTCAGGACAGGCCAATCGACAGGTCGCCGGGAGCCAAGGTGTGGGGATTATTCGTCAGGGTTTCATTGAAGATTCCAGCGTGGATGTCGTGAAGGAAATTTCTGATCTGATCGAAGCGCAGCGCGGTTATGAGCTAAACTCAAAAGTCATAACGGCGTCCGATGAGATGCTCGCCGCGACAACGAGGCTGAGATAAGATCATGATTGAGATCCTTGTCAGTCTTGGGCTGAGTCTGTCATCACAGGCATCGCTCACCGCCAACGACGTTTTGCGAAGCGGGACCGTCATTACGCAGTTCAATGTCTCACCGCCAGACGATGTTTGGGACCAAGAGCATGCGCATTTAATCGGCCGCGAAGTGCGCAGAACGATTTATGCCGGGCAGCCCGTGCGCGAGCAAGATACGCGTGCCGCGCGGCTGGTGAAACGCAATCAACTGGTCACGCTCAAATATATGAAGGGCCCATTGGAAATCACGCTGAATGGTCGCGCGCTTGGTGAGGCGGCGGAGAATGAATCCGTTTCCGTCTTGAACCTTGAGTCGCGCCAGATCGTGGAAGGAACCGTACAGGCAGGAGGCTGGATATGGGTAAAATAGAGACACTATTGGCGACGGGATTGGTCGCCGTTTCGCTGACCGCATGCGCGAGCGGTGGTCAAAACGCGCCGCAAGAGGTCGCGGTTGCGGAGCAACCAACTTATTGGGGACAAGCGGAGGGGGCGAGCGCCCAAATGGTTGGCGCGACCAATGCATCGCTTTGGACCACAGCGCCGAACGCCTTGCTTGGCATGCGGCGCGCCAAGGATGTCGGTGATCTTCTCACCGTCGTCGTCGATATGAATGATCAGGCAAGCTTGCAAACATCCTTGTCGCGGAATCGCAGCACCAATGAGCAGTTCACGCTCGGCTCACTGCTCGGCATTCCGCAATGGGCGAATGGTGTGCTTCCAGGCGGTGCGACGCTCTCTCCTGGCGTTGACTACGATCGCTCGTCAGCTTTAACCGGCGACGGCGCCGTCAACCGCGCAGAGCAAGTCACATTCAGGCTCTCAGCCCGCGTTGTGGGCGTCGAGCCGAATGGCAACTTGGTCATCGCAGGATATCAGCAAACTCAGGTCAGCGACGAAGTCAGATACTTGACCGTGTCTGGTGTTATTCGTGCTCAAGACATCACGCGCACCAATACCGTTTCCTACGAAAAAATCGCTGATGCCAACCTCTCTTATCTCAGTCGAGGCGAGACCCAAGCGGGTATTAAGCGCGGCATGGTGCCGAAAGTCCTCGAAAAAGTTCTCCCGTTCTAAAGGAACCTGACCCATGAAACTCATCATCACCAGTGTGATTGCCATAATCTTTGTGGCTTTAGGCAGCGTTGCTGGCGTTGCCCTTAAGCCAGCCGTAGAAGTGGCGGCGAGCACGAGTGGTGAGTCAGGAGATAAGGCTGAAGGCGCATCCGAGAAAAAGGATGCAGCGAAGAAGCCAGAGGCCTATGACAACAGTCGTTCGAGCGATAGCGCCTTTTATAAATTTAGCCGCGAGTTCGTGATCCCGATCATGCGCCGGGGACAAGTCGAAAGCCTTGTTATCCTGCACATCAGTCTTGAGACCGATCAATCTACGGCGGACGATTTGTTTTCAGAAGAGCCAAAGCTGCGTGATAACATCATGACGACTTTGATTGCCCTCTCAAATGACGGCCGCACGCTCGAAGATCTGACCAGCGTCAACAATTATGAAACCATCCGCGCGATGATCTTGATGAACCTTCAAGATGCAATCTCTGATCGGATTCGGAATGTCTTGATTGTCGATGTTGCGAAGCAGGACCTTTAAAGGACCTGCTTCGTCCTCAAGGCTTACTCAGTTTCGACTTTGCGGACGCCATCGAGGTCGGTCGTTAGATAATTGTCTGTCCCGAGCATCAACTGACCGTCCTCATTAGCGAGCGTGGTGATCTTGCTAATGATTTCAGCTTGGGTCGACACGACGGGCTGACCATTGGTCAGATGATCGACGCGGAATTCGTAGACGCCATTATTTGCCGGTGTGTTCTGGTTCAGGACGTCGCCATTCCAGGTATGTCGTTCCGCGTCTGGATTGAGGATTTCCTCCCAGACAATATTGTTCTGGCTGTCCGTTACGGTCAGTACCGCTTGATCATAATTGTAGGCTGGATTGACCTCAAATTCGACGGGTTTGCCTTCATAGGCGACATATTGGGATGACACAGCGACATCTTGGCCAAGCCATTCATTTGCCGCCGCTGAATGAAGATCGCCAATCATCGAAGCGATGTTCTCGAGCGTCGAGTTCGTCTGAACCTGCTGTTCCAAAGATGAGAAGGTCGCCAATTGTTCGACAAACTGAGTTGAGTCCATCGGGGCCAGAGGATCCTGATTTTGGATTTGCGCGGTCAGCAATTGCAAGAATGTATTGAAGTCTTCGCCGATGGTCGTGGCGCTGATCGCTGCCTCTGTTTCGGCGGCCGTGGTCGCCGTGGTTGAGGCGGTACCGGTCGCGCCAGTGGTTCCGACGGGATTTATCTCACTCATATCGACCTCCTACAGTGTTAAGTCGAGCCGGTCCCGGCCCGTATGCTTGGCTTCAATGGCGGTTGTGGGTTTCGCCACACCAGGATCGCTCGCACTAACAAAAGACGGGTCGCGCTGCGGATAATCTGTAGACGCCCATGTTTGTTGCGACTGGTCTTCGCTATTCTGTTGGAATGACATGTTTTGGTCTGACAAGCCTTGTTCGCGAAGCGCTTGGGTCAATTCGAAGTGCATTTCGCGCAGGCGCTTGAGGGCCTCTGGATTTTCAGAGGTCACGATGATTTGTTGCAGACCTTGCGCGTCGAATTTGAAGTCAATCATCACGCGTCCGAGCTCAGGTGGGTCCAACTGCACCACCAATTGTTCTCGTGGATCCATGCCAGTGTTGATCGCGTTGAGGATGATGCTCGTGAGCTCGTTTGGTGAGGCAATCGGGATTGAAGGCGCCGTTGGCGTCATTCCCGCCGCATTGGTAACAGGCGTCGCGGCCTGCGCCGACTGTGTCTGTGCCGCAGATAAAGGCGTTGGGGTCTCCGCGGTCCCGCCCGAGGCATCTCGGACCAAAGTCGCGATGTCTGTCACAGCTGTTTGTGTGGCTGGGATCGTACCCGTTTTGATTTGAACGTCGATATCGGCGGCGCGCGGGACGTCGGCGTCCACGGCATCGACCAATACACGCTCGGCAGGCACGCTGTCATTCGCGGCAATGTCTGCGCGCGAGAGACGATTAATCGCTGGCTCTTCTACAGTCGTGAGCGAAGTCTGTGCTGTGCGTGCGCTCGTGTCTCTAGGGTCACGAACTGTCAGTGCCTCTTCTGGCGCGACGTCCGCGCGGCGCTTCTGATTAGCTGTCTCAGCTTCGTCAGTCACAGCATCAGCGGATACCGCGTCGCTCGCTGCACGCGCGTTCAGATCAGGTGCATCCGTCTCAGCATTGCGACCGGCATCGATCGAAACCGTCAGCACAGAGTCTGCCTCACCCTCGGCTGTCGCTTGAAAAACAAATTCAGCTTCGACCCGCTCAGTCTGCGGCGTAGATGGTTGATCTGTTTGCGGCGCAGCCGGGGCAGGTGGCGTATCAGAGGGCCCTGACTCCTTAGGCGGAGCGTCGGCGCTTTCATTCACCAGCGATGCAAACTCGTCCTTAGAAGACGGTTCACCCGCATCTGTGGTCTTCGGTTCGAGGGCTGTGTTCTGGTTCGTCTTTGTTGCCGTCCTCGGCGACGCCAGATGCTCTCCTAGCAGTCCTGCGATCATATCACTCTCTTCAAATTGTAGGGTTAATACAACATGCGGATGTAAAGAGTGAATTAACAACTTAAAGTTTAACTTGGATTCGTTAACTTTGAGGTCTGCCATGCTACCGACATCCCCTTTAGCAACGCCGCCGGTTGGGTCTGCTTCAAGCGGCTCCGGTGCATCCACGCTCCAAGCACCGGAAAATTCTGAGGAGTCCAAAATGCGGTTCGAGCAACTCTTATGGGCGGAGCTGCTAACCCATACCGGTCTGGAGGATGCGCTGACCCTCGGCGGCGGCCAAGGTGCGGCGATGTTCTCGCGCTACTTTGTTGAAGCGATTGCCGCCGATATTGCCAAGCAACATCCGCTTGGTCTTCTCGATGGTGACCTTCCAACGGCAGACATAAGTGGCACATAGATAGAGGGT
>JBCBQS010000064.1:0-12867 GCA_039820085.1 Pseudomonadota bacterium
CTCATCCTGATAGGTCGCGCCCAAGCCGAACCCGAGCTTGTCAGTGACTTGGTAGGCTCCCCAAATCGAGAACGTGTTCTCTGGCAGTTCGCGCGGGAGTTCATCGCCATTATCGGTTTCGCCATCGAGGTAGCTATAACCGGCCGTGATGAAGAGCTGATCGGTAACATTGCCCTGTAGCTGCATCTCAAAACCATCGATTTCCAAACCGCGCTCTTCGAAATCTTCTTCAGTTATTTGATCTCGTACAGCTACGGTTTGTTCGTTTTGGAAATAGGCGGCGGTGAAGCTCATGCTCGGAGCAAAGTCCCATTTCACACCTATTTCTGCGGTCTCAAACACGTCTGGATCAAATGGGTTACCGCTACTGATCGTTGCAAACTGCTCGCCGGAACGCGGCAAGAAGCTTTCACTGTAGCTCGCATACAGGGATACATTTTCCTGTGGCTTGAAGATTAAGCCCGCGCGCGGTGAAATCCGATCGTCTGTGCTCGACCGCGGGTCAATCGTTAGGATCCCATTATTGAAGTCGGCTCGGTCCACCACATCCACAGCAAAATCAAAGTTGTCGAAGCGCAAACCGACGACGATGTCGAGATACTGATTCACTTCGATTTGGTCGTTCACATAGAATGACAGGACTTCGACTTCTGCTTCAGACCGGTCGTTGAGATCTGCAGTGAAGTCATTGGTGGTTGGATTACCGAGGAAGCTCACGCCGACACCACCGCGGAAGTTCAATGGTCGCTCGACCAGGAAGAATTCAACATCGTCCTGAGAGTCGGACCAGAATGCGTTGAAACGGTCATTGTCATTCGATGTGTCGATGTATTCTGCGCCAACCACAAATGTGTGACCGATAGATCCGGTCTGAAATTCTCCGATCAAATCGCCCGTCAACGTGAAGCTCTGACGCTGTGTCGTATCCACATAGCCGTCAATGCCAACGCGTGTTGGATCCGCCGCTTGGTCAAAGAATGACGCATAGAAGTTTTGATACAGTTTGTCATAGTCATTATACGATGCCGACACGCGAGCCTTCAACGTTTCATTGATTTCGTGTTGCAGTGTTGCGCGCAGCAAATGAGCCTCAAGCTCAGTTGTATTTAAATCAGCGTCGCCGAAAACAATATCTTCGAACGCTTCAACCGGCTCGCCATTTGCGCCTGTTGGGATGCCGCGATCGATGAAGCGCTCGTGATCAATGTACTCATATGAAAGATCGAGAACGGTAGATGGCGACAGTTGAATTTTGGCAGTCGGGTTTAATCCAAACCGATCACCATCATAGAAATCGCGGTGGTTTTCGAGGCTTTCATACATTGCGTTGATGCGGATCGCGGCATTGTCGCTGACGGCAAAATTGCTATCCAATTGCGCACCGAACGCGCCAAATGAATCTACGCTTGCTTGATAACCGGTAAATTGCGCATCGAGTTCGGCTTTCTTGGTCACACGATTAATGAGACCACCGGTTCCACCACGACCAAAGAGAAGCGCATTGGCACCGCGGAGGATTTCGACCTGCTCAAGATTGTAGAGCGGACGATAATACTGAACGTCGTCACGAACGCCGTCGATAAAGAAGTCAGCGGTTGAACGCACACCGCGGAAGACGACGGCGTCGCGGTGACCTTCGCCTTGCGAAGAGTTCACGCCAGGCGTGTAGCTAACCAGATCGGCAATGCTATCAAAGCCCTGCTGCAAAATTTGATCTGCTGTAATAATTGAAAGGCTTTGCGGGACGTCGATAATCGGCGTTGGCGCTTTCAGGGCATTCACCTGATCTGTATAAAGAAATTGACCAACCACGACAATTTCGTCTTGAACGGAGACCTCGTCCTCCGCACCAGAGGCGTTTTGCCCCATAGCAATCGGGGTGATCAACAGGGCAGAAGCGGCCACTGAGCCCAATAAATGGATCGCTCGTTTTTTCATATCGCAATTCCTTTACTAATACGATGGTCCGCACGTAAATTTTTGCGAATGATAATCAATATCAATTAGCAGTGTATCATTGTTTACATTTTTGGCCGTTGTCTTTTTGTCACAATACGGGATTTCAACGGACGGCGCGCGCCTCTGAAATTCTTCGTGCACCGCAGCCTTTGTTCTGGTTTTCGGACACAAGATCAGTTACAGCGTCGAGGTTTGATTCTTGAGGTGACCCTATGGCCGACCTAAACTCTATCTGTGTCTATTGCGGCTCCTCGAATGAGGTGAAACCCGATTATCTGCGCTTGGCACAAGACCTCGGCCGAACGCTCGCGGGCAAGAGTATTCGCCTAGTTTATGGTGGCGGAGGAGTCGGTTTGATGGGGGCCTGCGCGCGCGCCGTCCATTCAGATGGCGGGGAAGTGCTCGGCATCATGCCGCGCTTTCTCCTGCAAAAAGAACAGATCTTTGACGACGTCCCGCACGAGATTGTTGAGGATATGCATACGCGAAAGCAACGCATGTTTGATGAGAGCGATGCCTTTATCGTTCTGCCAGGCGGAATCGGGACGCTCGAGGAAGCGGTTGAAATGCTGAGCTGGGCCCGCCTCGGCCTGCATGCAAAGCCAATGGCATTCTTAGACGAAGACGGCTTTTGGAGCCCCTTCTTCGAATTGATGGACCATATTATTGATGGCAAGTTTACGCCGGAAGCCTTTCGCGGGTCTTTGGTGCACGAGCAGACCCCTGAAGCTGCTATACAAGCGCTGTGTGATCGGATCGTGAAACTGGGTGACTAACCTATCGCTTGAGGCTTTCTCGGATTTTGGCGGTCGGCCCCGGCGCTTTGACCCGCTTTCAGATGGCGGTTCTCTTCGGTCTTCTTTCGGCGGCGTCTCTTTCGGCTTGATATGTTTCACCGTGATCGACCAGGTATATCCGGTGAAGTCATCTTGATTGTATCCACTATCAATCGTCGCTGAAAACGTTTCGTTCGTCACTTGATCTACACTGTTCATGGGATGCGCTGCAGACTTACCGACATTCGCCCCGGTTATATCGAGCACGTGTGTTGAGTTTGATCCCGTTTGCGTCACACGCTGGGTGTTGTCGGCATTGACGATAAAGCTAAAATCCAATGTCTCAGCAGGCTGGGTATCACCCGGATGCGGATTACAGACATGTTTGACATAGCCTCGAATGGTCAGCCCGTCGGTCCACCAGCCGGCATCCTCTCGAATTTCCAATCCCCATTTCCAGCATTTCATGCTGATTTCATTGCCGCGCGCATCTCTGCTGACAGAACTTGTCACACCACCAAACTTTCCGAGATGATCGGAGTTAAAGCTGCCGCCCGACCACCGGATGGTGATCTCAGTCTCATTGGCACTGACTTGAACTTCAGCTTTGGAAAAGCCCGACAAGCGGTCCTTCAAATCCATCACGTGCGGCCCAAGTGTGACGACCGCATCGCCTATTTTTAGTAACGTTTCAACAACTGACATATCACCCACCCATTCTTATTTGAGGGTGACCATTATATATAAGTATTTAAAACTGTATATTCATATTGAATAATTTTTACTGATATTCACGCGAGTCTTCTCAGAGCGCGCTCACGCCCCATAAGAACGAGCATGTCACCGACACTCGGACCACGCTCCATTCCCGTGAGCGCTTTTCGCAAGGGCATAAATAGACCTTTGCCTTTTCGTCCCGTCTCAGACTTCAAAATGGATGTCCACGCGCCCCAGGTCTCCGATGTGAAGTCGCCGTCGGGGAGCAGGCTTGCAGCGCTGGTGATAAACTCACGATCTTCTGCGTCGATCAGCGGTGTGATGTCGCCAAAGGCTACGGGAATGAACCGCGCCGCGTCCTCCACGGTCTCGCAGTTTTCGCGCACGAGGGTCCAGAAGACCTCTGTTGCAGCTTGAGGGTCGAGCGCCTCCAACCGGGATTTTGCATCCTCAAACGGCATTGCATGAGTCAAAGCCGCATTGAGCGATTTCAGGTCTGCTTCATCGAAACGAGCTGGCGCACGGCCGATCTTGGAGAACGCGAACTCTTCAGCCAATCGATCCAGCGAGTCGCGAATTTCGACATTATCGCTGGTGCCGAGCTTGGCGAGCAATGAGCAGATCGCGAGCGGCTCAATACCCTGGCCACGAAGTTCACCCATCCCAAGCGACCCTAAGCGCTTCGACAGGCTGGCGCCGTCCGCTCCGACCAAAAGCGGCGTATGCGCCATGTTGGGGGCCGTGCCGCCCAGCGCTTTAAAGATCTCAATCTGCGCGCCTGAATTCGTGACATGATCCTCCCCGCGCACGACATGTGTGATCCCAGCCTCAATATCGTCGACGCAACTCGGCAAAGTATAGAGATACGATCCATCCGCGCGGATCAGGACCGGATCTGAAAGCGAACTTGTGTCGATGGCTTGCTCTCCTCGCACGAGATCATTCCAGACCACGCGCTCACCACTGAGCTTAAAACGCCAATGCGGTTTGCGCCCTTCGGCTTCATAGGCCGCTTTTTCATCATCAGTCAGGCTCAGCCCAGCGCGATTGTAGATGGGTGGCTTTCCGCGCGCCCGTTGAAGCTTGCGCTGCCGGTCCAATTCCTCAGCCGTTTCATAACAGGCGTAAAGCAGACCCATTTCACGGAGCTTTTCGGCCGCTGCATCATACATCGCGAAGCGTTCGGATTGCTTAAAGGTGTCGTCCCAGGTCAGCCCAAGCCAATTCAGGTCATCTTTGATCCCTTGCTCGTATTCGGCGGTCGAGCGCTCGAGATCTGTATCATCGACGCGCAAGAGAAACTGTCCGCCTTGGCTCTTTGCGAACAACCAATTGATCAGAGCGGTACGGACATTGCCGACGTGCAGATTACCAGTCGGAGACGGAGCGAAGCGAACAACAGGTTTGGTCATGGCCATGCCTTTGTGAAGAAGAAGCGCCTCTTCCACACGAAAACGCCCCAAATGCCAAGCCATTCAGGCCACATTTGACAGACAGGATCGAGTCCGCGCACGTACACAAGATCAAACGAGGAGGTGAGCATGATCCGCTCGACAAGCACCGCATTCTGTTTTGGCGTCTTGCTCGCGGCTTGTTCCCCTGGTTCGAATGAACCCGACCCCCCGACGCCCAGCATGGAAATGGCTGAAACAGACGCCACAGGAGAGACCGAGACAGAGGCGATGTTCCAGTCTGAGCTTGAGCCAGCGCTTGATACGGGCCTTGCAATCGAAACCATTGGCTATCCTGAGGGGTGGGAGCTTCAACCTTATTGGTCGGGTGAGTATCCGAATGCGTTTTCGGTCACGCAAGAAGGCGTCACCGTGATGGGTCATTCGGTGATTACTTATGAAGAGTACCCGCCCATTTATTGCGGGCTCCCACATAAAGCGACGTATAGCCCCTGGAATGCCGAACGGCGCGAAAGCGATGGTCTCGAATTTGTGTCTATGGTCTTTCCAACTTTGTTCACCATCGCTGAGGATGTCAGCCTACAAGCGCTTGTCGGCGATGGCGATGAACTGTTGGAGCTGAAAGCCGGGGATCAGCTTGTCTATAAGAGCTATCTGGCTGAAGGCTGGTTCATCGCGGAAAAAGACGGCGTTCAATATGAGATCAACGAGATTGATTTGCCTCAGAGCACCGTTTTTGAACAGGGACCAGAAGATCAGGAATGGGTTCATGTCACCTGTACAGACGCCGATCAAACCCAAGCCTGGGTCTTGTTCGAGGATGCGCTCAGCGCGCCCGGCGTCGAGCCATATGAATATACCGGCTTCGCGACGGCGTCCGACCTTCCCTAGACAGCGGCTGTCACTGCGCAAATCATTTCCTTGTCGCCAAGAATAGTCTATCTCGCGCCTCAATGGGCGAGAGGAGAAGTGCCATGAGCGATGCAGTAGAGACCCCCAAAGCCGGCTGGCGAATGAAAGTCGCGATTTTTTCGCTCGCCCTCTCAGTCTTTACAGTGCTTTGGTTCGCGGTCGCCGCGCTCGGCACCAAGTTTGGCTTTTGGCCCTGGCAAGTTGGTTTGGGGCAAATGACGATTGGGGTTGGGCCTGGGATCGCTTTGCTTGCGGTTGGGGTCTCAATAATCGCCCAGATTATCGCGATCATCAAAGCCCCACGGTTCCAATCATTCGTGCTCAGCTTCGGGGCCTTGTTGATCGCCGCCTTCTGTATGTTCCGGCTGGCGGGGCTTGGCGCGCAAGCTGGATCGCTTCCACCACTGCATGACATTCAGACCAATTGGGCCGATCCGATCCAGTTCAGTCAGACGATTATGGACGCGCGCACAGCACAAGGTGAAACGAATCCTGTTCTCGATGCCCCGACCGTACCTGACTATGCTGAGGCGCGATGGCCCGGCACAGCGGGTCGGCTGGTGTCGGAACTTCAAGAAGAGGCTGAAGTGAAAGAAGGCGGAAAAGGCACCGTCTATCCTAAAATAGAAACGCTGTATTTCAGCCAATCTCCACAAGACGTCGCCGCCCTTGCCGAACGGATTATGTCTCGCAAGGGCTGGGAGATCATTCCACCTGCGACAATTGAAGGTGACCTGCTCCAAGTCGAAGCCACCGCGACATCTGGTTGGTTTGGCTTCAAAGACGATGTCGCCATTCGCCTGCAGGCGGTGAACGGCGTCACCGAAGTCGATATTCGATCCACCAGCCGCGTTGGGCTGTCCGACCTCGGCGCAAATTCAACCCGTGTCTATGGTTTGATGATCGAGCTTGAAGATCGCGGCGATGGACGCCGCGCGCCCTAAGCGTCGACTTTCGTCAAGCGAAACTCGCTCTGAACAACCGGGCTCGCATCATTTGAGACCACGCGACCATCTTCAATCAGCTTGAGCATATGACCGAGCAGGCTCATGCACGCGGCTGGAAACAGGCGCTCTTCAAGTCCGACATACATGGTTTTGACCATGTCCGGAATCGATGTGACGCCCGCTTTCATTTGTTCAATGACGCCATTCTCGCGGTCCTGGCGGTGTTGGCGATAGGCTTGGATGAACTCTTTGACGAACGCCGGACCTTCAATTGGCGAACCATGCGTCGGCCAGAGAGTCTCAAAGTCGCGGGCCTCGATTTTGTCTAAGCTCTGGAAATAGTCCGCCATATTGCCATCGGGCGGTGCGACAATCGTCGTCGACCAACCCATGATGTGGTCACCCGTGAGGCAAGCATTTTCTTCTTTCAGCGCAAAACAGAGATGGTTGGTGGTATGCCCGGGTGTTTCGATGGTCTCTAGCGTCCATCCGGGACCCTGAAAGACATCACCATCACACGCACATTCATCTGGTGAGAAGCCGGCATCATCTTCACTCCCCAGCTCACCTTTCGCCGTCGGTTCACCGCAGCCTTTGGCATAGACTTTACAACCTGCCCATTCGGCCAGGGGTTTGGCTAAGGGTGAGTGGTCAGAGTGGCCGTGCGTCACGAGGACATATTTGACGGTCTCGCCCTCAAGCGCGGCTTTCAAGGCTTCAAAATGCGCTTCGTCGTGGGGACCTGGATCGAGGACGGCGACTTCGCCATGTCCGACTATGTAAACACCCGTTCCAACATAGGTGAACGGGCCTGGATTATTCGCAATGACACGGCGGATCAGCGGGGAGACTTGCTCCACCTTGCCGTATTCAAATTCAATTTCACGCACAAAAGGAATGGCCATGGGAGTTATGCTGCTTTTTGTCTTCTTATATCTAATGTCAGCATTGCTGCCGACGATTCGCAAATCTAGCAACTATTTACGCTTCGGTGCGAACGCCTCGACAAAAGCTTTGGCCATGCGGCGGGTCGATTTCAACTTGTCTCCAAGCTTAAGCGCGACCGGTGGGCCCATATCGGTTTTGTTCGCATCGACAATGTAAATCTTGCCAGACGCATTATCGCGTAGCACGTCGACCCCACCCCATTCTAGCCCGATCTCTTCAGCAAATCGTGAGATCACGCGAATTTCATCTTCCGTGTAGCAATTCTTGGGGGTGTCCAAGATGACTTCGGCATTCTCGTTCAAAAACCGGCGTCCGATCGGGCGGCGTTTGCGAAAGACGATGGCCGGTTCGCCGCCGACAATGCAGCAACGCAGGTCTTCGATCAGCCCGCCATGCACCTCATTATCAACGAGGACTTGGTAAGTTTTGTCTGGATGGGGCTCGACAGGCCCTTCTAGGACGCGGCCGTCATGACAGGCATTCTTTTCAGACTTCTCGACCATTCGCCCAGTGAATGTCTTGGGATCAACTGAAAGATTGTAGCCAGCAGCGCGTTCGAATGCGGCGGCAACGTTGGATTTTGAGATGTCTTGGCATCCGAAATTAACGAGTTTTGCGCCTGGCTTCGTCTTTGGCGGCTCATGATTCACCGTCGTTGAGTCGTCAAATTGGAAGACAATGTCCGCCATGCTTGGATCTGAAATCAGTTTCGCACCCGAGGCGTGCATAACCGGCCAAACAAAGTACCAAGGACGCGGTTTTTCGGGGTAAAACGCGATCGTCGGGCGCTTATGCCCAGTGATCCGGCGCCAGGACCGCCATGACTGCGCCAAAGTGTAGAATGTTAGCCACGTGAAGATGTCATTGATCAGATCAGGTGACGCTGGAATGCGATGCCCGGTCTTTTTGACGAGCCAGGCCCCGTCTTCATACTTAAAGTCTGCCAACCAATTTCGTGACATACTTTACTCCTTTGCCTTCGCAGCGGCATTTGCGGCGTGGATCGCACGCTTAACCTTCGCTAGCAAGCTCTTTCCACCAGCTGAAGTGAATATTTGCTCACAAAAAAGCTAATACGGCCCTCAGAGAAGGGCGCGCAGCTGAGACAGGTCGTATCCAGCACCTGCAGCCGCATCGACGATCTCGTCTCCCATGCCTTGACCGCCATGAGTTAGCGCCCAAGCGGTAATCGAGCGCGTCCCTGTGCGACAATATGCAAGCACCGGTGACGGGGCTTCGCTCAAAGCTGAGCCGAAGCGATCGAGGATTTCAGGGGTTGGTGCGCCAGAGAAAGGAATTGCCACAAAGGTCAGGCCCAAAGCTTCGGCAGCGGTTCGGATTGCGCCCATGCGCGGTTGATCGACGCCGCCTTCTCCATCTGGGCGATTGGCGATGAGAGTTTTAAACCCCGCATCCGCAATGGCTTGCACGTCTGCTTCGTCAATTTGCGGCGCTACTGAAAATCCATCAGTAACTTTACGAATATCCAACATGGCGCAGCTCCGGTGTAGATGGGCGTTGACTTTCCCTGATCGGGCGTGAACCTAAGTATTGTTTTCAAGGCTGCCAAGCCCTGGGTGTTGAATCAAATGCATAAGTAATGGGAAGCACGATCAAGTGACCGCTGTTCAGCGCATTCTATCGCGAATACCATGGGCTTACACGGGACGGCGGCTACTGATCGCCATCCCGACATTGCTCGTCATTATTACAGTTGCCTTCTTCATGATGCGCATGGCACCGGGCGGTCCATTCGACGGCGAACGGAAGTTAAATGCGGCGACGGAAGCCGCGCTCAACGCAAAATTCGGGCTCGATAAACCGCTCTGGCAACAATACACGGATTACCTTTGGGGCGTTGTTCAACTCGACTTTGGCCCGAGCATGAAAACGCTCGGAAAAAGCGTGAATGATCTTATCGCAGATGGTCTTCCGATCAGTCTGGCAATCGGGTTTTTGTCGATCACACTTGCCATCATCGTTGGCACTGCGATGGGGATTTTTGCGGGCCTGCGTCAGAACACAGCTGGCGATTATTCCGTCATGGGCTTCGCAATGGCCGGAATATCGATCCCGACCTTCGTCACAGGCCCGATATTGATCCTTATCTTTGCGCTCACCTTTAGCGTTTTCGCCGTGGGGGGGCTCGGTACGTACCCAAATATTGGCATGAGTTTTCACAACATGACACTGCCGGTGATCACGCTCGCGCTGCCGCAAATCGCGATTATTTCGCGCTTAATGCGTGCGAGTGTGATTGAGACGATGCGGTCTGGTCATATCCGCACCGCTCGCGCCAAGGGCCTGTCTGAGCGTGACGTTGTGTTGCGCCACGCCCTGCCGTCTGCGATCCTGCCGCTCGTCTCTTATGTCGGCCCGGCAATGGCGCGCGTCATGACTGGCTCACTTGTCATCGAACGGATCTTCGGTTTGCCAGGTATGGGATCTTACTTTGTCGATGGCGCGATCAATCGCGACTACACACTCGTTATGGGCGCGCTCATTATCTACGCGACGTTGATAGTTTTGTTCAATTTGATCGCAGACATTCTCTACGCTCTGCTCGATCCGAAGGTGAAGTATGACTGATACGTTAGACCTCACCGGGCGCAAGCAAGCCGTCGAAACCGCCATCCAGGGCGGACGCTCGCTCTGGGACGATGCCAAAGCGCGCTTGTTCCGCAACAAAGCGGCCGTTGTTTCGATGTGGGTGCTCGGAATAATGATCACGATCGCCGCCATTGGTCCGTTCATTTGGGTGCATGATTACCGCACGATTTCGGCCAATGTTGAGCTCGCTCCAACGTTCGAAAACTTGCACCTTTTGGGCACTGACACTCAGGGCAGAGACAGCCTTGCACGCCTGATGATCGGCCTTCGCATTTCACTCGCGGTCGGCCTCGTCGCAACGATTGTGTCTCTCATCATCGGCGTCACGTGGGGCGCAGTGGCAGGGTTTGTCGGCGGTCGGGTCGACAATATCATGATGCGTTTTGTCGACGTTCTCTACGCGATGCCCTTCATCTTTTTTGTGATCCTTCTGCTCACCGTATTTGGGCGCAACATTATCCTGATTTTTGCAGCGATTGGCGCTGTCGAATGGTTGACCATGAGCCGGATTGTTCGCGGGCAAACGCTCGCGATCAAGAATATGGAGTTTATCGAGGCGGCCCGCGCCACTGGCGTTCCATTTTTCACGATCATTCGCCGACACATTCTGCCGAACGTGGTGGGACCTGTGGCTGTTTATGTGACGCTGACCATCCCCGTCGTCATTTTGGCGGAGAGTTTCTTGTCGTTCTTAGGGCTCGGCGTGAATGAGCCGCTGACCTCACTTGGTGTTCTGATTTCCGACGGGGCTAAGGAGATGCAAGACAAGCCGTGGATGTTGCTTGCGCCCGCGCTGACCATGATGGTGACACTGCTTTGCTTGAACTTTATCGGCGATGGTTTGCGCGACGCGCTTGATCCGAAAGACCGCTAGACGCGCGCTGCATCCAGGTTAGGGTCTCTGCCGATGACGCGGCTTCTAATCATATATCATTCGCGCACGGGCGGTGCCGAACAAATGGCCATGGCGGCGTATGACGCGGCCCGTGAAGAGGTTGAAACTCGTCTCATTCCGGCACGAGACGTCACCGCGAGTGATCTACTCAATGCGGGCGCATACATTTTCGCCGCGCCTGAGAATTTAGCGGCACTATCGGGCGAGATGAAAGAGTTCTTCGACCGCACTTATTATCCGGTATTGGGGCGTCTCGAAGGCCGCCCTTATGCGCAAATGATCTGCGCAGGATCTGACGGTGAGAACGCCGTTCGCCAACTCGCGCGGATTGCCACTGGCTGGCGGCTTAAACAGGTGCAACCTCCGCTGATTATCTGCACCCATGCGCAAACCGAAGCGGAAATCTTGGCCCCAAAGACGATTTTGAAACCGGATCTTGTACGCTGTCGTGAGATCGGAGCGGCGATTGCTGCAGGTCTCGCCATGGGGGTCTTTTAGCGACTATTTTTACCGCCTGGCGGCATCGCTGAAACGAACGCAAAGCCTTCCACCAAAAGGTCTGTGACCAAGGCTTCATCGGCAAGCATACCATCTGTGAGACAGACATAATCTCGCATCGTGGCGCCATAGGACTTGAACGGTCCCGCTCCAAAAGCGGTCGCAAGGTCCACCTGACGTTGCTTGGGCAATCGGATACCGAGCTGATCGTCTTTGTTGATTTGAGAGAACATATGCCCATTGGCAGACGTGTATGGATTGGCTTTGCCTTTGCGCTCAAACGCACTTGATGCGGCTATCGCACGCTCATAGAGCGCAACGAGTTCATCTCGTGTCATGGATACCCCTCCATCGCCATTTAGGCGACCCTAGCTGACTTCCGATCCGGGATAAACTCAAAGCCAGCATCAAACGTTGATTGCCAAACCACGCGGGCATAGCGGTTCAGGCCAATGCGTGAGGCTTTAATCTTGACCACGCGAGGCAACGTTCCCCGGCTACGAAAGCGCACGCGCACGCCGGTTTTGGAGACATCGAGAATGATCCCTTCACGCGCTTGACCTGCTTCATTAAGGACCGAACAAACGCACCAAATACCTTTGCGCTCACCGCGTCGTTTCTCTGATCGGGGGCGCAGAATCGGGATCGGCGCCTCAGATGATTTGCTGAGGGCTCGGTCCAAATCGATTTTGTTTTTCGTCGAAGTCGAAAACATTGCGCGAATCTCAATTAATCATGAAGGTTATGCGATATCTCGTTAAGGTTGAATTACTGCCAAAAAAGAAGCCCCATCGTGCGATGGGGCTTCAATCATTCAAGTATTTGAGGCGCTTGCCTTAGCCTTGTTTCAGCTCATCAAACGGAATGTCTTTGTCGACCCGTACATCTTGCGGCAGTCCGAGCACACGTTCGGCAATAATGTTCTTAAGGATCTCATCTGTTCCGCCCGCAATCCGTAGGCCCGGCGCCCACATGAAACTTTGCTGGAATAGGCCGTCTGCAGGCATATCATCGCCGGTCATCAGGCCGTAGTGGTCCTGCATCTCGATGGCTGAATTACAAATATCCTGCAATTGATTGGCGGTGATAATCTTACCAATGGAGTTTTCAGGCCCAGGCGTTTGGCCTTTCGACAAGGCGGTTTGGGTCCGCAGCTTGGTCAATTTATAGCCTTGGGCAGCCACGTACCAATC
>JBCBQS010000065.1:0-12819 GCA_039820085.1 Pseudomonadota bacterium
GCCGCTCGCGCCAGCAGCTCTGGGTCAAAGGTGAAACGTCCGGCAATACGCAATCTGTGGTCACGGTGAAGATTGACTGTGATCAAGACGCGATCCTGTTAACCGTCAACCAAACGGGCGGTGCATGTCATACCGGACGGCCAGCCTGCTTTTACAGAACCATAGATCCAGAGACACTTCTGCTCAAAAGCGGCTAGTTTGGTACGTTTCTTGCTGCTCACGTGCGATGAGTCATTGGAGCGGATAGCGGTGTTTGGGCTATTTAAACGCAAAAACCAAGAGGTCGAAGCTGATCCTGAGCCAGAAATGGTCGAACGGCGGCGAACGGAGCGCAGCAATGTGTTCGCGGACGCTGTTGCAGTTTCGAACAATGGGCACCACCATAAAAAGGGGGTTGCGCTCGACCTGTCTCCCAACGGCTCACGTATCCGGTTTGAGAATGGCGACAGTCTCGTTGACGGGATGGAAGTCAAAATTGCTCGCTATGGCATCAAACGCCGCGCGCGGATGCGCTGGCGGACTCGAACGGATGTCGGCATCGAATTCGTCGAAGACGCAGATTAAACGCCTGCAAACAATTTAAAGGCGAAGGGCTAGACAGCCCACCCCATCATGTTAAACGGCGCTATCCAAAGCGGTGTCGCCGAACATCTTTGGTTCGAACCCGGAACGAAACATCTCATTTGTCCACAGAATCTGCGTTTCTGTGGAAGAATTCCACGATTCACGCGGATTCTTTTCATTTCGCTATCGACTCTTTTGGGATCTGAGTCATTCTGTCCCTGTCGGCAGCGGAGACCGGAAAGCCACCGGAAACCCTGCAGAAAGAACGGCGCGCCCGGACGAAGGCGGCTCACGAGTAACCCCCAGAAATGGGGTGCACAAAGGAGCCAACGGAGATGAAGGGAAAGGCAACGCGACGTCTGTTACGCCTCAACTAGAGGGGCAAAACAGGGCCATATCTGCGAACGGGGCACGAGCCGAAACGCAGGCCAGAAAGAACACCGGTTACGGGATCTGGATGGTGGGACTTAACAAAACTGCGCAAGCAGAACGGGAAGTTTCAGATTTCAGTTGAGGCGCTGAGTTTGCGACTTAGCGGAACCAAGCGAAGCGACACAACTGGAATCAAAACGGGGTGCGAGCCGAAAGGTCCGCGCCCCTCTTTGATTCTGGGCTCGCAGGGTCTGACTACTCCGCCGCGAGTTTCGCTGACGCGGGACCGTCACTGAAAATCTCTTCAATTGATCTTTCGAACAGTCGCGCAATAGCAAAGGCGAGCGGTAGGGACGGATCATACTTTCCAGTTTCGATCGCGTTGACGGATTGACGTGAAACGCCGAGTTGATCCGCCAATGCCGCTTGGCTCCAGCCGCGCTCGGCGCGCAGCGCTCGAATAATATTCTTCACAGGCACTGTCTCCCACCGAGCAGATAGACCGACACTCCATACGCGATGAAGAGGAACGGGCCGAACCAGAACACCTCGACATATCCGATCACGTCGAACATTTGCAGGAACCCGAACAAAAAGATCCCACTGATCGTCACCGCGGAACCGATCGAAAAACCCTTGAGTTGGATCAGGCGATTATACTCGTCGGTTTCAAGGAAGTACCGGATCATAATGATCAGAAATCCAATGATCGGGAGCGTGCAGGCGACAGCAATTGCGATCTGCAAGGCTCTCGGTTCGGTTTCGAATGTGTTGAGATAATAAGTGCCGGCGAGAGTCGCGATCACATAAATGGCCATGATCGGGATGAAGGCCCGCCAATAGCGTCGCGCTGCTGATTTATAAGTCTGTTGAGTCATGTCGGAATCCTACTGCAAATTTAAATCACAAGCTGCGTAAACGCTTGTGAGGATTGGTGGTCTCGTTCGGCTTTGCGCCAAAGCCAGGCCAAGGTCGCAAGCCCCGGCAATGAGAGAATGGGGCTGAGCCAAGCCGGGCCAAACACGCCGACAGCGAACCCAGATTGCACCGCGACGCTGACCAGGACGATCAAAAGCGCGACGGCCACTTTTGGCTGAAAACGGATGCGGGACATTTGAACCTCGTATGTCAAGTGTGCTTGTCAGATAGACAAGTGTCCTTGTCATGTCAAGCGTCATTGACAATTTTTTCAATTGCCAAGCCAACGCGAAGCATTAGGACGCCCGGATGGCGCTCGCTCCCTCCCTCCAGATCTTTCGCCACAGAGCGTATTTTCAGTTCTGGTTGATGCGCGTGTCTGTCGCATCGGCGCGGCAAATGCAGTTTGTTGCGATTGGCTGGCAGGTCTACGATTTGGCCCGCGATCCGATCGATGCAGGCGGTATGGGGCTCAGCATCAATGAGGCGGCCTTCATGCTCGGGCTGGTGGGCTTGGTGCAGTTTATCCCGGTGCTTTTGCTGTCTTTGATCGGCGGACAGGCCGCAGACCGCCTGAACCGAAAAATGATCCTTGTGGTCAGCAACTTGGTGCGTTTGGTCGGCACGGTCGGCTTACTGTTAACGCTGTCTTTGCCCGCAGACCAAGCGCTTCCGATGATTTTCGCGGTCGCGGCCCTCCTCGGGATCGTCAACGCGTTCACGCCCGCCGCAGCGAGCGCACTCTATCCACAATTGGTGCCGCGCGCTGAGCTGCCGACGGCGATTGCATTCAACTCACTCGGGTTTCAAACCGCCAAAATTGTCGGCCCCGCAATCGGCGGATTGCTCTTAGCTGCCGGTGGATTGGACCTGGTCTACTCGGTTGCGTTTGGCCTCATCGCCTTTGCCATTCTCGCCATCGCAACAGCAAAAACGCCGGCACACGAAAAGCTTGATCATGCGCGTGGCTTCGACATGATCTTCGAAGGTCTGCGCTATATTGGCCGCAACAGAATCGTTCTTGGCGCGATCTCGCTTGATCTATTTGTGGTGTTCTTTGGGGGCGTGGTCGCGCTCTTACCCGTCTTCGCGCGCGACATTTTGCAAGTTGGCGAAACCGGATTGGGCTTTTTGGCGGCCGCACCTGCTATTGGCGCTTTAACAGTAGCCTTTCTATTGGCGCGCAAACCGCTCGCCCGGCGGGTTGGGCCCTGGATGTTTTGGGCGGTCGGAATCTTCGGTGCCGCGACTTTGGTTTTTGGCCTGTCTTCCGTGTTCTGGCTGAGCTTTGTCGCGCTTATCGTAACCGGCGCGGCTGACGAGATTTCCGTCTATGTCCGCGCCTCGCTCATTCAGCTCGCAACACCCGATGAAATGAAAGGACGCGTCACATCCGTCTCGTTCATTTTCATCTCTGCCTCGAACGAGCTGGGTGACTTCCAAAGCGGAGTCGCAGCGCGATTGCTCGGCCCAGTCGGTGCCGTTTTATTCGGCGGCGTGATGGCGATTGGCGTGTGCGTGCTCTGGATCAGGCTTTTCCCACAATTGGCAAAAGCGGATTCCTTCGAGACGGTTGAAGAACTCGCAGTTTAAGCCGCCGCTTTCTTTCCTGGGACAAGCTTGCCGAAGAACGCCATCACGTCATTGACGCCCGCGCCATGCACAGCGCCCGCACGGTAGACCCGCGTTGCGAGATACAAAATGACCAATGTCGTCAGGGTCATTAAACCAAGCTGCGCGAGAACCTCCCAGAGCGGTGGCTCAGTTGGCATCCGCAAGATCAGCAAGAATGGCGTAAACACCGGCACCCAGGCCATAATCTCGATCAGGGCCGACTCAGCGTCTTGGATCGCAAAGGCCAGCATTGCGAGCGGTGCCATCAAAGTCACAATGAGCGGTGTCATAAGCGTCTGGGCTTCTTGGATTGTGTCGCACAGCGATCCAAGCGCCAAGAACAATGACCCATACATCAAATAGCCAAGCACAAAGCTGATAAGCGCCGGAATGAACAAAGCCGGATTGGCCGCAGCGGTCACGATCGCGCCCAGGAACTGAGAGGCATCCGCCGGGATCGCATCGCGCGCAAACCACATCAAAACGCCGGATCCGATCGACCAGAACCCGACCAATGTGAACGATAGCAAGAGAACCGCTAGGAGCTTTCCAGCCAACATATGCGGCAGCTTTACCGAGGTCAGCAAACTGTCGAAGATCTTGTTTGATCGCTCCTCAATTGTGCCCATCAGCAAATAGTTCACGACCGAAAAGATTAGGAACCACAATGAAAACGCCATCATCACAGACACAACGAAGGGGGCTTGGTCAGCCTGAGTCACTTCTGAGCCAACGTCGGCATCGTCTCCGGTCCGAACGCGCTGCTGTGTAACATCACGGCGCGCCGCGCGGGCTTGGGTCAACACATCGCGGCTGACATTGACTTCGGCGAGCGCACGATCGAGCTGCAAGTCTTGCTCGGCTTGTTGAGCTGCACTGATCAAGCTCTGCGCTTGCAGATTCTCAGACCAATACTCAATCTCGCCGGACGTCTCATTGACGAGGAAGGCCGCAAACAAAGGCTGCGGTCCTTCGGACGTATCAATCAGGGTTTCGCCCGCGATATAAGGCGCCAAAGCTTCGCTCGTTCGAACCGGCGGCTCGACCTCAACATAGTCTTGGCGCGGCAACATCTCAGGATTGCCGCCAGCTTGTTCAAACGCCTCGGTGACACTTGCACCCTCAGCGATCGCGGCATCGAACGCGACGATTTTTTCGCTGTCGCGATCTTCGATTGCCGCCATCGGGTCCAACATGGCCCGCGCCATGACGCTGTCAGAATCCGACAGTTCGGCGCGCAGCGCGTCGGTGAATTCGGTGCCTTGTTCGATGATCGTGAAATAACGTGTGGGTTGAGCATTTTGGGCAAATGTCGGCGCAAGAATGAAAACGGCTAAAATGACCGGCGTGAACAACAAGCCCAGCCAAAAACCCCAGGCCGAAACGTATCCGAGATAATCGCGGCGGGTCACCAAATAAGTCGAGCGGATCATGCGGCATCCTTCGCTTGAGCCGCGGCATCTGCCGCGAGAGAATCAGTTAGGTCTTGAGCTTCCGCTTCGCTGACCAGCGAAACAAAGACATCGCGCAAACGCGCTTCTTGGGGCGTGAAGCTTGTGATCGGCGCACCAGAATCAAGTGTGGCTCTCAAGGCGTCTTGAGAGGTCTGCGTTTGGCTCAAGCTCACGCGCCAATGATCACCGTCCTGCACGGCTCCAAACCCTTTCGCCGATAGGGCGCCATTCAGATCAAATCCATCCGCGACACCAATATGTACGGCTCGACCGAGCGCGGTATAGGCCTCGTCCAGAGTCCCATCGAAGACTTTCCGCCCCCGCGCCATCATCACAATCTTCTCACACAGACGTTCCGCGTGCTCCATCACGTGGGTTGAAAACACGATCGTCGCGCCGCGTTTATGTTCCTCAATGATCAAGTCTTCCAACGCCTGTTGATTGACCGGATCGAGCCCGGAAAAGGGTTCGTCCAAAATCAGAAAATCAGGGCTATGGGCCAGTGCTGATAGGATTTGGACTTTCTGCGCCATGCCTTTTGAGAGCTTTGTCACGCGGCTACGCGCAAACTCGCCAAGCCCCATCATGTCGAGAAGTTCATCGGCGCGCGCCTTAGCATCGCGGCTCGACATGCCTTTTAGCCGGGCGAAATAGGTAATGATCTGGCGCGGGCTCATTTTCTTATAGAGGCCGCGCTCTTCAGGTAGAAATCCGACCTTTTTCAGCGACTCGAGATTTGGAGCTGCGCCAAATAGGTTCACATGTCCCCGGTCCGGCGACAGAACGCCTAATGCCATCCGCAGACTCGTTGATTTCCCAGCCCCATTTGGACCAAGAAATCCAACAATTGAGCCTTTCGGAACGTCGAAATCTAAACTTCGAACAGCTTGGAAGCTCCCAAACCACTTGCTGACCCCTGTCATTTCCAGAGGTGATTCAACGCTCATACAGCCGCTCCCGCCATGAATCTTCCGATTATCGATATGTAGGATGCTTCTTTTGACTTGCTAGGCTTGCCAAGCCCTTAAAGACCGCTCAGGTTATACATATGAAGACGCAACTTGATCCTTTTAACGAGGATTTGGTCGCCGCCGGGGGAACAGATCCACGTTCAGAGCGTGAGACTCCACTCGATCCAGCGAGGCCAAAATCACACGCCCTGCCCCACACTTTAGACGAGTGTAGTGGTACCGAAACGCTCGCCTTAATCGAGCGCGCCCTCATGCGCCTCGCATCAGGCACGTACGGAACGTGTGTCAGCTGCGGCGCAGATATTAGCCTCGCCCGGCTCGAGAAAAATCCGGCGGTTGAAACCTGCGATGCATGTGCGCCGCTCACTACTTTTAGATCGCACTAAGGGCTTGCATGAGATCCCGTTCGAGATCCTGAGGATCTTCGAGGCCGACAGATAGGCGTATCCAACTTTCATCCAAACCCATTTCCACTTGTTCGGCCTCGGTCAAAGCCCGATGCGTTGTCGAACAGGGATGGCAAGCGAGTGATTTCGTATCGCCGAGATTATTGGAAATATCGACCAGGTCTAAGCTGTTGAGCGTTTTGAAGGCCTCGGCGCGCGCGCCCTTGACCGAAAACGCTATCAACGTGCCGCCAGACGACATTTGCTTTTGATGCACAGCATAATCGGGATGATCCGAGCGACCTGGGTAACGGATCGCCTGCACATTGGGATGCGCTGCGATTGCATCTGCGAGATGCGCCGCATTGGCGCAGGCCTGCCGCACACGGAGATCAAGTGTCTCCAGCCCTTTTAAGACGACCCAAGCATTGAACGGCGACGCCGCAGGTCCTGTATGACGCAACCAAGGATCGATATGCTCTTCGACAAAGTCAGCCTGGCCCAAGATTGCCCCGAGCAAGACCCTGCCCTGCCCATCCATATGTTTCGTGGCCGAATAGACCGCGATGTCCGCCCCGAGCTCAAGCGGCTTTTGCAAGACTGGCGACGCAAACACATTATCGACGACAAGCAAGGCCCCCGCCGCATGAGCAAGCTCTGCAACGGCCTCAATATCGACGGCTTCCAAGAGCGGGTTGGATGGGCTTTCAATCAGCACCAAACGCGCCGGCTTCGACAAAGCCCGCTTCCAGGCATCGAGATCGCGGCCATTCACAAATTCCGTTTCGACCCCATAGCGCGGCAAAATCGTCGAGCAGATATGACGACAGGATCCAAACAAAGCGCTTGCAGCGACAACACGATCGCCCGTGCTGCAAGGCGCAATCATGGCTGTTGAGATCGCGCCCATGCCCGAAGCGGTGACCCGGCACGTCTCGGCGCCCTCAAGCGCCGCCAATCGTTCCGCCAGCATTTGGTTGGTTGGGTTGCCATAGCGCGAATAGACATAGCCGTCTTCATCGCCGGCCATACGCGCTGCTGCCTGCTCGGCGCTGTCATAAGCATAGCCAGAGGTCAGGTACATGGCCTCGCTTGTTTCGCCAAATTGAGAGCGCATTGTTCCTTCGCGCACCAATTTGGTGGCGAGAGCCCAATCTTTACTGCGCTTTGTCATGGCGAAATCCTTTGCAATCAAGGCGCATCGTCATAAGCCTTACCACATTAAAGGATCAAGCCATGGCGGATGGAAAACTGGGCGTTTTAGCAGATCGTGAATTGCATGATCTGTTCAACTCGGGCGCAATCAAGTCACAGGACCCGCTCGATCAGGATCAGATTCAACCTGCCAGTCTAGATTTGCGCTTGGCTGTAGACGCCTATCGTATCCGCGCCAGTTTTCTACCCGGGACCGGCCGGAGCGTTGCAGATGTCTTGCAGCAGCCGGGCACAGAACTGCACCGGATTGAACTCACACCCCAAGGCGCCGTCTTAGAGACCGGATGCGTCTATCTCGTCCCGTTGCAAGAATCGCTTCGCCTGCCTGCAGGCATTTCCGGTCGAGCGAACCCAAAAAGTTCAACCGGACGCATTGATGTCTTCACACGTGTGGTCACCAATCGGTCGAAAGCGTTTGACGAGGTTCCGACCGGATATTCTGGTCCACTCTGGTTGGAAATCAGCCCTCGCACGTTTCCAATATTGGTTCGTCCCGGTGATCGACTTGCGCAGCTCAGACTCCGTCGTGGCCGTGGTCAAGACACCTCGGAAAAGACGGTCTCGATTGATCTCGACAAACCGGATGGCGCGCCTGTTGGCTGGCGCGCGAAGCGCCATGGTGGCTTGATCGACCTGCGCGGTATTGGGCGGCATGACGTGCGCGACTTTTGGGAACCGCTCTACACGCAGCGAGGTCGCCTGATCCTCGATCCTGAAGAGTTTTACATTCTGGCGAGCAGAGAGACCGTCAAAGTTGCGCCAACCAAAGCTGCCGAGATGGCCCCGATTGCCCCGGAGCTCGGCGAGTTTCGCGCCCATTATGCCGGGTTTTTTGACCCTGGCTTTGGCACAAATGAAGGCGGCAGCCGCGCGGTGCTGGAGGTCAGATCCCGCGATGTCCCCTTCATTCTAGAACACGGTCAGCCGGTAGCAAAACTCATCTACGAGCCCATGTCGACAAAGCCAAAAGCGCTGTATGGCGGCAAGACGAGCAACTATCAGGGCCAAGGCCTGAAGCTGTCGAAGCATTTTGCGTCTGTCGGATAAATGGTGGAGCCAGACGGAATCGAACCGACGACCTCTTGCATGCCATGCAAGCGCTCTCCCAACTGAGCTATGGCCCCAACTTTAAGGGAAAGGCGGGCATAGAATTTCCGCGCCCGCCAATCAAGTCTTATTTGTCATCGCCCTCTGGTTCGATGTCGTCCGCATCGGGTTCACCGAGCTCGTTCCCGTCATCCAGATCAATATCGTCGCCGAGATCAAACTCTTCATCGAGATCGATGTCGTCGCTATCGTCGTCATCATCGTCGTCGTCGACGCCGTCTTCGCTAAAGCCGGCTGGCATTTTTCCTGGCGCGGCATCATCGTCTTCATCGCCGCCCGCCATATCGAGGACAACTTCGTCTTCGTCGCCGCCAAGCTCGCGAGCTTCGTCTTCTGAGGACTCTTCATCATCATCACTGGTTTTGACAGCAGCGGCGGCAGCCTCTTCGTCTTCCAGATCTTCGTCTTCGTCTTCTGGAACGGCTTCTTTGGCGGCAGCGGCTCTGACTTTGCTCTTGGTCGCTTGAGCAGATTCCTCATCCGGATCAAAGGAATAGGCACATTTTGGACACAGGGCGGGACGCTTATTCAAGTCATAGAATTTCGCTTCGCATGTCGGGCATACCTGTTTGGTGCCAAGTTCCGGATCAGCCATATTTTCTTTCCATCGATGAAAAAATCATTGCAGGCGCGCTTGCCAGAAACGTCCCCGCCTGTCAAAGCGCTTTTCGCTCGGTACTGTAACTAAAGGAAACCACGAGAATATGGTGTGGACTTCCCGTCCGGTGAATCAGATCACCGGAACTCTGCGTGCACCTGGCGATAAGTCATGCAGCCACCGCGCGCTCATCCTAAGCGGCCTCGCAACAGGCACTTCTGAAATCTCTGGACTGCTCGAAGGCGAGGACGTTTTAAACACAGGCCGGGTCATGGCAGCCCTCGGCGCATCCGTTGAACGGATTGGCGAGGAGCGGTGGCGTGTTGAGGGGGTTGGGGCGCGCGGACTTCAAAGCCCGGGCGTCGATCTCGATTTTGGAAATTCCGGCACCGGGTCGCGGCTCATGCTCGGTGTTGTCGCGGGGTATCCGGTCACCGCGCGCTTCATTGGCGATGCAAGCCTGTCTGGCCGACCGATGGGGCGCGTGCTCGATCCCCTTAGCGAGATGGGTGTCACGTATGATGCAAGTGCGGGCAAAACCCTTCCGCTCCTCCTCACGGGGCGCGCCGATTTGCAGGCGATTTCGTATCAGCCGCCGCACGCCTCTGCCCAGGTGAAATCCTGTCTCCTATTCGCTGGGCTGAATGCCAACGGCCGGACGGAAATCACAGAGTCTCGGATCACGCGGGATCATTCTGAACGCATGCTGAGAGGGTTCGGGGCGGACGTGAACAGCCAGCGAGATGGCGCTGCTAACATTATCTCGATCCAAGGTGGACAGTCTCTTTTTGCGCAAGAAACGACGGTCCCCGGCGATCCCAGTTCCGCCGCGTTTTTAGCGGCGGCCGCAATGATCTCGCCGCGAGGCGGAGTTCTTGTCGAGGGATTAATGTCGAACGAAACCCGGGATGGGTTTTATCGTGCTGCCGCCATGATGGGGGCACCCGTCGGGGCCGAAGATGTTGGAACGGCGGCGGGCGAGCGCTTAATCGATATGAGCTTCGAAAGCGCACATTTAAATGGCGCGGAGATTCCGATCAATCTGGTGCCAAGCATGATTGACGAGTTTCCAATCCTTGCCGTGCTCGCCGCATTTGCAACGGGAACAACGGTGGTTAATGGCGCGGGCGAGCTTCGCGTCAAAGAAAGCGACCGGATCAAAGCCATTGTTGCGATGCTCCAAGTCAACGGCGTCAAAGTCGAAGAAACCGAAGATGGTTTTATTATTGAAGGGTGTGGCGGGGCTATTCCTGGCGGTGGACTGGTGGAGACCCATCACGATCATCGCATCGCTATGAGCGCTTTAATTATGGGAACAGCCGCCCAAGCCCCTGTGTCCATCGATGATGCCGCTATGATTGCGACAAGCTATCCTGACTTTATGGCGCATATGACCGCGCTCGGCGCCGATATTTCAAACACCGCGCAATAAAAAGGCCGCCCTTGGAGGGGGGCAGCCTTTTTTGGAGTGTGCTGGTTTTGCCGTTCAGTCGGCATTACCGGCAGGGCTTACGCGAAACGGTGTCCGCGATAGAACATTGGAACATCCGCACGAGGAGCGGCCTCTACGGGGCGCTCACCATCGTGTTCGACCCCGCGATAGGTCAAAACAGGGCGCTTCATTTGATCGGCCAGTGTTTGCGGGGCTTTTGCACCCGTTTCATACGCAACGCCGCGATACAGTAGTTTTGTCATCATGACCTCCTGTGGTTTTGCGGGGCCAGACCTCTGGTCTCGCTGTGTGTCATGCGCTGTACATATGCAAGGTGTGTAAGTTTGTCAAGCCCCACATATTTGTGTGTTTGAACAAGGTGTGTTTAAACCGCCCAGAGCGGCAGCTGCCGAGGGAGAGAGTGAGGGTTTTTACCGATATGGACAAACTTGATCAGCGGATTCAGCTTGTCGCTTCGACGAGTTTCTCAAAGACAGTCGACCAATGGCGGCGCAGCCAATCAGATCTGCCATCCCGCTCCGAGGCCATTCGCCGGCTGGTCCATCTTGGACTCACCTTTGATCAGGAGAACCCCATGCGTATGATCACTGCGATTATTCGTCCCCACAAATACGAAGAAGTCCGCGAAGCGTTGGTCGGGCTCGGCATTGAAGGGATCACTGTCACACAGGTAAAAGGCTTTGGCCGCCAGCGCGGAAAAACTGAAATTTACCGCGGCGCAGAATATGAAACGGTCGAGATCCCAAAGCTGAGGCTGGAAATCGCTGTGCAAAGCATAATGATCGATGAGGTATTATCGACACTTCAAAAAATCGCGCACACGGGCAAAATCGGCGACGGAAAGCTCTTCGTTCATGCCTTAAGCGATGTCGTTCGCGTCCGCACCGGGGAACGCGACGAGCAAGCGCTCGGTTGAAATCACCATCGCTTAGACGCCAACCATCCAAAACTGCCAGAGCGAAGCATGATCATTGCCATTGATGGAACCCTCGCATCTGGGAAAGGCACAATTGCTCGGCGTTTGGCGAGCCTGTATGATCTACCCTATATGGATACGGGCCGGCTCTATCGCGCAACCGGCGTCGCCGCGACCCAGCAAAATGTCGACTTCGATGATCCCAGCGCGCTCGCATCTGTCGCCCGCACCCTGGCGCCGGAATCCTTCACCGAGGCTCAGCTACGTTCGGGAGAAGCCGGTCAAGCCGCCTCAAAAGTGGCCTCCGTGCCTGAGGTGCGCGCCGCGCTTTTGGAGTTGCAGCAACGATTTGCGCATCAGCCCGGCGGCGCGATTTTGGACGGCCGAGACATTGGCACCGTGGTTTGCCCCGACGCTGATGTGAAGCTTTGGGTCGATGCGGCGGTGGAAGTCCGCGCCGAGCGGCGGTGGAAAGAGCTGAGAGATAAAGGCGAAGCTTTGTCGCTAGACGACATGATCGCTCAACTGAAAGAGCGAGATCATCGCGATAAATCGCGCCCCAACGCCCCGATGGTGGCAGCCGCAGATTCTATCTTGATCGACACCACTCATCTGACTATAGACGCGGCTGTGGATAAAGCGCGGGCCGTGGTAGACGCCGTGACCGCTCGAAACGCTGAGAGTTCTGGGAGCTAAGGCCCCAAATCTAAAAGCTCTCACTTTTATCCCTGACATCGCAGCGACGGCGGACCAGACGCATAGGGTGCCTGGCCGTGAACCCCGTAATGCTGCGCTTTTGGAGACCCCATGACTGACTCAATGAATCCCTCAACTGAGGATTTTGCCTCTATGTTTGAGGATAGTGCAGGTGCCGCCACCCTCGTCGAGGGCAAAGTTGTACCCGCCACCGTCATTTCGAATAATGGCGATTATCTGGTGCTGGATGTCGGCCTCAAAACTGAAGGCCGTGTCGCATCTAAAGAATTCCTGCTTGAGGAAAAACAGCCTGAAGCCGGCGATATTGTCGAAGTTTATCTCGACCGGATCGAAAACCTGATGGGCGAAGCCGTTTTGTCTCGCGACAAAGCCCGCCGTGAGGAAAGCTGGATCCGTCTTGAAGACAATCATAACAAAGAAGAGCCTGTGAAGGGTGCCATTGTTGGCCGCGTTAAAGGCGGCTTCACTGTTGACCTCGGCGGTGTGAACGCATTCTTGCCTGGCTCTCAAGTCGACATCCGCCCTGTCCGCGAT
>JBCBQS010000066.1:0-12662 GCA_039820085.1 Pseudomonadota bacterium
ACGCCGGGCGTCCCGTAGATAGTCTCCAAATCGCATGTCGCAGTCGCGTGCCTCTTCTGATCGCCGAACTGGCTCGACGCCATGAATAGGCAGGAATATCAGGAATACGAGCTGAATATTCGAGAATAATCGACAAAATCCGTCGACCTAATCGGTTTTCAGCCTGATTTATCGGAATGAAGGCACCTGAGGCGCTTATGCCTGATTTAGCCTAATAGCTTTTCGGCAAGCCCAGCACGCGCTCTGAAATGAAGTTCAGGATCATTTCTCGGCTAACCGGCGCAATCCGCGCCAGCATGGCTTCGCGCATGTAACGTTCAACGTGATACTCACGCGCATAACCCATCCCGCCATGGGTAAGGACAGCCGTTTCGCAGGCTTTGAAACCCGCCTCAGTGCCAAGATACTTCGCCGCGTTGGCTTCAGCGCCGCACTCTTGTCCCTGATCAAACAGAGCCGCCGCTTTGTAAGCAAGCAACTCGGCAGCCGAAAGCTCTGCCCAGGCTTTGGCGAGAGGATGCGCGATCCCTTGGTTTTGTCCAATCGGCCGGCCGAACACGACGCGCTCATTGGCGTAAGTCGTTGCTTTCTCGAGCGCTGCGAAGCCAAGCCCAATGCTCTCAACCGCAAACAAGACACGTTCGGGGTTCAGCCCTTGGATGAGATACTTAAACCCTGCCCCTTCTTCGCCAATCAGGTGGTCCTTCGGGACTTCCAATCCATCAATGAAGAGCGTGTTACACTCGACCGCCTTACGACCCATTTTCGGGATGGGATTGGCTTCAATCTTCCCACGATCGAGGTCTGTGTAAAACAGCGACAGCCCCAAATAAGGTTTCGCGCACTGATCCTTCGGCGTCGTCCTAGCGATGATGAGGATCTTGTCGGCACGCTGCGCTCCAGTCGTCCAGATTTTCCGCCCATTGATGACATAGCCCGAATTCGTGCGTTCCGCTTTGGTCTCAAGCGACGACGTATCGAGACCAGAGTTCGGTTCGGTCACGGCAAAACACATTTTTTCTTGGCCGGAGATAATTTTCGGCAAGTTCTCTTGCTTTTGCTCCGCATTCCCAAACTTCTCGAGCGGCTTCGGTCCAAAAATGTTCAGATGGATCGCTGACGCCCCTGAATAGCCTGCCCCGGAGCGGGTCACTGTTTGCATCATCAAAGACGCTTCAGTCAGGCCGAGCCCAACCCCGCCATATTCCTCTGGAAAGGCAATCCCGAGCCACCCCCCTTCCGCCATTGCATCACAGAACGCTTCGGGCCAATCGCCGGTTTCGTCTGTATTCGCCCAATACTCATCATCAAATTGGGCAACGGTGCGTGCGACGCCTTCCTGAATTGCGAGTTGATCTTCACTGAGCGGGGCAATCGTATGCATTCAAATTCTCCTGTCGCAGCAGGTCTATTCTGCAAAGATTTCCGCGTCTACTCTGACGAGGCGTCACACCCGCTCTGGCGCGGCGTAGGCGGGCGCAAACTTTGCTCCGAGCGCTCCAGCTGAACCGGTTTGAATGAGATCAGCGATGATTTGCGCAGTGATCGGGGCGAGTAGGATGCCATTTCGGTAGTGACCCGATGCGACAAAGAGGCCAGGCATCGCCGTTTCTCCAATCAGCGGATTGTGGGAGGCCAATCCGGGCCGAATACCCGCCCAAGCCTCCTGAATGGGAGCGTTTTCAAGCACCGGACAAATCTCAATCGCATGCGCTCTCAACGCCGCAATTTGTTCAGCCTCAGGCGTATCGATTACCCGCCCTGGCTCGCTGGTCGCGCCAATGACGATCCGGTCGGCTTTGGGAACGATGTAGAGGTGCCCGGCGCGAATGGTCATGCGCGGTCCGCCCTCGATTGGCTCAACTGAGAGCATCTGCCCAGCCACTGGCTCGATTAGCTTCAGCGCTGGGTCGAGGTCGCAGATATCTCGATCGTGGCCATTGGCTGAGTAATGAACCCCGCCCGTTTGCCAGCCTGCTGCCAAGATGGTTGCATCATGCCCGGCATGATCCAATCCTCGCGCCGTCAATCTCAGCGGCGCGGCATTCGCAGTGATGCAAATCATTGGGTCACGAGAGACGCAGGCAATGAGCGCGTCCAGCGTCAGACGATTGTCCACTTGTCCGTCGCTTGGCAACAGCAACCCAGATAGAACCTTTTCAGATAATGCAGGCTCTATGGCGGCTAAGCGGTCTGTCCGAGTTTCGGACGTTTCCACTGCGTCTGCGAGGGCTGTCTCAACCGCCGTTAGCCGGCGCACCTCCGCTTCATCCAGTGCGACCGCCAAAGACGGACCTGGGTGATAACCAGATGCCAGCCCAGACGTCTTTTCAATCTGTTTTGCCCAATCGGGCCAAAGCCCGGCACTGGCCGCGCACAAATCGTAAAGATCACGCGAGCCACCTGCCATACTAACCGCCTCAAAAGCGGGAGCGAGCATACCCGCTGCAGCCCAACTCGCGCCGCGCGGCGGCCAGTTTGTTTCATAAATTGTGACGCGAAGACCGCGATTGGCCAATTCGAGCGCGCAAGATAGTCCAATTATTCCCGCACCAATAACGGCAACCGATTGAGTGGACAGCTGTGAACGCGACATCGCGGTAGTGTAGCAGGCTGATCAGGCGGCGCCACAGCAATGGCGCATATCAGGGTCACTTAGGCGGCGCACTCTTGTTCCCAGAACCTGATAAAAGCATGCGCCCAATCCTGCTTTTGGAAAATCACGGACCGTCTGAGCGTCCCTGCCGCATCGCTGACGGTTTTGATCATCAGGTCCGGCGCATCGCCCGGATTGCCTGCTGAGGTATGGTCGTCCTCAAACCTTTTGGATAAATGTTCAATGGCTTGCGAAAACGCTGTTTCATCAAGCTTGTTGACCGGCCCCAGGTCCAAAACAATCTCCGCCATGTCGTACCCCACACACGTTTAACGCTCGCGATCGCTGCGACTTGGTTTCAACGACACCGAAAATCCCGTACCTGTCCAGCGGAAGCCCCAGATTCCATGCAATCCGTGCACCAATTGTCGCAGTCTGCCTCATATTCTTCCAGTTGCGAACGCTTCGCATCTGTGAGACAGAGCACGCATGACACTCAAAACGCAATTATTTGCAGGGCTGACACTGCTCGTTGGAACAGTGGCGGCTTGCTCGAATCCCGCTGATACCCCCACTGAGGGGGCGAGCGACGAAACCCAGCCTGTGCTGACCATCTATAGTTCACGCCATTATGATTCTGACAAAGAACTGTTTGCAATGTTCGAAGAGGAAGCCGAGGTTACGCTTAACGTGCGAGAATCAGGCGCGAGCCAACTGCTTGAAACCATGCGCGCAGAAGCCGATCAGAGCCCCGCAGACGTAATCATTGCGGCGGATGCAGGAAGTCTTTGGCGGTTTCAGGACGCAGGACTAACCCAAGCCATCAACAGTGATGTCTTGAATGATGCCGTTCCTGCCGTCTACCGCGAAAGCGAGGGGCACTGGTATGGCGTTGCCCGACGGGTGCGCGGCATCGCTTACGATCCTGATCGATGGACTCCGGAAGAATTGGCACGCTGGGACTTGCTTGCAGGCGAAGACAAGGCGGGCGAGATTTGCGTCCGCTCATCGTCAAACATCTACAACTTGTCTCTGATGAGTGAGATCATCCACCGTTACGGCAGTGAGACCGCTGAAGAGTGGGCAGGCGCAGTCGTTGGAAACATGGCGCGTAATCCACAAGGCGGTGATACTGATCAAATCCGCGCGATCGCAGCTGGTGAATGCTCGCTTGCCATCGTCAATCACTATTACTGGATCCGTCTCGGCAATAGTGAGAATGAAGCCGATCAACAGGTCGCGGCATCGACGGCTTTCTTGATCCCAGAATTTGTCGAAGGCTCAGGCTCTCACGTCAACGTCACTGGCGCGGCGATCACTCATACGGCGGATGATGTCGACCTGGCGCAAGATTTCATAGCGTTCTTGCTTACGGAGCAAGGACAGTCATATGTCACACGCGATACCGGTGAGCTTCCACTTTTGGACACGACGGCGGTCACAAATGGCGCCGACAAAGTGCCAGCCTTCACCGCCTCTGACACACAGCTGATTGTCTACGGTGAAAATCAAGCTGAAGCACAACGCGTCTTTGACGTCGCGGGTTGGAATTAGCGCCAAACGCGGTAAGGCAAAAGCCTGATGCCGCGAATGACACGCCCTTTCTCTTCAATCCCACCATTGCTCGTGATCGCGATGGTGGGATTGCCCGTTTTTGCCGCCCTCTTTGCTGGCATTTTCGCTGGCGACGGGGCGACGTGGACGCATATTTTAGAGAACCGTCTAGCCCCCTATACAGCAACCACACTTTGGGTGCTCGTCCTCACTGCTTTTATGATCCTCGCGCTCGCCGTGCCTGCCGCGTGGTTGATCAGTCAATACGATTTTCCGGGGCGGTCTCTGTTTGGCTTTGCTCTCATTCTACCGCTGGCCATGCCTGGATATGTCATGGCGTATGCCTGGGCGGACATGATGGGCGTCGCAGGACCGATCCAGTCGCAGTTTCGCGATTGGGCTGGCCTCTCAGCCAGGGACTATTGGTTCCCTAATCTGTTTAGCGCCCCTGGCCTTGCCTTCGTGCTCGCGTCAACCTTGTTTCCATACGTTTACATCACAGCGCGCGCCGCGTTTTCGATGCAATCTCTGGCGACGTTTGAAGCGGCGCGGAGCTTAGGCGCACGACCAATGGATCTGTTTTGGCGCGTCGCAATCCCCGCAGCAACGCCCGCCATCATTGGTGGACTGTGTCTCGCTCTGATGGAAGCGGCCGCTGACTATGGCGCCGCGGACTTTTTGGGCGTTCCTACACTTGGCGTCGGCATCATTCGGTCTTGGACGTCATTTGGCGAGCCCAACACTGCGGCGCGTCTTTCATTGATGTTGATCCTAATTGCGGGGACATTTCTCGTCGCTGCCCGCCTATTCCAAGGTCAGCGCGGGACGCAGAACACCAGTGTGAGATGGCGCACCCCGGACCGATCTAAGTTGCCTGTCTTGGGCGGCGTTGCTGCGGCAGGCCTATGTACGACGATCTTATTGATTTGCTTCGCGCTGCCGGTGTCTCGATTGGTGTGGCTTGTCATCGAGTATCAAGCGCGTGCGCCGGATATCGTTCCGCTCATCCAATCGAGCCTGATCTTAGGCTGTTTAGGCGCCAGCGTCGCTTTCATTGCGGCCTTGGTCTTCTCACTCGCGACGAAACGCGGTGAGACTTTGCGTCTGGGCGCCCGTCTTGTCGCGGCTGCAGGATACGCGGCGCCTGGTGCCGTTCTCGGGCTGGGCGCGCTCTATATCTTGCGGGAGACCGGTCAGGCTCTGTCCGGCGCGGTGGCGATCGGATTCTTGGTGTGGATCTATGTCAGCCGGTTCACATCGGCGGGCGTTGAGCCGATCCAAGCCACGATCGCGCGTTTGCCGAAGAATTTAGATCAAGCTTCTCGGAGCCTCGGTGTGACAGGCTTAAACCAATTCTGGCGCGTTGATCTTCCGCTCATTGCCCCGGGCGCCGTCGCCGCCGCTTTGATTCTCTTCGTTGAGATTTTGAAAGAGCTTCCGGCGACCCTCATGCTGCGCCCCTTTGGTTGGGACACACTTGCGGTTCGCGCGCATGCCTACGCAACAGACGAACGATTGGCGCAAGCAACGCTGCCATCGCTGTTAATCGTGCTTGCTGGCCTTGTTCCAGTTTTGCTTTTGTCATGGCGCCTCAGCCGAACTGAGAGGATTAAAGCATGACCTCGGCCGCCCCGCTCATTGCAGACAGCATTACGCGAACGTTCGGCACGCACATGGCTGTTGACGATATCAGCCTAACGCTCGCGCCGGGCGAAATCACAGCCTTACTCGGCGCCTCCGGATCCGGGAAAACAACTCTTTTGCGGCTGCTCGCCGGCATGGAACGCCCCGATGCCGGACGCGTGCTGTCGGGGTCAAAAGAGTTGTCATCCGGGCAAACATTCGTTCCCATAGAACGGCGTAAGATTGGGCTTGTGTTTCAGGACTTCGCCCTGTTTCCGCATCTGACCGCAATCGAGAATGTAATGTTCGGGCTAAGGGATTTGCCAAAACCCGACCGCGTGACCCAAGCTGAGGCGTGGATCGACCGACTCGGATTGATGGCGCGGCGAGATGCTTATCCGCATCAACTCTCTGGTGGCGAACAACAACGGACTGCAATTGCACGCGCTTTGGCCCCCAATCCGGTCGCCATCTTGCTGGATGAGCCGTTTTCAGGTCTCGACCCATCGATGCGAGATCAGGTTCGCGACGCAGCTTTGGAGGCGGTCAAAAGCGCGGGAATCCCGGCGCTGCTGGTCACGCATGATGCGAATGAAGCCATGGTCCACGCGGATAGGATCGCGATTATTGATGCGGGACGGATTCTGCAGATCGGCGGGCCAGAGCAGCTTTATCGAAAGCCCGTCAGCTTTAAGGCCGCGTGCGCGCTTGGACCGGTTCACCAGATTTCGCGAGATCGCCTACCGGATGATTGGAAACCGTTACTCCCTGCCACCGCAAAGACTGTTTTTTATCGCCCAGAGGCCTTTCGGGCCATTGAGGGGGATCAATATTTCGTGTCGCGCACCCGGTTGGCAGGCCCCGTCACAGAATTAGAGCTCAAGCTCGACAGCGGGGACGTGCTATATTCTGCTTGCCAACCCAGCACCCCGAAACACCCCGGAAACCATACCGGAATATCGCTAGACCCTGATTTAGTGTTCGATTTTGGCGAAGACGAGACCTGACATTTCCGTCATGTTGCACACCTTGCCCTCGCCAAGTCACAATCAAGCGATTACCTTGGTCGTGTAACAAGGGTCGAATAGATGCTGAAATCGCTTCAGGCTTTACTGATCGGGACACTTATTTGGAGCGCGGCGGTGCTGCCAGCGCTCGGTCAATCTCTTATCCGAGACACCGAAATTGAAGAGACTTTGCGCGAATGGACGGATCCAATCCTCGAGGTCGCTGGCTTAGAGCCCAATGATGTTGGATTGTACATCATCAATGATCCAAGCTTGAACGCCTTCGTGGCGGGTGGACAGCGCATCCACTTGCACACCGGCTTAATCATGGCGTCAGACAGCGCGCGCCAAATCAAGGGCGTTATCGCACACGAAACTTGCCACATTGCATGTGGGCACACGGTAACGCGAACGCGCGCCGCAAGCGTCGCATCGCGTCCTGCGCTTATTTCGATTGGCTTAGGTGTCCTTGCGATTGCCGCGGGGGCCCCGGACGCAGGTGCGGCTTTGATTGCAAGCTCACAACAATTCGCCGCGCTGAATTTCTTCGTACATACACGTGCTGAAGAGGCGATGGCTGATACAATGGCCGTTCAGTACTTGGCCGAGCTCGAACAATCGCCAATGGGCATCGTCGAGTTTTTTGAGAAGTTTCGATATCAAGAAGTGTTATCCGAAGCCCGGCGCTATCCATATTTCCGCTCTCACCCGCTCTCTTCAAATCGCGTTCGAACCACGCGAAGACTGGCCGAGGAATCAGGATTTGCAGAGGCGCCTGAAGACCCAGAAGTGGTTCGCCAGTTCGAGATGATGAGAGCCAAACTGGTGGGCTTCTTAGAACAGCCTGCGCGCGTGTTCCGAGACTATCCACCCACCGACATGTCGGTTCCAGCTCGATATGCGCGGTCGATTTCGGCCATGCAGGTCGCGGATCTAAACACAGCGCTCAAAGAGATAGACTCGCTTATCGCGGATGAACCGGAAAACGCCTATTTCCACGAATTAAAAGGTCAAATTCTGTTTGAAACTGGCCGTCCGATTGAGTCTGTCGGTCCGCTGATTGAAGCGAACCGACTCTTGCCGGGAAAGGCGCTTATTCAAATTTCGCTCGCCCGGTCCTTGCTTGCACGGGATGAGGACGGCGATGTCGCCCTCGCGGAGGACGCCCTTCGGGACGCGTTGATCGCAGAGCCAAACAACCCGTATGCCTGGACGCAGCTCGCCATCGTGTTTGAAAAACAAGGCAATCGCCCTATGGCGCAAGTCGCCACGGCGGAAGCTGCTTACAATATTGGCAATTATCCGCGCGCCTATTCATTCGCAAATCGGGCAATATTGGACCTAACGCCAAATACCCCAGCCTTCCGCCAAGCGAGCGATATTCGCAATGCCACGGACCCCGCCCTGCCTGAAAATGAAATATTCTGGCGGCGTCGGCGATAGAGCCATCACGCGATTGTCAGCTTTTCCGGCTTGCCTTTCACCAGAAAGCAAGCATTTGCGTGAGAGTATTACAGACCTTGCTACACCAGGACGTTCCTTCATGACCCGCTTAATCAGCTTCGCGCTCGCTGCCTCCGCCATCGCCCTCACTCCAGCCTGCGCCCAAAGCCAAGTCGACGCTTCAGACAAAGAAGCGATCGAAAAGATCGTCGCAGATTACATCATGGAAAATCCTGAGATCATTGAGGACGCTCTGATTGCTCTGAATGAAAAGCGGGCGGCGGAAGAAGCTGAACTGGCTCGCACAGCGATTGCTGAGAACCAGGACGCCCTTATCAATTATGCTGGCGACTATTATGTGGGCCCTTCTGATGCGCCGGTCACCGTGGTTGAGTTCTTTGACTATAGATGCGGGTTCTGTAAGCGCTCAGCGGAATGGGCCGTCGAGTTGCCCGGTAGGTTCGACAACAAAGTCCGGGTTGTTTTCAAAGAGTTTCCGATTCTATCGCCTGAAAGCGAGCGCGCCGCGCTTGCCGCGATCGCAGCCGGCAAACAAGGCAAATATGTTGAAATGCACATGGCGCTTATGGAGCTCGACAACGGGTCAGGTTTTGGTCCTGAACAAATCGACGCGGCCGCCGAATCCGTCGGTGTGGATGTCTCTCTGATGCGCGCGGATATGAAATCAATCGAGGTTCAGAAAACCGTCGCGGACGCAAAAAGTCTGGCGCGCACGTTGGGCATTTCAGGAACGCCTAATTTCATTGTTGGAACCGAACAGGTTTCGGGCGCTGATACTCAGCAAGTTGAAGCCCTGATCGAAGCAGCGCTCGCAGAGAGCTAGATCAATCCTGCTAACGGCGATGACGGGTCGGCATACCGCTTCCGCCCCATCCGCCCGGCAAGATAGGCCTCACGCCCAGCAATGACGGCATGCTTCATCGCGTTTGCCATCCGGATCGGATCTTTTGCCTCAGCGATCGCGGTGTTCATCAAGACACCATCACACCCAAGCTCCATCGCTTGTGCGGCGTCCGACGCAGTCCCCACGCCCGCGTCGACGATGACAGGAACACGCGATTGCTCGACGATCAAGCGAATATTGAGTGGGTTTTGAATGCCAAGACCTGAACCAATCAAGCTGCCGAGCGGCATAATCGCGGCGCAACCTGCGTCTTCTAGCTTACGCGCGTAAACTGGATCGTCAGAGCAATAGACCATCACTTCGAACCCATCCGCGATGAGGTCTTTCGCCGCTTGCAGCGTCTCTTCCATATCGGGATACAGCGTCTTTTGATCTGACAGAACTTCGAGTTTTACGAGATCCCATCCGCCTGCCTCGCGCGCCAGCCTTAAGGTGCGCACAGCATCGTCTGCTGTGAAACAGCCTGCGGTATTCGGAAGATATGTAAATTCAGTCGGCGAGACATGGTCCTGCAAACGGTCCTCATCCGGATTGGATAGATTGACCCGGCGCAGCGCCACAGTCACCATTTCTGCCCCGGCTGCCCGCGCAGCCTCAGCGTTCTGGGCATATGAAGCGTATTTGCCGGTCCCAACGATCAAGCGTGAATTAAATACCCGTCCGGCGACGGTCAAAGGAGAGTCAGTCATGCGGCTCGCTTAACCGGCGCGCGATTTGAGAGCAAGACGGCGTTTATGCCAATTTTTCAATTGCGCCGTGAGCGTGCGCCTCCAAGTACAGACCGCAATCGTCGCCGCTGAGTGGCTTTGAATAAAAATAGCCTTGAACCTTCTGGCAGCCCAAGAGTTTCACCATGCTCAAATGGTGTTCTGTCTCGACACCCTCGATCAAGACATCGAGCCCCAAGGAACCGGCCAAATTCATAATCGACTGCATCACTTTGATATTGGTCTTTTGATGCGCATTGCGGAGAAAAGATCGGTCGATTTTCAATAGATCAATCGGAAATGCTGAGAGATAGCTCAGTGAGGAATAGCCTGTTCCAAAGTCATCCAAAGCCAGCGACACGCCCATATCATTCAGCGCTAAAATGGTGTCGCGTGCGGTTTCCCACTTGTCGATAAACGCGGTTTCAGTGATTTCCATTTGAACTTGATCCGGAGATAAAGCGAACGCCGAAACAACATCGTCCACAAATTGGACGAAGCCTGCGCTAACAAGCGTCGCACCTGACACATTGATCGAAAGCGTGATGTTGGGAGAGAGCCAATCTTCAGCCTGCTCAATCGCCGTACGGATCATTGCGCGGTCCAAACCGGACACCAGTCCAGTTTCTTCGGCCAATTGTACGAATTCTTCGGGTGGAACCGTCCCATACTTGGCGTCCGTCCACCGCGAAAGCGCTTCGAAGCCGAGCACGGTTCCATCGGTGATGCGGTGTTGCGGTTGGTAAACAACATCAATTTGATGGTTCGAAATCGCTTCAGGCAAGCGTTCGAGGAGCGCGCGACGGCGCTCAATGCGGTCTCCAAGATCCCTGCTGAAGTGGCGACACGTCCCGCTCGGCGCCAGTTTCGCTTCAAATAGGGCAATGTCTGCATTTCGCAGCAATAGCTTCTGCACGCACGTATCGCTGCTAATCGTTTCGCAGCCCATGCTGCAACTGACCGAGAGGCTCAACGCCTCCAGCTGGAACGGATGATCGAAGACCTTTAAAAGCGACTGCGCCAATGCGTCGGGCGTAACGGCCTCTTCACAACGGTCATAAATAATCGCGAACTCATCACTGCCGAGCCGGTAAAGCGACGCTGCACCCGCCAAAATCGCCTCAATCCGGTTGCTCGTCTGCGTGAGGATGCCATCCCCAACATCATGACCGAAGCGATCATTGATGGACTTAAACCCATTTAGATCGATCAGAATGAGGGAGCGAGAGACCACATGGCCAAGCGTAGGCGCAATCGCCAGGCTCTCATTGAATGCGCGCCGGTTTGCCAGGCCGGTGAGAGGATCGGTTAGCGCAAGCTGTTTGATTTGCTGGCGCTGCATTCGCAATCTCGACGCTGTTCTAGATGTTGCCAATGACGACATGCCGATTGAAAATCCACAGGCAAATGTCGCAGCCGCACAAGCAAAAAGATAGGTCACCGAACCCGGTAAGTCTGGCGCACCATACTGCCAAGAGAGGTACACGAGTGGAAAGTAAAATAAAAGCGCCACGGCCGATTCCATGCAACGTCGCCAATTGACCAGAAAGCCAAAAATTACCGGCGTCACAGCGACCAAGACCAAGCTTGCTGACATCGTGTTGCCGGTCACAAGCGGTTCGAATCCAAGTCCAAACACAGATGAGGCACCAAAGATGAAGCCCGCGCCTGTGCTATTTTTCGTAATCTTCAAAAATCCGACTGCAGCTAAGATACCAAGAACGCCCACCATTCCGGCAATGCTCGATGGCGTGATCGCTTGTTGGTAAACTGTGATGAACAGTCCAACCGGGACGGCAAAGAACGTCCAAAACACGATCGCTCTAGACCGGACCCGCTCGCGCATGAGTGCGGTGTCCGCTAGACCAATAAAACGATCAGCGAGTGAAAACGCGAGTCGATACATTCGGACGGCGTCGAGCATGCGCTTAGGCTTAACCAAACAAGGCAAAGGTCCCGATAACGATCAGCGCCGGATTCACAGGCCACATTTACTTATGGTTGATAATTAAGTTTTTCGACCCTGCGTAGATACTCCACACGCACTGCGGTGAGTCGTTAAAGGCGGACTCACCCACCGCCAACAAACTGAACAACCTCAAGCCGATCGCCATCCTGCAGCTGCGTCGTTGCATGCTCAGATTTCGGAACAATCTCAAGGTTGCGCTCGATGGCGATACCGCGTGGATCACTGCCCAATGTACGGACCAATGTCGCAACGGTCATGTCTGCAGCCACTTCGCGCGTTTCGCCGTTTAAAATAATCTGCACGTGCCTGCCTCCATATCCGACAATTGGACTTGCCAAGCTTTACATTCCGCCGCAAGAGCGTGTTGCAATGACGCAACAGATATATGTTCTCAATGGGCCAAACCTCAACCTTCTCGGCACTCGTGAGCCGGAGATTTATGGCCATGCGACCCTATCCGATATTGAGAATGAGATGAAGGCGGCGGCCCCGTCGGCATCGCTTACGTTTCGTCAGACCAATTCCGAAGGCGAGCTAATTGACTGGGTTCAAGAAGCTTCCAAATCCGCCGATACTTTGATCCTGAACGCGGGTGCCTATACGCATACATCGATCGCTCTTCATGACGCGCTAAGGGCTTGCGAGGCATCGATTTATGAGGTCCATCTATCCAACCCTGCGGCGCGTGAGTCGTTTCGAGCCACGAACTATGTTGCCCCTTGTGCTGAAGCGTGCATTGCAGGTTTCGGTGCGCGCGGCTATCTGATGGCACTCGAAGCCGCGCTCAAAATATAAAAAGAAGACTGAGGAGCCACACACCGATGTCCACAAGCAAGTC
>JBCBQS010000067.1:0-12593 GCA_039820085.1 Pseudomonadota bacterium
CTTCGACCAAATTCTGTCTGATCTCAATTTTGAGTTTGGTCACAGGAAGACACATAAGCTTGTCTTGCTAAAACGAGAGCATGATCTGCGAAAAGCCGAAATGGATTCAGAGCGGTCGGACCGCGAGATTTTGTCTTGGCAAGACTGTGTGAGTCGAGAAACAGCCCTTGAGGGGTATCGCGGAGATGCCGCTGGAGGAATTTGGATCGCCGGTGACGCGGTCGGCGATGCGGCGCGCTTTTCTGAGCAGTTAGTTACATATTGCGAAACGAATTTCGGCGTGCGGTTTGCGTTCAATGCCGATGTTACAAAAATCACGCCTCAAGGGCTTGGGCAGCATCAGCTGACCCTGGCGACGGGGGAGATTCAATCGTTTGACTCCGTTGTCGTCTGCACAGGTGTTGCTGGCACGAAATTGCTCCAAAGCCTCGATCTTCGTTTGCCGATTTATCCCGTGATGGGGTACTCGCTGACAGCGCCGCTCGGACCAAACCCGCCTGAAGTTGCGATAACAGATGCTGGCTACAAGATTGTTTTCTCTCGGATCGATGATCGAATTCGAATTGCCGGATTTGCGGATTTTGGCATCGCGAGCGAAGAGCGTCGTCGTCAACGTGTCCAGGACCTGATACGAACTGCGCGCACACTTATTCCCGATGTTGCAGACTATAACCGAATTCTCTCGACTTGGATTGGCGCGCGACCGGCGACGCCAAGCAGTTTGCCAATTGTGGGGTCTTCGAAAGTGCCCGGTATCTATTTGAATATGGGGCACGGGATGTTTGGCTGGACACTGTCGGCCGGCGCTGCGGAACGTCTCGCAGACACCATTGGACCAGCGACGCACACAAGTCGCGCCGCCTAAGGAGTACACGAAATGATCAGATCTCTTACTTTCTTTGCCTTATGCCTTAGCGCTGCGTGTTCGCAGCTGCCCACAGAAGCACCGGTGGTGGAGGTGCTCGAAGGCGATCTATGCCAAACCCAGACGTTCAGGGTCGATGCAGACTTCTCGGCAGCGAACATGGCTTCTTGCAAAGTGCTCAGTGAGACCTCGATCGAAGTCCTGCTCCAGCCTGAAGACACGCCGATCAATCCGAGCCCGTGGTATGCCGTGCGTTTGACACCAAACCAGGCTGGAAAGGTTCGATTGGTTCTTCAATATGAAGAACATCCTCACCGATACAAACCAAAAGTCAGCTTGGATGGTGAAGCGTGGACAGTCCTCCCAGAGGATCGCGTGGATGTGAAAGCGGAAGGGTTTCGCGTCACCCTTGACTTGGATCTCGAGACGCAGCCCTTATTCGTCTCTGCGCAAGAGCTCTACACAAATGCGGCGCATGAAGCCTGGACTCGGGCACAAGCCGAAAAGCCGTTCGTCACCATGTCAGAGATAGGCAATTCGATTGAAGGACGTCCGATCTCGATGATCCGAACAGAGGCGTCTTTCGAGACCGCTAAGACGGTCATGATCACCGGGCGGCAACATCCGCCCGAAATTCCAGGCGCGCTCGCCTATGATCGCTTCGTCGAAGAAGTGTTGAGCGATACTGACCTCGCCAACACCTTTCGGAGCAAATTTGACCTGATAATGATTCCCAACATCAATCCCGACGGCGTTGAGCATGGGCATTGGCGGCACAATAAAGGCGGACTCGATTTGAACCGAGATTGGGGGCCGTTCACGCAGCCAGAAACACAGGCGGTGAAAGCCGTTATCGATGGCATTGAGCCACCAGGTTTGGTTCTTTTTCTCGATTTCCATTCAACCAGCAAGAACGTCTATTATACCCAGCCGCTCGGAAATGATGGAACCGATTACGACTTTACCGAGTCATGGCTCAATGGTGGCCGGGAGCTGCTTCCCGAATACAAGTTTTTGCGCCAGGGCTCGCACAACCTCACTTTGCCCACATCAAAAACCTACATTCATGAAACTTATGGAATCCCAGCCATCACTTATGAAGTCGGGGATGAAACCGATCGCACGGAGGCTCGTGAAACAGCTCGCGTCCTGGCCCAAGAAATGATGCGTCTCCTACTGGAACACGAGTAAGTGTCATGCGCCTCCTAGCTGGTCTCATCAGCGCTGGTTTTGCGCTGGTCGCGTGCAGCGGCGCGAGTGAACCGCCGACGGTTTATGATGTGCAGATATCGGGCGGCCTCGTCTTTGACGGAATATCGATTGAGGGACGGTCGACCGACATCTTTGTTGATCGCGACAGGATTGTCTTCATCGGCGATGGTGCAGCGGCGAATATGCGCGGCGAAACCATCATTGATGCCACAGGTTTGATTGTGGCGCCGGGCTTTATCGATCCGCATACGCATACGACGTCAGACGTTTTGTTTAGCGACACGAAGAAACAACTCGAGGGTTATTTAACCCAGGGCGTGACGACGGTTGTTTCTGGAAATGATGGTCAAGGTCCAACGGATATTGGCGGAACACTGCGCGCGGTCGAGGCGCGTGGTGTGGGGCCTAACTTTGCGCTTTTCACCGGACACGGGTCGATTAGAGGCAAAGTTCTTGGCCGCGAGAACAGAGCGCCCAACGACGACGAGCTTGAGGAGATGCGAGCGCTCACGCGCGTCGCCTTGAGTGATGGGGCACTTGGTCTCTCTTCAGGACTTTATTACGCCCCGGCCTCTTATGCGAGCACAGAAGAAATCATCGAGCTTGCGGAAGTCGCAGGCGAGTTTGGGGCGATCTATGACACGCATATCCGCGATGAGAGCACTTACTCAGTGGGGCTTATCAATGCCGTTAATGAGGCAATTGAAATTAGCCGCCAGAGTGGTGCGCCACTTCATCTCGCTCATATAAAAGCGCTTGGTGTCGATGTTTGGGGATACAGCGATGCGGTCATCGCCGCTGTAGAGGCCGCGCACGCCGAAGGCATCAAAGTCACAGCCGATCAGTATCCGTGGTCTGCCTCGGGCACGCGGATTTCAAACGCACTGATCCCAAACTGGGCCAAAGCCGATTCAGATGAGGCGATGTATGAACGCTTGCGTGACCCTGCCAATCAAGACCAGTTGGTCAACGAAATAACTGAAAATCTGAGAAAGCGCGGCGGATCAGATGCGATATTGCTTGTCGCGCGTGCGAACGGTTCACCAAGCCAAACACTGACAGCCGAGTCCGACATACGCGGAACCGACCCAGTGCGAACCGCGATTGATATTGTTTTAGAAGGCGATTCCCGGATCGCGTCTTTCAACATGGAAGCCAATGACATCAAAAACTTCATGGTACAGCCTTGGGTGATGACGAGCTCAGACGGGACCAATGGCCACCCGAGAAAGTATGCGAGCTTTCCAAAAAAGTTTCGATCGTATGTGATCGAAAACCCGGTTGTTTCACTCGCAGACTTTATCAATCGAAGCACGAGCCTAACGGCTCAAACGCTTCAGCTTTGTCAGCGCGGAAGGCTTGAGGCTGACTATTTTGCTGACATTGTGATCTTCGATCCATTGTTATTTGGGCCAGTCGCAGACTTTTCAAATCCTGCTGAGCTTTCCAAAGGCGTCGTTCATCTCTTCGTGAATGGCGAGCGTGCGATTAGTGGCGGACAATTAAACACTGAGCTTTACGGCCGGGCGCTACGCCGGGCGGAGTGCTCTTAGTATGGAGGCCCAGCTATGATCAAAGCTTGGTTTAAAATTACGCTATGGAAGCGTATCCTTGGCGCGTTGGTGCTGGGTCTAGTAGTTGGCTTGATTTGGGGCGAAGGCGCCAATTCCATTCGCTGGATGGGTGACATTTTTGTACGCTCCATCCGAATGCTCGTCGTTCCACTCATTTTCACAACCCTAGTAGCAGGCGTGGTCGCTATGGGCGATGCACGGCGCTTGGGATCGATCGGTTTAAAAGCTTTCGCGCTTTATCTCGGAACAACGGCCCTCGCGATCACGATCGGTCTCGTATTTGGCACGCTGCTGCAGCCGGGTGTTGGTGTCGATCTATCCGGTGCAGAGGCACAGACCCTGAGCAGTGCAACAACGCTAAGCGAACGACTGATCAATATGATCCCGGTCAATCCGATTGAAGCCCTAGCCGAGGGCAACATACTTGCGGTTATCATCTTCGCGATTCTGATTGGAATTGGCATCATAATGGTCGGAGATGAGGCGAAGGTCCTCAAGGATCTCTTCAATGCTGGCTCGGAGGTGATGCTCAAACTCACCTTCATTGTTATGGAGCTTGCGCCCTTTGGTGTCTTTGCCCTCATTGCCTGGGTCGCCGGCACTCAGGGGGCGACCACACTGCTCAAAGTGGTGACGCTCGCGCTCGCGGTCTATCTCGCGTGCGTTGCGCATATCGTGATTGTCCAATTTGGCATGGTGAAATTCTTGTCGCGTATGCGAGTTTTACCATTTGCACGAGGGGCTGTAGATCCGCAACTGCTCGCATACTCTACATCCTCCAGCGCAGCGACCTTGCCGGCAACGATGGCGGCTGCTGAAGAGAATATGGGGATTGGCGTGCCCGTGCGATCCTCAGTTTTGCCCTTAGGCGCCACAGTGAACATGGATGGCACAGCATTATATGTGGGGATCGTTGCGCTCTTTTCTGCTCAGGCCTTTGGGGTCCCGTTAGACTTAAGCGACTATTTGATCATTGGTTTGACCACGACGCTTGTCTCGATCGGGACTGCGTCTGTTCCTTCAGCTTCATTGTTTTTGCTCGCCGCGGTTTTGACGTCGATCGGTATTTCAGCAGAGCAGACTGCCATCATTGTCGGGTTCATCCTGCCATTCGATCGAGTGCTCGACATGATGCGGACCGTGGTCAACGTGACCGGCGACCTCGCCGTCGCGACTGTGGTCGCCAAATCGGAAGGTGAGTTAGATGAGGAGACCTATAATGCTGCGCCTGATCTTTAACGCGTTGGCGCTCATGCCAGTTCCCCTTGTTGCCGCGTGCCAATCGCTTTCAGACACAAATGCGCCTGGTTGGTTGTCCGGACGCGTGGTCGACCCGGGTGGTGCGCCTTTAATCGCCGAGCTCAAGATTGGCGATGAACAGTTTACCACTGATACCGAAGGTTACTTTTCGATCTCGCCAATGACAGCCCCAGTCTATCGAATGGCGATCGAGGCTGAGGGTTTCTATTCTATGCGTCAGACCTTCAGTCATGCAGAATTGGTAAGTGATCCGGAAATCGACGAAATTGTTCTTGTCGATCAGAAACCGGGCCGGACCCTATTTGTATTTGGCGGCGACGCGATGATCGGTCGACGGTTTTATGATCCGTTCGAGGGTGAACCCGTATTAGTGTCTGGCCCGACGGTCTTGGAGGACTCCAAGTCGCTATTAGCCGAAATGAAGCCTTATCTAGAGGTCGCCGACTATGCGTCGATAAATTTAGAGACCCCGGTTTTTGAGACCCCGCCCAGCGCACCTGCGCCAAAGTCCGTGACGTTCTATTCAGCTCCGGAAACGCTAGAGGCGCTTGAATGGGCAAGCGTGGACTATGTCGCGTTGGGCAACAATCACGTGTATGACTTTCTCGAACCTGGCTTGGACGTCACCCTGGCTCATTTGAGAGAAAGCCAACTCGATTTTTCAGGCGCAGGGAAGAATGAAGCGGAAGCTCTGAAGGCGTTTCGACTTCAGCGCGGATCGGATCAATTTGACTTCTTAAGCTATGTTGGGTGGCCTGCGGGTCCTCCAACCCAATCTGCGGAAGTCGACAAAGGCGGGGCGGCGCTCGGCACGACTGAAAACCTCCTCACGACAACAATAGCGAGCACGCAAGCCAATGGCATACCTGTGCTTCAGTTCCATGGCGGCTTGGAATATGTCGAAGAGCCGACCTTGGCGATTGAGACACGCCTAAAGCAAGCCGTAGACGCCGGCGCGGCGCTCGTCATTGGGCATCACCCACATGTCGTCCAGGGTTTGGAATTGTACCAAGGCAAGCTTATCGCTTGGTCACTCGGTAACTTCCTGTTCGATCAGTATTTTTACTCCGCACAATCCGCGGCGCTTCTTTACGTTTGGATGGACGGGAATGAGTTTTATCATTCAGAAACCGTCCCGATTTACATCAAAGGTTATCATCCAACGCCGGCGGTTGGTCCCATGCGAGACGTGATCAATCGGCGTTTGACGGACCTTTCTGCCAAACGAGAGAGCCATCTCCAGCGCTCAGGCGGACATATGATTTTGTCGACAGTGGAAAGAGTACAAACCGCCAAAACTGAGTTCGATGTTGAGACCGATTGTCAGGCGGGGCAGGGGCGTACCGGCCATGATCTGCTTGCAAGAGGAGATTTCGAAGCCCATGATCTATTTGGTGCGCTCGACCGGTCTTGGTTGGACCTGGACGAGCGCATCAGCATTAAGCCGTCGAGTGATGACCCCGCAAACATAGTCATGCAAATGACTCTGGGCGCAGATGACACAGTTTCGACCGGCATGCGAAAATTCCAACGCGTCTTCACGCCTGGCACACCGATGTCAGTCCGAGCTGATCTTTCGGCAAACGCCGCGTCTGAGGTCGATGTATTTCTCCAAATCAGAGCTACAGGTCAAAGCTTGGAAGATGGGCTGATGAACGGGAAGAAAATTCTGCTGGGATCGCAGTCTCTCGAGGCCGACGAAGCCGTAAGCCTTGATCTCGATTTTGACAGCCCGAGAACGCGCGCGCGGTCGCTCCGTATCCTAATTGACGCGCGTTCAGGATCGGAACCGACGACATTGGAGTTGGATAATTTCCAACTCATCGAATGGAATACCCCCTTTATTGAGCGTGCGGTTAAGTGTGGATGAGCCGCCCGAACACTGCACCGGATTTCTGTATCATGTCTCGGGTCTGGATTGAGGCGCGATGTAGGAACATAGCGTAGGCCGAAGCCAATTTCTGTAGGGTCGACATACGACTAAAACGCGGCTTTGCTCTCAATTTGGTTTTTAGCGCACCGGGGTTGCGCCCCGATGTCGTCGCGAGTAGTTCCTGCTGCGGCTGAGCCATGGTTATTTGAGAGAGGCTCCATAGAACGGACGTCAAACATGCAGATTGGGATTTAGGATGAAGCAGTTAATTGTGGCGATCGCGGCCGCTCTGACCATTTCCGGTGCGACAGCGCAAGGCATACAACAAACCAAAGGTGAGTTTGAGGACAAATTTCGTCAGTTGGATGAAGTTCTTCCGAGCCCGAACGTCTATCGCAATGCAGCTGGCGAACCGGGCCATGAATACTGGCAACAAGAAGCGGACTATTCGATTGACGTTCGCCTAGATGAGCCGGCGCGCCGTTTGATCGCTTCACAGACGGTGACCTACAAAAACAACTCTCCAGATACGCTTCGCTATTTGTGGCTCCAACTCGACCAAAACCGATTTCGGGAAGACTCCATTGCGGAAATGACGCGGACCTTCTCTGCGAAACCCGCGGGATCTGTGAACCAGCGAGACGCCGTGACACCGCAAATCAGTTTGAATTCACTGCGCCGCATGCAAGCGCAGGCAGACAAGGAATATGGCTACAACATAACGCGCGTGGCGGATGGCCGCGGCAATGCGCTCTCCAATACGATCGTCGGAACATTGATGCGGATCGACTTGCCGAGCCCGCTAGCGCCTGGAAGATCGACGACATTTCAAATCGACTGGGACTACAACCTCTTAGATACCAAGGCGATGGGAGGACGCGCTGGCTACGAGCATTTCCCCGATGATGCGCGTGAGGGCGGTAATGATATTTTCCTCGTCGCGCAGTGGTTTCCGCGAATGGTCGTGTATTCAGACTATGACGGTTGGCACAATAAAGAGTTTTTAGGGAGCGGCGAGTTCGCACTGGAATTCGGTGACTATACGGTCGAGATCACAGTGCCAGATGATCATATCGTTTCTTCATCCGGTGTGCTTCAAAACGCGCGATCGGTCCTCACGCAAGAACAACGATCGCGCCTGTCGGAAGCCCGCACAGCCGACAGTCCCGTCTTTGTGGTGACGCCTGAAGAAGCAGAGGCCAATGAAAGCTCATCGCCCAATGGAACGAAAACCTGGCGCTTCCAAGCAGATAATGTGCGCGATTTCGCTTGGGCAACGTCCCGTAAGTTTGCATGGGATGCGCAAGGCTTTGAGCAACCCGGCGCGGAACATGAAACCGTCATGGCGATGTCCTTTTATCCGAAAGAGGGTGGGGAGCTTTGGCAAAAATACTCAACCGCATCGGTCATCCATACCATGGACGTCTATAACCGGTTCGCGTTTGATTATCCTTATCCAACGTCTCAATCGGTCAATGGCCCGGTTGGCGGCATGGAATACCCGATGATCACCTTTAATGGGCCACGCACGACGCTGCAGGATGATGGCAGTCGAACCTATACGATGGCTGAGAAGCGCTTCCTGGTGGGCGTCATCATTCACGAAATCGGGCACATCTATTTTCCAATGGTTGTCAATTCCGATGAGCGACAATGGACGTGGATGGATGAAGGCCTGAACAGCTTCCTGGACAGTGTCGCTGGCTATGAATGGGATCCAGAAATCCCGTGGACACGGTCTCTCCCGAGAGATCTCGTTTATTATATGATCTCTGATCAGCAAGTGCCGATTATGACCCAGTCGGACAGTGTCTTGCAGTTGGGACCGAACGCATACGGCAAGCCATCAGCTGCGCTCCACGTCTTGCGGGAAACCATCCTCGGACGCGAGAAATTTGACTTTGCGTTCCGAGAGTATTCTAGACGTTGGAAGTTCAAACGTCCGACGCCAAGCGATTTTTTCCGAACAATGGAAGAAGCGTCGGGTGTCGATCTTGATTGGTTTTGGCGCGGATGGTTCTACACCACAGACCATGTCGACATCTCGCTCGACCGCGTCTTCCACATGGAAATGAACACTGAAGATCCCGATATTGATCTCGCCCGTCTGCGTGCAGATAAACAGGCTGAACCAAAGCCGATCGGCGTCACGGCAAACGAAGCGGAAGGGCGACAAACCTGGGTGGAGCGCTTCCCCGATATCCAGGATTTCTACGACCAAAACGACATCTACACGGTCACCAATAAAGAGCGGAATGCTTACAAATCATTCCTCGACGGATTGGAGGACTGGGAACGCGCAGCATTTGATCGGGCGGTCACTGAGGATGGCGAGTATTATGCGCTGGAATTCTCCAATATTGGCGGTCTTGTCATGCCAATTATTCTTGGTCTTGAATTCACCGATGGCACGACTGAGAAAATGTACCTTCCGGCAGAAATTTGGCGGCGAAATCCTCATCGCGTCAGCAAGTTACTCGTCTTCGAAAATGGCAAACAGTTGGAGCAAATCATCGTCGACCCTGATTGGGAGACTGCAGATGCCGATCTCGAAAACAATTACTATCCACGTCGGATCACGCCGTCTCGGGTCGAGGCGTTTAAGGTCCAACGACCATTCTCGTACGCTGGCCGCGATATTATGCAGGATATGAAAACTGAACTCGCGACTGAGGAGTCTGAGGAAGAGGCAGCCTCGGCTGAGGAGTAACCCGTGCAGAGAATACTATTCGCCTGGGCGCTTCTTTGCGCGCCTATGCTTTTCACCCAAGGTGCAGCCTTCGGACACGAACAGGCGATCGCGTTCACCGAACTGGCTTTCGTGACAGACGAACAGGATGGTGATTGTGTCTCTGATGGCTGTCGTATCGAGGTCGCTCATCGTCTGGTCATTCATGATGCCGAGAGTACGCTCATGAGTGTTCTGGGCGCGCGCGCAGACTTAGTCGGTGATCGAGAGGCACAAGCGCGCCTCGAGTCCTATGTCGCTGAGCGCTTTGAGCTTCTCGATCTGGGTAATGCAAGGATCAACCTGACCTTGTTGGGCGGCGAAGTGGAGCGCGGGTATTATTGGGTCTATCAAGAAGGCCTGCTTGAGCCAGGACAAGATGTGCTTTCGATCTCGCAAACCGTGATGATGGATGTGATCTCAGGTCAAACCAATCGGGTGAATGTCCGTCACGGGGGGACGACCGAGACGTTTGTGTTCGCGTCTGACCAACAGTCATTTTTGTACCGCTTTAAGTAACGATCGATCTCGTCCCTGCGCATTGAGTTTGCCAACGTACAAACGGCATTATGCGAGCGATGCGTTATGACTGACTAAGCCCCTTCAATGCGATGTCAGTCACCTCAAGGGCGCGTGTCCAAACCATGTTCTTCCAATCATCCGCGTCTGGATAGAACGCATCTCGAATGTCAGCTTTGATTGCGCGCCCGAGATCGCTATTGAGGTCGCCCTTATGGTAGAGCCAGTTATCGGCGCGCAAGGCGGTAAGCACCTGATTGATATCGCGCGTACCATATTCCAAAGCGATGAACACGATGGATGCATCGGTCAGAACTTCGGCGACCCCATGCCCGACTGTTCCAACGACCGGGGCTGAGCTCGATGTGCCAGCGTCAGGATCGGTGACCTGATCACCAAACCACTTCCGGGCCAACGCCTTCTGATCCAAAGATCCAAGCGAAATCAGCTCGCCATATCCATAGGGCCCCAATCCTGTATGGAAATCGAGGAAAACGACCGTTTCTGCGTCCTGAGCATAGTCTGTAACCACGGCGCGAAAGGTCTCGTTCGACCAGGTCGGTTGATCTCCCCCGAAGAATATCCCATCGGCATGTTGGTACTGCCCGCCCGACACCGCCGCCTGAAATACGCGCATACCGTGCGCTTCAATATATTGCCCCAGCGCTTTGTTCGCAGCCATTTGCGCCGGTCCGCCCCAATCCTCCGGTAGAATGTGAGCGTGGATCTTTGTGTAGTCAGTTTGAGGGCGACCTGGTGCGTCAAAATCTAAAAAGTTTCGATTGAGATCGACATTATCCTCGTTCACGCGCCTATCGTGCGAAAAGCCGTACGGGTTCATCGCGTGCACCATAACGACGCTCAGATCATTTGGCAGATCGGAGAAAAAACCTTCGCTTAATAGGCCGATTTGGGCGCCGGATCCGCAATAGCCCTCAACGCCATGCGTCCCGCTCATTAGGAACAGGACCTTCGATGCAGACGTTGATCCGATCCGTGCGATGTCCATGTAAAGATCTTCCCCGGACGCACCAATCGCGCGAGGGTTTACCCGATGCTCAACGTCGATGCCGCGATCAGAGCACGCGTTTAAGAATTTAGAGCGCGCTTCAATATAGTTGGCAGAAAAGTAAGATCTTACGGTCATGGACATTCCCCGCCAGCGCCACGCGCGCAACTCAACGCGTCTAAAGAGCTTAGATGTGCAGTCCTCGGTCCGCAACGACATTTGTTGCCTCCGCTCCAATGCCGCGGCCCCGAGCTGACAGGTTGGAGCATTCAAAATTCGCCAGGGCCGACACCTCAAGGATTCGTTCGTTCCGTCGTCACAATCCACGCGACATTGATGTTCGTTTCCAGGAGATGAATCATCTGCTGCCCAACTATTCATCCGTAAAAACAGTGTACTATCGGAAAATGATGGCGGAGGAGGAGGGATTCGAACCCCCGGAACGCTCGCACGCTCAACGGTTTTCAAGACCGCCGCATTCAACCACTCTGCCACTCCTCCGCAGCAGGACGCTTCCTTTTCTACAGTCCGCGAAAGAATGCAAGACCTGTCATGAAATTGCCTGCATTCGGTCTGTTTATGGTTAATCAGGTCTTTCCAAGGATGTATGCAAGTTTCTCTTCGCGTTCACCATACATGCAGCTTGCTATGGTAAACAGACACCCATCGAGAAAGAGCCGAACGCTCTGCCAGACCAAGAATGGGCTGGAACCGCAGAAAGAGGTAAGTGATGAAGACGTCTGTCTCATGTTCGCTATTAATCGCGCTGTCGAGCGCAAGTGTATTCGCCCTTACCGTCGCAGGTCCGGCGCAGGCAGGTCCCGCCCCGATCGTTTACGCCGAAGCGGATGACGCCGCTAAGACCCGCTCTTTCCAACCGCAGACTGTTGCTCGCAGCGCCACCAGTGCGCCGCAATCGGTTTCGATCAATGCGCAGCAGCAGGTCGACTTTCGCTATCCGGGCGCCGCGCCATCTGCAGCGATGCCTAGTGCGGCCGCGCCAGCCCCGTCGTTCAATCAACCGATTACATTTTCGCCTACGCCGGCCACGACAGCTACACCAAGTGTGGCCGCATCTGCCGCGAGCGTTCCAGTCATGTCGGCCAAATCCGCGCCGACCATCACACTTGGTGGCGTGGCGGCAACGACAACCGCGCTTGGCGCGGCCTCAGATGTCGTCCAAAAAGCTCTGCCACCGAGCCAGCCGATCCGTATTGCTTCGGTTCAACCTCAGACGGCGCAACGCACAGGCCAACCGCTAACGCTGAGCCGTGTGCGCGCCGATCGCGATGCATCAATCAGTGAAGAAACTGGCCGGGCGAGCGTTTACGCAGATGGGTTTAACGGCCAGCCGACCGCCAATGGCGAAATCTTCGACGAGACGGCTATGACGGCAGCCCATCCCAGCCTGCCGCTGCCGAGCTTGGTTCAAGTCGTCAATCAAGACAATCAACGTGAAGTGGTCGTGCGGGTGAATGATCGCGGTCCATTTGATGGCAAGCGCATTCTCGAGCTCTCTCCACGCGCCGGCTCTGTTTTAGGGATCAATCAGG
>JBCBQS010000068.1:0-12547 GCA_039820085.1 Pseudomonadota bacterium
CGATCTTACAAGATGGTGAAATTCGCCTGCGATACGACAAGCGCGAACTGCCAAATTATGGCGTCTTTGATGAGAAGCGTATCTTTAATCCCGGCGAAGGCGATCATGAGCTTGTTGAGATGAACGGGATCAAAGTCGGCATCGCGATTTGCGAAGACATTTGGTATGCCCGCGTGCCGGCTGCGTTGCATCAGGCTGGCGCAGAAGTTTTGCTCGTCCCGAATGCCTCTCCTTGGCGGCGGACGGTCAACGCGGAGCGCCACTCTACCTTCTCCGCCTGGGCCAAGACCGGCGTGCCCTACTTGTTTGTGAACCAAGTCGGCGGCCAAGATGAACTGGTTTTTGATGGCGGCTCATATGCGGTGGACTTTGATGGCGCAGAGCACCAATTGCTCGGCGACTTTGTCGCTGGGACGGCCCTGGTCACATATGATGGCGACAGCCATCGTTTCGTCCCTGAAGATGCGCCCGCGACACTGACGGTTGGATGGGAGGCGGAGTACCGCGCCGCAACACTGGCGCTCGGCGATTATGTCGATAAGAACCGGTTTCCGGGCGTCGTCCTCGGCCTGTCGGGCGGGATTGATAGCGCCTTGACCGCGGCCATGGCGGTCGATGCGCTCGGACCTGAGCGGGTCTGGTGCGTGATGATGCCGAGCAAGTATACAAGCTCAGATAGTCTAGAAGACGCTAAAGCCTGCGCCGAGGCACTCGGCGTGCGGTACGACATAATAAATATCGCGCCCGGCGTCGGTGCCTTGGACACAATGCTCGGCGAGACTTTTGCGAACACCCAGCCCGACACGACCGAGGAGAATATTCAATCCCGGCTGCGCGGACTGACGCTTATGGCGCTCTCGAACAAGTTCGGCCATATGGTGGTCACCACCGGCAACAAGTCTGAGATGGCGGTCGGGTATGCGACGCTCTATGGCGACATGTGCGGCGGCTATAATGCGCTCAAAGACTTCTACAAAACCGAAGTGTTCGCCTTGTCCCGCTGGCGCAACACTGCCGTTCCGTTCGGGGCGCTTGGCCCGGGCGGCGAGGTTATCCCAGAGCGGATCATCACCAAACCGCCAAGTGCGGAATTGCGCGAAGATCAACGCGACGATGACTCTCTACCGCCCTACGATGTGCTGGACGATATTCTGCGCGGCCTGGTGGATGAAGAAGAGGATGTCGATGATATCCTAGCGCGCGGGCATGATGAGCGCACCGTCCGCCGGATTGAGCACTTGCTTTACATCGCTGAGTATAAGCGTCGCCAGGCCCCGCCTGGGGTTAAAGTCGGCACCAAAAACTTTGGCCGCGACCGCCGGTATCCCATTACCAACCGGTTCCGTGATGATTAACAGCCTCTGATCAGACCTCGGTCCACGCTTGTCCTTGATAGTCTGGCACTGCGTTTTTTTGCAAACATGGCGACGGAGACAGCTTGGTTTTGCGTTGAAGACTTCAAGTAATTCAAAGGCTTCGACGTGATCAACTTCAAATTTTCGGCAAACGCCTCCGATATGCGCGGCGCGACAAGCTCGCTCCCCTGGAAAGCCGTGATGGGTGCCATCTTGATGGGCGTCACCGTATCGGCATGCTCGGGTGGGGGTGGGTCCTCAAGCGTCCCATCGCAGCCAGCCCCTCAACCCACATCTCCACCGCCACCACCGCCACCTCCTGTATCGGGCGTCAATTTGGCGAGTGAGACGAACATCATTTACGGCACCGGCCTTGTTCAAAACGGGTCCCAAAATTTGCTGTTGGATATCTATCAACCGACGGGCGCGTGTGTTGAAAACCGCCCCTTCGTGATTGGCATCCATGGGGGTGGTTTTATCGGCGGATCCAAGCTCGATCCGAACTGGGTTGGCAATATGGAAGCCGTCGCAGAGCGCGGGTATGCGGGCCTATCCATAAATTATCGCCTGGCGGGCGTTGAGCCGATTGTGTCTGCCGAATTTCAGCCGATCCTCGATGATTTCATCGTTGAAGCGAACCGGCTCGGCGCATCGGCAGATGATATTGACCGCTTGAGCGCCGTGGTCGCGGCCTTCGAAGACACCGTCACCGCACTGGAATGGGCCAGAGAAAACGCAAATCAACGGTGTTTAGACATAAACCGGTTCGCGCTTTGGGGCTCGTCTGCGGGGGCCACGACAGCGCTTCATGTTGCCCATGCCCTCGACGAATATTTCATCGATCGACCAGACCCAGCGGTGGTCGTTGATTATTGGGGCCGGTTGCTGATCAACGGCCAAGTTGATGCAGATGGCCCTCCCATCTTCATCCTGCATGGAACCAATGATCAAACCGTCATCTATGAGGAGTCGGCAGTCGTCTTGGCCGCAGAAGCCGAAGCACTTGGACTGGACTATAGTTTCTATACGATTCAAGGCGGACCGCACGGCTTCGGAACTGTGAATCCCAATCGCGTTTCGATCAATGGCCGGACCCCTCTAGATGTCACGATTGATTTCATCGAAGATCATTTGATCGGCGATGATCCCCTCTACGAGACCGAAACGATTATTCCAAGCTAATCCGCCAGTCTGGAAACCGACGCACGCTCCCAGCATGCATCAAGCAGATTTCATTGCCGCTTGGGTCGTAAGTTCTGGCCTCGCGCCAGCCCCACGACTCATCTTGCGGGCCATGGTGAAACGTAAGCCCTTGCGCCTTAAGCGCGCTGACATGCTGGTCGAGTTCGGCGGCTGACGGATGATCAAAATAGACGACCGCGCTTGTGTCGCGGGGAGCCTCAACCTGATGCAGCGATAGGGTCGCGCCGTCGCCGCCTGGTATTTCAAACCGCGCATAGTGCTGCGGCGAGGAGACGATCTGCAGCATGCCCAAGGTTTTGTAGAATTCGACAGACGCATCATAATCGATGCATGGCAGCGTGATTTGATTGATGATCATAGGCGACTCCAAAATCTGAAAAGTTTGCGATGGCGACCACCCTGCGGCCTCAACCTAAGTTGAGGTCAAGACGGATTGACGATTTCGTTTCTTTGCTACACATGTAACGCGAGTGTTAGGTGAACCCATATCTGCTTGGAAAGGCGTCTCTCATGTCCCCTGAAAAGATCGCCTTGGTGGCAATTGCTTTTAGTCTTTCTGCTTGCGCGGAGACCCATCCAACGCTGGACCAAACGATCGGGGACTGTCCACAAAACGTCCAAGCCCTATTCGACATGCTCGAAGGCGAGTGGGCGCTTTCCATCCAAGCTGACGAAGGCTGGACGGGGTATGGAACCAGCCGCATGTCTTGGGACAACGACCAAAAGTGCGGTTTGATCGAGCGTTCTGTTTCGGTTTTCAATCAGGAGAGCGACACGCCGTTTGAGAACCGGTCGACGACCCATCTCGTCTATGACGAGCTGAGCGAAACCCTCAAAGTATTGACCTCCGACGAGCGCGGCTACGTGCATATCGGCATTGCCGTGGTCGAAGACCCGCTCAATGTCGATGTGCTGAAACCGAACAGCGAAACGCCAAACCGGCGCATCCAGTATCAAAATATTCAGCCGGACTCATTCGAGTGGCGCTGGAAAGGCCGCGACTCTGCCGTCACGCCGTGGGAAGAACGCCTGGCAATTTCGTATCGCAAGGAACGCGCGAACCGCCTTTGAGGAGGTGGCTAAGTAACAAACGCCTCTAAAGGCTCAGGGTGATCTTCCCGAAATGTTGCTGGCTTGCCTGGTGCGCGAAGGCGTCCGCGATCTTTTCGAGCGGGAAGTCCTGATCGAGAACCGGTTTAATTCCACTCGCCTCAATCGCGGCGATCATGTCGTCTTGATGCTCGCGCGAGCCGACTGTGATGCCAGACATGGTCAGGTTCTTCGAGAAGAACGCCGCTGTTGGCACTTCACCAGAGACACCCGTCAAAACACCGATCAGGGAGATGTGGCCACCAACCCGGCACGCTTGGATCGACTGCGCCATCGTGCCTGGACCGCCAATTTCCACGACCTCATCAACCCCGCGCCCGCGGGTGAGTTCAAGCGCCGCGCGTCCCCATTCGGGCGTGTCTTTATAATTGATCACGTGGTCCGCACCGAGCGCTGTCATCCGCTCCAACTTAGCGTCCGAAGACGAGGTAGAGATAACGCGGGCACCGGCCGCTTTGGCGAGTTGGAGGGCAAAGACCGAGACCCCACCCGTGCCTTGGGTGAGCACCCAGTCCCCTGGTTTTACGTTGCCCTCGACAAACATCCCGCGCCAGGCCGTGAGCGCCGCACAGGGCAGGGTTGCGGCCTCAGTGAAAGAATAGCCTTCGGGCATGCGGGTAAACGCGGTTTCCGGCATGGCGACGAGTTCAGCTGCAAACCCATCGGCGCCATCGCCTGGGACACCGCCAAAGCCGAGCGCGTCTATTGCGCCTTTTTGCCAGTCTGGGAAAAACAAGCTCAGGACGTGATCGCCGGGTTTGAACCGCGTCACACCATCGCCGACCGCCACGACTTCGCCGGCACCATCGGACATTGGGATGCGCCCATCATCGGTTGGAATGCCGCCCATGACGACGACAAAATCGTGATAGTTGAGCGAAGACGCTTTGATCCGGACAAGGATTTCTCCCGGACCTGCGACCGGGTCGGGTCGTTCTTCAATCACTAGATTGCCGGGTCCACCTGGCTTCTTAACCGCTGCGACTTTCATGCTTTGCCCTCTCAATTTTGGTTGAGGCATGGCAACCGCTATGGACGCAGGGGAAGTCAAACACGGATTGGCGGTCAGCGATCACCGCAAGACGTTTGGCGAATCTAATTCAGCTGTTTTAGCAGCTTCGATGTCCCGCATGAGGCGAAGGAGATTGCCACTCCAAATTTTCTCGATCTCTTCTGCGGTATACCCGGCGGCGAGCAATGCAGATGTGATCTTGGGGACCTCGGACACATCTGCCATGCCATCAACCCCGCCGCCGCCATCCCAATCTGCCCCGATGCCGACATGATCAACGCCGACCAGGTCGAGCGTGTAGAACAGATGTTCCATATATTTTTCAAAGCTGGAGCGCGGCGCTGGAAACTCGCGATCGATGTCGAGGCGCGCCGTCCGGTAAGCGCTTAAATCCTCATACGACATCTCGGCGAAATTGGTGCCATACTCGGCATTTAACGCTTCGAGCGCGGCTTCGCGTTCTGGGGTGGGTTGCAAGTCTTCTAGGTATCCACCGAACGCGTTGACATGGACCACACCGCCGCTCTCCGCGAGCTGAACCAATAACTCATCTGGGACATTTCGAGCGTGCTCAAAAACGCCATCAGGGCCGCTATGCGACAGAATAATCGGCGTTGAAGACACCTCCATCATATCCCTCAAAGCGTCATCCGACGCGTGCGAGGCGTCGACGATCATGCCGAGGCGATTGGCTTCGCGCACAAGCGCGCGTCCAAGCTCACTCAGACCACCGTGTAGCGGATCATCGGTCGAGCTGTCGGCGAACTGATTGCTATCAAAATGCACCAATCCCAACATCCGCAATCCACCGACATAAAAGGTTTGAAGCAATGTGATGTCTTCACCCAGCGGGTAGGCATTCTCCATGCTCTGAAACACAACGGTTTTTCCAGCGTCAGCAATGCGCTCGGCATCGTCGGCCACAAAAGCGAGCTCAACAGAATCGGCATATTTCGCAGCCAGCTCTCGGATTGCGGCTTGCCGCAAGACGGCGGACGTTCGCGCGGCGATATAGGATGTCTCATCCAAAGGGCCGGGCGCGGTATAGATCACCCAGAATCCGCCATCGAGCTGACCGTCCTGCAGTCTCGGAAGATCGACATTTGTTCGATCGGCCTCGAACGAGCCGCGCTGGGAGAAATCGTAGGTCTCACGATGGAACAGCGCGGGTGTATCGAGATGCGCGTCGAGCGTGAGAATCTCGTCATGCAGGCGCGCTGCGTCTGACAGATCTTCCACCGGGGCGCGTTGTTCAGAAATTATGCTTCCTGATCCCTGTAGCGCAGGCGCGCACGCTGTACCGAGGAGCACAAAGATGCTCGCAGATGCCAGTTTAATCGTCATCACAGTCGTCTTTCATATCGATTATACCGAGTGGCGTTTCGTCCTGCCACGTTTGTAAAGTGATGTTATATCGTTGCAATAGAAAAGCGGATACCCTACGTGCGGCAAACATAGACTGCAGTCTCAAAAAAGGAGCGCGCACAGTGACAGCGGCATCGACTGATAAAACGACCTCTTCCTATTTCGACGACCGGACGTCGATCGAGCAGGTGGAAGAAGGATTCGCGCTTGCGCCCAAATTCGATGCGGACGGCCTGATCGCGTGTGTCACCACAGATGCCGAAAGCGGCGAAGTCCTGATGCTCGGCTATATGAACCAAGAGGCGCTGCAACGCTCCATCGCAACGGGGGAAGCGCACTATTGGAGCCGCAGCCGTCAGCAGCTCTGGCACAAGGGCGCGACGAGCGGGTTGACCCAAAACATTGTTGAGATGCGGGTCGATGATGACCAAGACGCAATTTGGCTACGCGTCAGCGTGGCAGGGTCTGGCGCAAGCTGTCACGTTGGCTATCGGTCCTGCTTTTATCGAAGCGTGGAGCTCGGGGCGCCGTCTGACGCTCCGGCCAAACTCACCTTTGAAGAAGATCAGAAAACCTTCGACCCAATGGCCGTCTATGGCGACGTCCCCAATCCCACACAGCTTTAATCAAAGACTGGTCGCTTCCAAGCAGCGGCAGGTTTTTTGGGGGTCCAAACCCTGCTCGACTGAAACCGTCAACTAGTCCCCCATCGCCGCAATCGCATCCGCCACGGCGACCGTCCGCTCGGCTTCCTCCAAGTGCAAAAGCTCGGTCATCTTACCGTTCACTTTGAGGACGCCTTTACCGGTATTGGCTGGGTCGGCGAAAGCCGCAATCACCGCCTGGGCTTGTGCGACATCCTCTTCGGCCGGGGCGAAGACCTGATTGGCGGCGTGGATTTGCGACGGATGAATCAAAGTCTTTCCATCAAACCCCATAAGACGACCTTGCTGGCATTCGGCCATTAGTCCCTCATCATCGCCAATACCATTGAAGACGCCATCAATCGCCAGCAGGTCATAAGCGCGCGCCGCGGCGACGGTTAGTCCTAGTGACGTTTGGAAGGCGGTCCGGACCGGCGGGTCATTCACGCCGCGCAACTCTTTGGCCAAGTCATTCGTGCCCATCACAAGAGCTGTGAGCCGGGTGCGCCCAACAGCTTCGGCAATATCCTGAATATTGAGGATCGCTTTGGGCATCTCAATCATCACCCAAAGCCCTATATCATCTGGCGCACCAGCGCGGCTCATCGCATCGTTCAGGCGGTCAATGTCGCCGCCATCTATAACTTTTGGCGCGAGGATGGCGTTTGGGCCCGCCGCGACGGCGGCGCGCATATCCTCAAGCCCCCATTCCGTGTCGAGCCCATTGATGCGGATCACAATTTCACGCACGCCATAGCCGCCGGCCTGCACCGCTTGTGTGACCGTCTCGCGCGCCTCAAGTTTGGCATCGGGCGCAACCGCGTCCTCAAGATCAAAGATCACCGTATCGGCGGCAAGCGATTTGGCTTTCTCTAAAGCCCGGGCATTGGCGCCTGGCATATACAAGCAGGATCGACGGGGACGATGTGACGGTGCGGTCATAAGCAGCTCCTTGACGGACAAGATCGAACGCGGCACGAGTGCCCGTTCGCGCGTTGCAAATCAACCACTTGCCCGGAGGCAATCATGAATGCGATGACCCTCCGTGTTGGAGACCCTGCAGATTTTGATGCGCTGGGCGCGCTCATGTTCGATGCCATTCACAACGGTCCAACGCGGTACAGTCCAGCGCAGTCAAAAGCGTGGGCCCCTGCCCCATGGGCGGGCGCAGACTGGGCGGCACGCTTGTCTGAAAAACATATTATCGTCGCGCAGCAAGATGAGGCGCTTTTAGGGTTTATGTCGATCGAGCCCGGCGGATATATCGATTTCGCTTATATCCGTCCCGACGCTCAAGGCTCAGGTCTCTTCCGTCGCCTGTTTGAGGCCGTCACGGCTCAAGCAGAAGCCTGGGGTGAAACAGAGCTCTCAACGCATGCAAGCCTTATGGCGCAGCCGGCTTTTACCGCGATGGGATTTGTCGTGGACCATCGCGAAACGGTTCATGTAAATGGCCAAGATCTCGATCGCGCGAAAATGTCGAAAACACTGTAAGGACCCGCCATGACTGATGATCCGATCTCTGGCTATAGTGCACCTGGCTTTGAGCTGGTCCGAGAGGCATTCGAGGTCAACTTCGCGGAAGATACAGAGCTCGGTGCAGGGTTCTGCGCGATTATAGACGGCGAAGTCATTGTCGACCTTCATGGCGGATATTCTGATCGCAAAAAAACGCAAGCATGGACGCCAGAAACGATCGTACCTGTCTATTCGACGACAAAGCCAATCGCCGCCTTGGTCCTCGCATCCGTGATTGATGCCCTGCCGGGCGCCTACGACACACGGGTCGCGGATCTTTGGCCAGACTTCGCCGCCAATGGAAAAGCGGAGATCACAATCGCACAGCTGATATCGCACCAAGCGGGCTTGCCGGGATTCGTTGAGCCGATTGATCCTGCGCTTTGGTTAGACCCTTCAGCCTGTGCCGCCGCGCTCGCTGCGCTTCCCCCCTTATGGGACCCTGGAACCGCGCACGGCTATCATCCGCTGAGCTGGGGCTATTTGATCGGAGAATTGGTACGACGGATCGATGGCCGAAGCCTTGGCACGGTTCTGCGCGAAGACATAGCTGGACCTGCCGGGATCGACTTTCAGATTGGTACGCCCGCAGCCGATCATGATCGCATCGCGGAGATTATGCGGCCGCGCGCTCTGCCCGATCTTGGCGAGATCAATGACGCAACGCGGGCCGCCTTTCTGACCAAATGGTCCGCACCCGATCGCGGCGGCGCGATCTGGCGAGAAATTGAAATCCCATCCGCAAACGGCATCGGAACAGCAAAAGCAGTGGCGCAGCTTTACAGCGTCTACGCGCATGAGGGTCAGCTGAACGGGCGACGCATGATCTCCAACGCTGCCTTTGACGCGTTGATCCAAAGCCGGGTGCATGGACAGGACTTGGTCCTGCCTTATGTCACGGAATTCGCGGCGGGCGTGATGCGCAACAATATCGGCCTTTATGGTCCGAACCCGGAGACGCTCTGCCACTCAGGTTGGGGCGGCTCATTGGCGCTTGGCGACCCGGACCGTCAGCTCAGCGCGGCCTATATCATGAACCGGCAATCGAACAGTCTACAAGCCGATCCACGTGCGACCCGGCTGATCCAAGCATTATACGGTTGTTTATAGGAAAAATTCGACCAGACGTCGATTTTAACGCGATTGGCATAGGGCTTGCTCAACCCTGTTTGAGTTTGGAAGCCCTTACTCTCCATCTATGCTTATCTTGAGCCCGGCCATCAGTGCCGGGTTTCTTTTTTATCGCACAGAGGCTGCCGCGCGGGCCAATCGACGAGATTTTGCGTCGCCCATCACGCTATCAATCGTGAACACGATCACCGCCGTCCAGATAAACGCAAACGCAATCGCATGGGTCCACCCGAACGCTTCTTTGAATACAAACACCGAGATTAAGAATTGCAGCGTCGGCCCGAGATACTGCATCATGCCAATTGTCGACAAGCGGAGACGTTTGGCGGCGATGGCGAAGAAGATCAGCGGGACAGCCGTGATCGGTCCCGAGAGCAGCAGCATTGGGATGTCCCATCCGCCATCGCCCATGAGGCGCCCCTCCGGTTGCCCGACAAACCAGCCCATCCAGATCAGTGCCAGCGGTGCTAAGAGCGCTGCTTCGACGACGAAACCGGCGCGGCTATCCACCTGAACCTGTTTGCGGATCACAGAGTAAAACGCAAAGGTCAAACACAATACGAGCGCGATCCATGGCACATACCCAAGCGCCACGGTCATTACCGCGACGCCAATCGTGGCAAGCAAAACCGAGGCCCATTGTGCCAGGCGCAAGCGCTCCGAGAAAAAGACGGCCCCCATCAACACATTGATCAGGGGATTTATATAATAGCCAAGGCTCGCCTCCATGACGCGCTCTTGGCTAACCGCCCAGATATAGATCAGCCAATTCGCGCCGATCAGAAGCGACGAGATACACAGCCATAAGACATATTTGCGAGACAGCGCCTCGCGCAATTGCTGCCAGTTTCGCGCGATAAAAATGAGGATCAGACCGGTGGGGACACTCCAAATGATCCGATGCGCCAGCATTTCGTCTGGGCGAATATGATCGAGCGCCCGGAAGTAGAGCGGCAAGCCACCCCAGATGGTGTAGCAGCCAAGACAACATAAGAATCCGAGGCGAAGCGAAGACGACATGCGCTCCGGTAACGTTGAACGCCCGGCAATGCCACCGAAATTTCCGTGGAAGGGCGCCCCGCTAGGCGAGCGTGTATTTCAAGATCTCGACCACCTGGTCCGGCGACTTCGCCCAACCTGCAGCGGCCCCATCTACTTCCTTCAACGCATGCACAATGTTGGCGTCGTGCAAGGTGATGTAAGGTTTGCCGAGCGCGGCGCACTGACCGGCGTCGAACGCTGCGTTCCACTGCTTATATTTGTCCCCGAAGCGAATGACGGCGATATCGCACTTCTGAATGAGGGTTCGGATGCGCAAGGAATTCACTTTCGCCGATTGATGGTCCCGCCAAAAATCATCTTCCGGTCGGCCCAAAACATCGCCTGCCGCGTCACTGCTTTCATGATGCGTGTTTGCCGATGTGAATGCGATATCGAGATCATGCGCTTTTGCGCCAGCGATAATTTGCTCACGCCAATCGGTGTGGATCTCGCCTGAGAGGTAAACCTGCCACTGCATCGGAAAGCTCTTTCATTCTATATGTCGTCTGTTGCAGCGGCTTTACCGTGAGGATGGCGGGTCGGTAAAGCCCGCTCGGCAGACATAGCGCCACAGTCACAGAGATTTTGGTTGAGTATTCAACGCGCAGTTTTAAACCTAAACGGGTCGTTAATGTGGACTTCTCGTATGAAACTTTCCCTCTCGCTTATCTCGGTTCTTCTTGTGTCTGGATTTTGCAGCGCGGCTGCGCAGGCTCAAGGCTATTATCAAACCCCCTCCCTGCATGAAGACACGCTCGTCTTTGCGAGTGAAGGTGATTTGTGGCGCGCCCCGGCGCAAGGCGGTACGGCGCTCCGCCTGACCACCCATCCAGAGGTTGAAAGCACGCCGATGATGTCGCCCGATGGCCGCAGCGTGGCCTTCATGGCGAGCTATGACGGTCCACGCGAAGTCTATATGATTTCGATCACGGGCGGCACGCCGAAACGCCTGACCTATGAAGGCGGCGGTGTCGACTTGCGCGGTTGGATGAACAATGGCCAGGTTATCTACCGGACCACGAACATTACTGGCCGCATTCCGCGCATTCTGCGAACCGTCGATCCCCAGACCTTAACTGTCACAGATCTGCCCTTCGATAATGCCGACTTGGCGACGATCAGCGATGACGACCAAACACTGTTTTTTACCCGTTACGGGCTGTCTATGTTTTCGGACAATGCCATCCTCTATCGCGGCGGACGCATGGCGCAGCTTTGGAAAGGCACGCTAAATTCAGACACCGAAGCCGAACGACTCGCGGCGGATTTTGGCGCGCCGATCCGGCATCCGATGTATGCAGACGGTCGGATTTATTTCGTCAGTGATCAGTCCGGCGCAGATAATATTTGGTCGATGGATGAGGCCGGCGGTGACTTGCGCCAGCATACTGATCGAACTGAATGGCAGCTGAGAACACCGACGCTTCATGCCGGGACGATCGTGTTCCAAAGTGGAGCCGATCTGTTCGCTTATAACATTGCAGAAGACACGACCGAGCAACTCGATCTCTTTCTCATGAGCGATGGAGACTATGGGCGCGAACGCTGGATCGATGATCCACTGAACTATTTTGAAGACGCGCGCATGAACCCCGCCGGAGACGCCGTTACGGTGACGGCACGCGGACGCGTGGCCGCGGCATTCACTGGGCAGCGCCGCCGAGTTGATCTCAATATCGCCAAGGATGTGCGCGCGCGGTCGGCCGCTTACAGTCATGATGGCGAGTCAATTTTTGTCATTCTCGATCAGGATGAGCGCGGCGAGATTTGGAAGTTTCCAGCCAATGGCGTCGGAACACCTCAACAAATCACACGTGACTCTGAATTCCATATTTGGAACCTGTTTCCGTCACCACATGACGCCTCACTGCTGTTTATGGATAAGGGCGGGCGTTTGATGCATCTTGATACAGAGACCGGCCAAACCCGGGTGGTTCATCAGACTGAAAGCTCATTTGATTTCGCCTTTTCCGGGCCAACTTGGTCGAGCGGCGGACGCTATATCGCCTATGCCTATTCTGACGCACGAAATCTCAGTCGTGTGGCGCTGTATGATACAGAATCGCAAACCAGAACGACGGTCACAACGGGAAAGTTTGAGTCGTTCGCGCCGGCTTTTTCAAGCGACGGAGATTGGCTCTATTTCATCTCCAATCGCAGCTTCAATC
>JBCBQS010000069.1:0-12510 GCA_039820085.1 Pseudomonadota bacterium
GACAAGCACACCCGACCATGTGGAGTCGTTGTGGGCGCAAGCGTCTGAATTGAACGAGATTCCCTGCGAAATCATCCGCAAGCCCGAGCGCGGCTTGGTGATGGTTCGGGGTCGAGCCGGAAGCGCGGGCGAACAGTTCAATCTTGGAGAGATGACTGTTACACGATGCGCCGTTCGCCTGCCCGATGGCGAAACCGGCGTTTCTTACATCGCGGGACGGAACCTTGAGCATGCATTGATTGCAGCCAAAGCGGATGCGCTGCTCCAGTCGGAATCGCACCACCAACAAGCGTATGACGCGATCGTGGCGCCACTCAAACAACACAATGAGAAGAACGAAGCGGACCGCGCGGCGAAAGTTGCAGCGACCCGAGTGAATTTCTTCACCATGGTTAGAACGCGGGAAGACAAAAAATGACCGAGCTTCTCGATCTATCAAACGTGCAACCGGGGTTTTCGGATCCCGTTTTGGATGCACAAGCATGCTTCCGCAAAACGCTCGATGCGCTATCTCGCCCGGGGACCTTGCAGGCTTTAGATGTTGCCTCTGCGCCAGCGCCGCTCAATCTCGCCTCTGCAGGATTAGCGCTGACACTCATGGACTTTGATACACCCATCTATCTCAGCGAATCGCTGAACACGGATGCACTCAAATCTTGGCTCCGCTTTCATTGCAGTGCGCCGATCACAATGGTGCCCAAAGAAGCAAGTTTTGCCTTCCTGCAAGACGGCGATGACTGGCCAGCTTTGGATGAGTTTCACCCTGGTGACGCCAAGTATCCCGACACTTCGACAAGTTTGATTATTCAGCTTTCCGCTCTAACCGGGGGCCCAGAAGTCACATTTGAAGGGCCGGGAATTGAAACATCCGTGGGTGTTAGCCCGATGGGTGTCCCAGCGAGTTTTTGGGCCGAGCGGACCGAAAACGTCGCCGACTTCCAACTCGGAGTAGATTGCTACCTCACAGCGGAAAACCAAGTCATCGGCTTACCGCGCACCACTCGAACCACGCACATCTAGGGGACGACCAGATGGCCTATGTTGCAGTAAAAGGTGGCGAACGCGCCATCACCAACGCCCACAATCTACTCGCCGAGGATCGGCGTGGAGATCAATCCATTCCTGAAATCGAAGCGGATCAAGTCCGCGAACAGCTTTCTCTGGCTGTCGATCGCGTCATGGCCGAGGGCTCATGCTACGATCGCGATCTTGCCGCACTTGCGGTCAAGCAGTCACGCGGAGACATTGGAGAAGCGATCTTCTTGCTTCGCGCCTATCGCACAACACTTGCGCGGTTCGGCGTCAGTGAAGCCATTAACACGCGGCAAATGCGGGTTGAGCGTCGCGTTTCTGCAGCCTTCAAGGATATTCCTGGCGGCCAGGTACTTGGGCCGACATTTGATTACACGCACCGTCTGCTCGATTTCCAACTAATGGCAAACGGTGAAACACCGCTCGAGCGCACCGAACAAGCAACCGAGCTGCTGCCGGAGCAAGTACCGAATATTGAAGACGTGTTTGCGCACGAAGACCTCCTCGAACACGAAGCCGCTGCCGCAAACGAAAATGAAACGGTTCCTTTCGACCTCACGCGCGAGCCCATGAGTTTCCCCGCAGATCGCGATCAGCGTCTGCAATCGCTCGCGCGTGGGGACGAAGGGTTCTTGCTGTCACTCGCTTACTCCACGCAGCGCGGATGGGGCGGCACCCACCCACTTTGCGGTGAGATCCGCCTCGGAGAAGTCGACGTTGAATTCATTCCTGAAGAGCTCGGCTTTCCAATTACGATTGGTCAGATCATGGTTACTGAGTGCCAAATGATCTCGAACTCAAGAACAATTGGCGAAGAACCACCCCGCTATGCCCGCGGATATGGACTGACGTTTGGACACAATGAGCGCAAGACCATGTCGATGGCGATTGTTGACCGCGCTCTGAAGAACCGTCCGGCCGAAGGTGAGAAGCCAGAATTCGCCGCACATGATGAAGAGTTCGTGCTTTACCATTGCGACAATGTCGAAGCCTCTGGCTTCGTCCAGCACCTTAAACTCCCCCACTATGTCGACTTCCAAGCCAGCCTCCAGTTTGTGCGCAAGCAGCGTGAGGAATGGGCGGAACGTCAAGCTGCCAAGGAAGCTGCAGAATGACCGAGCACCAAACCATATCTGCAAATGCCGGACCGGGCTTAGCAGACTATAATTTCGCTTATCTCGACGAACAGACCAAGCGAATGATCCGTCGCGCCATCCTGAAAGCGATCGCCGTCCCCGGATATCAAGTGCCCTTCGGATCTCGCGAGATGCCGGTGCCTTATGGTTGGGGCACCGGCGGCATCCAAATTACCGCAAGTCTGATTGGCCCGAATGACACTTTCAAGTGTATCGACCAGGGCGCGGACGACACGACAAACGCCGTATCGATCCGTCACTTTTTTGCGAAAGTGGGTGGAGTGGCAACCACCGAGCATACCGGCGACGCGACGATAATTCAGAGCCGTCATAGGATCCCTGAAAAGCCGCTCGTCGAAGGCCAAATCATGGTCTTCCAGGTTCCTCAACCAGAGCCGTTGAGAAACCTTGAGGCGCGGGAGACCGAAACGCGTGCCATGCACGCCTATGAAGAATATGGCCTGCAATATGTTCGCTTGTACGAAAATATTTCGACATTCGGCCGCATTGCGGCAACGGCGGGATATCCGGTGATGGTTGATGATCGCTATGTGATGTCGCCTTCGCCCATCCCAAAGTTCGACAATCCAAAGCTGCACAACAGCCCTGCCCTTCACCTCTTCGGCGCTGGGCGCGAGAAACGCATCTATGCTGTTCCGCCATTCACGAAAGTCGAAAGCCTCGGATTTGAGGACTATCCATTCGAGGTTCAAACCTGGGATGAAGTCTGCGGCCTTTGCGGCGCGAAGCATACCTACATGGATGAGGTTGTTCTCGACGATGACAACAATCGCATGTTCGTCTGCTCTGATAGTGATTATTGCGCCGATCGCCGCGCTCAGGGCCATCGTGGACCACATGCTGGCCACGAGCTGACTGAAATCGCCGAAGATGTATCTAAAAACCAAGAGGTGATGGCATGAGTGCGATCGCACTAGAAGAACGTCCGCTCAATCTCGCGCCGGACGCTCCAATTCTTCGAGCCCAAAATGTCACGAAGCGCTATGGCTTCATCACTGGATGTGAAGACGTTAGCTTCGAACTCTTTCCGGGCGAAGTTTTGGGCATTGTTGGCGAGTCCGGGTCTGGCAAATCAACCCTGTTGAATTGCATTTCCGGTCGCCTAAACCCAACCTCGGGAAATGTGGAGTTTGCTACTAAGAAGCATGGCCTCACCGACCTATTCGATCTCTCGGAAGCGGACCGCCGTCGGGTTCAACGAGAAGAACTTGGCTTCGTTCATCAAAACCCGCGCGATGGATTGCGGATGCGAGTCTCCGCAGGCGCCAATGTCGCTGAGCCTTTGATGAATCTCGGCAACCGCCATTACGGAAGTATGCGCGAGGACACGATCACATGGCTTGATCGAGTCGAACTCGACCTTGCTCGGATCGACGATAATCCTCGTAACTTTTCCGGCGGCATGCAGCAGCGCATTCAGATTGCGCGCAACTTGGTCCACAGCCCGCGGCTCGTCTTCATGGATGAGCCAACCGGGGGCTTGGATGTCTCCGTGCAAGCCCGCCTCCTCGACTTGCTGCGTCACCTCGTGCGTCGCTCGCAACTCGCGGTTATCGTCGTCACGCATGATCTCGCCGTCGCTCGGTTGCTCGCCGATCGCTTAATGGTGATGAAAGATGGCCACGTTGTTGAAACCGGTTTGACCGATCAGGTGCTGGACGATCCTCAACACGCCTACACGCAACTTCTCGTCTCTGCCGTTCTGCAGATTTAGCCTTTTATAGGGGACTACCAGACATGTCTGGCCAAACATTTATTGAAATTGATAATCTCGAGAAGCACTTTGTGTTGCACAATGCAGGGGCGGCGAGAATACCCGTTTTTGAGAACCTACACCTGTCAGTGAAGAGTGGTGAATGCGTCGTCCTTGCCGGTGTCTCCGGCGTCGGCAAATCAACACTCATGCGATCCATTTACGGCAACTACCTCCCCACTGGAGGCGCCGTGAGAGTGTTTCATGAAGGAGAGATGGTCGATATCACGTCCGCACCGCCCTTCCAGCTGCTCAATATTCGACGCCGCACGCTTGGCTATGTTAGTCAGTTCTTGCGAGTTATCCCACGCATCTCGACCCTCGATTTGGTGATGCAGCCATTGCTCGACAATGGCGTGGACGCGAAAGAAGCCGAAGATAGATCCAAGTTCATTTTGGACATGCTGCAACTGCCAAAAGCGCATTGGGATCTCCCACCTGCGACCTTCTCGGGCGGCGAACAACAACGGGTCAACATTGCAAGATCTTTCGTTCTCGATTTCCCCGTTATGTTGCTCGACGAACCAACGGCTTCTCTAGACGCGGCCAATCGACAGCGTGTGATTGACTTGATCAATCGAGCACTAGGCAATGGCGCGGCATTGATTGGAATCTTCCATGATGAAGCGGTGCGAGAAGCGGTCGCCACCAGTTACTTCGAAGTTTCAGAATTCGCTGCGAAAGAAGTCGCTTAGTCATGCCCATAAAAGCAATCGAAAACGCGCGCTTTGTGACGCCTAATGGGATCGTTGAAGGGGCCATGACATTTGACGGCGACGTGATTTCGTCGATCGGAAATGGCAGCGCTGCCATCGCTACGGATGCTGAGGGTGATCTCATCATCCCAGGTCTTATCGATATCCACACCGACAATCTCGAGAAGCACCTCATGCCGCGCCCCGGCGCGCAATGGGACGCCGCTGGCGCCGCCGTTGCACATGATGGGCAAATGGCAACGGCTGGCGTCACAACGGTGTTCGATAGTCTTTCTCTAAGTGGACGCAAGAACGGTCTAGATCGCGGTGAGGCGCTCACCGTGATGATGGGCGGCATGGACAATGCAGAGGATGCAGGTGCACTTCGGATTGACCATCTGCTACACCTGCGCTGCGAAGTCACTAACCCTGATATTGAAGACCTCGTCACGCCTTATCTTGGCACGCAGCGCTTAAAAATGCTTTCCGTCATGGATCACACGCCGGGCGGAAATCGCCAGTCCGGAACTCTGGAAGCTTGGAAGCAAAAGCAAGTTAAACGCGGCCGCTCCATCGAAGAGGTCGAGGCCAGCTTACAAGAATCCATGTCATGGCGCGATTTGGACGGTGCCGATGGCCGTCGGCGCATGATTGCGGAGTTTGGTCGCGATCATAAAATTCCCGTAGCAAGCCATGATGATGCCACGAAGGATCATATTGAAACCGCTGTCGGCCTAGGGTGCCACATCGCTGAGTTTCCGGTCTCTTATGAAGCCGCAGAAGCCGCTAAGAGAAACAATATGGTCACCGTAATGGGCAGCCCCAACTTTGTGCGAGGACGGTCACACGGCGACAATGCGTCGGCACGCAAGGTCGCTGAAGCAGGGCAATTGGATGCCCTCTGCTCTGACTATGTCCCTCTTTCGATGATCCGTGCCGCCTTCATGCTGGCTGAGCCACCTTTTTCCTGGCCACTTGAAAAAGCTATCGCGACTGTCACGGCGGAGCCAGCTAAAATGGCGATGCTGGATGATCGTGGAACGTTGGAACCAGGTAAACGCGCAGATTTTGTCCGTGTCAGCTACAAACCTGGACATTGGCCAGTGATTAAAGAAGTTTGGTCGAAAGGACGGCGTGCTGCATGACCACATCTCCTCGTTACGCGATCTACTATGCCCCGTCTGACGAGACACTGCTCTGGAAAACCGGAAGTGAATGGCTCGGACGGGACGCTTACTCAGGAAACCGCGTTGAACGGCGGGAGTTCCCGGGCACCAAAGACGAAGATATTGATCGCTTAACGAGTTCAGCTTCGCATTACGGGTTTCACGCAACGATGAAGGCCCCGTTTGTTTTGAAAGAAGGATCCACCGAGGACCAACTACTGAAGTATCTCAAGAGCTTCTCGCGAAAGCAATCGAGTTTTGAAGCAAAACTCAGTGTCAGACCATTAGGCCAATTCTTGGCGCTTCGCCTGGTCAGTGGGGTGGAACAGATGCGGCTGCTTCACGAGGACTGCGTGAAAAACTTTGATAAGTTTCGCGCACCACTCACGATGGAGGACATAGAGCGTCGCCGCAAAGCCAATCTTTCACCAGATCAAGATGCCCGCATGCTTGAATGGGGCTATCCCTATATTTTCGACGATTTCAGATGGCATATGACGCTGTCCAATCGCATTCTGTCAGACAGCACGCGAGACAAAGTGCTCGGGCAATTGCAGGACCTGTTCAAAGACGTTGTCTGTGAGCCGATACGGATTGATGGTATTGCGGTGTATCGCCAAGTAGACCGAAACGCGCCGTTTAACATCATTGGCCGCGCTGCGTTTCCTGCCTTAGTCGATCAGCCTTCATAGATTTTATTGAATAGACTTATGAGCACCTGAACGCCTGCTTCTACGGTCCCACTATTGTGAAGTTCGAACACATCCGGTCCGCTGACTTGGAAAGCATTGGAGCGCGCAATTCGAGCGCTGATATCTTCCGCGCTTTCTCGGCCGCGCGCTGAGAGCCTCTGTCTTAAGAGCTCTTCATCAGCGTCAATCGAGACAATCCCCAAACGCTCAAATCGCGACCTCGCCTCATCCAAAACAGACCGAGATCCGTTCGCGATTGCCACGCCCCCTCTTTCCATGACCGACAGTTGAGACTTCGGAATGCCGTATTGTAAGTCATGCGCGCCCCAATGAAGCGCATAGGTTTCGCGATCCAAATTGGCTTCGAATTCGCTCCGACTAACGGCGTGATGATCTTCTCCTCCAGCGCTCTCTGGCCGTGTGATATCGCGCCGGACAAAGAAAAACCGATCATCGCCAGCGAGCTCGGCTCGTGCGCCATCCAGTAAGGTGTCTTTGCCCGCACCCGATGGGCCGACAACTAGGATCAATGTACCGGACATATACGGCTGAACTCGCTAGCTATATTTTTCAATGAACGCCTCGGCGTCGAGTTCTCGAAAGTCTTTGAGCGCAACCGAAAGCTTTTCATGTTCCCAGTCCCACCAAGCTAGATCCAATAGGCCTTCTTGTATTGGTTTGGGAAAGCGTTCGCGAATTGGCTTTGCGGGCACACCTCCGACGATCGTAAACGGGGGAACATCTTTAGAGACGACAGCGCCAGTACCGACCACCGCACCCGTTCCAACTTTGACGCCCGGCAAAATTGTTGCGCCGTGACCAATCCAGACATCATGTCCAATATCGACCTGATGATCACGCCGCCACTGGAAGAAGTCATAATCATCTTCTTCGCCCAATTCATAGGACACTGCGCGATACGAAAAGTGATGTTGGGCTGCGCGCCAGGTTGGGTGGTTGCCAGGATTTATCCGCGTTTGTCTTGCGATAGAGCAAAAATTTCCGACACGCGCATATGCGATCGAACTATCGGTGACGATGTAACTGTAAGCCCCAAATACCGTTTCGCTCAGAGACGTCCGAGCTCCAACACGGCTCCAGGGACCCATGACACTGTCTCGAACGGTTCCACCTGGCGCGATGTAAGGCGCACCGCCCGGTGGGTATCCCTTTGGGGCATCTGGATCTTCAGGGACGCGCTTATTGGCGAAATATTCGTACCCAGGCTCAAGCGGATGGTCCGCGAGCAGAGCACTCACGCTGCGCTTCCCAATTGACTGGGATCAAACTCTCCGGTGCCTGGAATGGTTGCAAGCGCTTCTTCGATGTCATCGCCATCGTAAATCGTTTCGAGGGCACTATCCGTAAGCTCATTGACGGATGCATCAAACACCAAGTGCCCATCGCGCAGACCGATTACGCGGTCGCAATATTGCTTCGCGATCTCGATGGAATGCAGATTCACAAGGACAGTGATGCCACGCTCTCTATTGATCTCGCTCAAAGTGGACATCACTGCGTGCGTATTGCGTGGATCCAAAGAAGCAACTGGCTCATCCGCCAAGAGAATTTCTGGCTCTTGCATCATTGCCCGTGAAATAGCGACCCGTTGCTGTTGTCCGCCGGATAGTGTTCCCGCGCGTTGGAGGGCTTGATCCTTCATACCGAGCTTATTCAATTCAATTATCGCGCGGGCCCGGTACTCAGCCGGAAAATGTTTTAACATGGACGCCCAAAAAGGGCGCCCACAAAGAGCGCCCACCATCACATTCGTCAAAACATCTAGTCGCGGAACCAGCTGAAATTGCTGGAAGATCATCGCGCATTTGGCTCGCCACTCATTCAGCCGCTTGCCCTTCAGGGTCGAGACATATTGATCATTGCATTGGATCGTCCCAGAAGTCGGCGTCTCGAGCATATTGATGCACCTGAGAAGCGTCGATTTTCCTGCGCCAGATCGGCCAATCACCGCCACCATTTCGCCGGCGTCGATTTTGAGTGAAACATCTTCGAGCGCGTTCACCGCTCCGAAACTCTTTGTCAGCGAACCTATCTCAAGCAATTTGCGGGGCTCCTCACGCCAGAAACTCAGGTGAGTAAACCACAAACAGCCTGTGGATTTTAGTCAAAGAAATGTGACGGTCACTGGATTTGTTGTTCGGAAACCGGCGGTTATTGCCGGTCTTTTTGATTCATCACAATCAAATTAGCGCCCACGATCAAGACTGCTCCGAACCAGAACATGAAACTTGGAACTTCTTGGAAAACAAGGAACCCGATCAGAGTCGCTGTGATCAAACGTGTAAAGTCTACAGGTGCGAGACGGCTCACCTCGCCAATTCTATAGGCAGCAAGGCTCAGCGGCTGAACACAAAGCGCGATGACCCCCATCAGGACAAACCAAATCCAATCCGAGCTCTGTGGCATTTGGAACACGAAGAATGTTGGAATACTGGCGAAAAGGCACTGAAAAAACGCCGCATGGGTCATCAAGGTCTGACGCGAGTGAGTCGCGACGAGTATTTTGACGAGGATTGTATTGATGGAGAAGCAGAATGCACTCGCCAGCGCAAACAGCGCGAAACTGTTTAACCCAGACTGTGGTTGGGCGATAATCACCACGCCTGCAAAACCCATGATGATCGCGAACCAGCGCAATCGCGTGATCGCCTCGTGTAGAAACACAAGGCTTAACAGAGCCACCATGAATGCTCGGGTGAACCCAAGCGCCTGAGCTTCAGCCAGGGGCAAATTGATGATCGCTAACACGCCAAAAATTTGGCCGACAAAACCCGAGGCGGCGCGCGTCAGTATCATGAGGGGGCGGTCTGTTTTCAGAATAGACAGACCGGTTCTCATTAAGAGAGGCAGTAATACGGACAGGATGACACAGCTTCGCACGAAGACGATCTGGAACGGTGAAAAATCATCGCCCAAGAAGCGAATGCAGACAGACATGCCACCGCCGAGCAAGATCGCGCAAAGTAGCAGGACTGACGCACGAATGTTGCGATCTTCGGGTAGCCTTGTCGCAACCTGAAGGCGGACAAATTCCAGATATGTCAAAATCTGCGTCCCTACTAAAGGGACTTAAAAGCCATATCCGCACCGCTTGGCAAGGGGGACAAATTTCGAATTTATGGCTCGCTTTATGGTATTCGGCAGCGTGGGCTGGGACCGACCTATTTGGTTGGATCAGCCTTTAAAGAGCGGCGCCCGGTTGCTCGGCCTCATTGATCTAGAAGACATGTCCAATCTACCGAAAGGACGGTTGGGCGGCGCCGCTTCAAACGCGTCGGCCTGCCTGAGAAATGCAGGACATGACGTCGCAATTTGGAGTGCCGTAAGAAATGATGAAACTGGGGCAAACATCCGAGCTGCGCTCCTAGACCTTGGTGTGGACACCAGCAATTTGAGCATCACAGAGACCATACAAGGCCAGACCATGATCTTGATCGAGCCGAATGGCGAGCGCACCATTTTCTTTCAACATGCCGACCCAAAACTCAATCGATCCATTCGAGGAGCGATGAAGCGACAAGCTGCCAAGATTGATATCGCCGAAGTCAACGCGTTTCGCCCAGAAGGGATCCTCTTACGGGCCTTGTTCTCAGACTATGCGGTTCTTTCGGCCTTGAGCAATGTGATCACTGTGGGACACTGGCCACAAAGCGAACGCGTTTCCAAAATACCGGCAGATGTCTTGATCGGCTCGCGGGATGATCTTGAGGCAACAGGTCTGCTCGAGGGTGCTTTTCACCACGCAAAAAAAGCCTGCGGGGACCGACTGAAATGGATCATTGTCACGGATGGAAAATCTGGGGGTGAGATCTTTAGCGAGGCGAAGCGCTTTGCGTATTCTACTCCCGAGATTCACCAAATCGATGCGACGGGCGCGGGTGACTCTTTTGCTGCGGGGGTTTTAGAAGCACTCGTTAAAGGCGCAGATATCATCGAAGCCGCACATCATGGTGCAAAATGGGGCGCCAAAACCGCTAGCCTTCGCGGATCTGCGGAGATTCGACCCGCTGGCACATATCAGAGCTGGGAGGCAATTGAAGCGTCGGCGCGCTAAGCGAGCTTCTGGCGCAGATGTCCAGAAATCGAATCCAACACCGCCACCGCGACCATGAAGAGCAGGATGATGAAAGCCACTTCGTCGAAGGCAAAAATTCGAATGCGCTCTTCCAGCTCAAAGCCAATCCCACCTGCCCCAACGACGCCCAAAATGGCAGCATTGCGGAAGTTTGATTCCAAATAAAAGAGTGCTTGGCTCAAGATGATTGGCGTCACTTGCGGCGCGATACCGTAGCGGATCACATCCAATCGGCCGCATCCTGCCGCACGCAACCCTTCAATCGGTTTCCGGTCTACATTCTCGATGGCTTCAGCATATAGTTTGGAGAGTACAGGGATATCTGCCAGTGCGAGCGCAATCACACCCGCGAATGGTCCAAGTCCAAAAGCGGTGACCAAGATTAGCGCCCACACAAGGGCGGGAATACCTCTGAAAAAATCAAATACACGGCGAATGACGAAGTGAACTGGGCCAAATGAGACGATGTTTTTTGCACCAATAATTCCAAGAGGAATCGCAAAAACGACGCCTAAGAACGTGCCAGCAAACGCCATCCCAAAGGTTTCAACCAGTGCATTCAAAATGCGCAGGAGTTGACCGCCTGAACTCGGCGGGAACATGTTTCCGAGGAAATCCCCCAGTCTGCTAAAACCACTTAAAAACATCGCTGGAGCGATATCGACATCGATGCAAATCCAGACAAAGATCGCAACACCGATCAAAAAAGGCACGTAAGACCGGAATCGCTCTATAAAACTACGCCGAACCAAGTCGGGTGCCAAAGATTCTGCTTCCACTATCTTCTGGTCATAGGAAGCCGTTTTCATCAAATCGCCCCACTCGCTGAAACGCCGATAAGGCGATGCCGGATCCATTCAGACGCCATGTCGATAACGAAAATCATGCAGGTCATCAGAAGCAATATGGCAAGATAGTCGGCAAACAAAGTATATGTGATTGCCCGTGACAGCTCGATCCCAATACCGCCGGCTCCGATAATGCCGAGCGCCGCTGCGGCTCCAATGTTTCCCTCAAACTTGAGCATCGCGTAGGAGGCATAATTGGGGACGACTTGCGGAAAAATCCCATACCGAATTTGGCTCCACCATGACGCGCCAGCCGCTTTCACGCCTTCCATCTGCCGCATATCTGCATTTTCATTGACTTCGGAATAGAGCTTGCCCAACCGCGCCGTGGTTGACAGCGTGATAGTGATAATACCGGCAAGCGGTCCTACGCCGAAAGCAGCGACCAAGATGAGTGCGACAATCAAATCGGGCAGTGTCCGGATCGCTTCGAGAATGCGTCGCAAGACAAATCGTACCGAAGAAATCGGCATAAGGTTGCGCGACATCATCATCGCAATCGGAACGGCCAGAAAAGCCCCGAGAACCGAAGAAATAATAGCAATCTGTAGCGTTTCCCAAAGGGCTGCCAACCAGATCTGCCAACCATAAAACCAGCTTAAGAAAGACCCATCCGTATTGGCATCCTCGAACAGGGTTTCGCCACGCAAGTCAGGATTCATTCGAGCTAGAAAATCGCCGAGGCGGGAGAGAGGATCGGTGCTGTGGGGAGTGCCGATAATTTCTGACGTGGTGAACGACCATAGAAACAAGGCTCCAATCCCGAGAAACCCGAGCGCAAACCCCATACGCCGCCGACGCAGAATAGCTTGACGTTCGGTCTCGAACGTCTCAACCACTCGCTTCGAGCCGCCTCCAGGCAGTATCGCCGGCATAGGGGTTCCCGCATCCGCCATGGCTAAAATGCGATAGAGTTATCTATGGATTTCGGTAGCATCGCACTGGCTTCGGTCGGTTCAAACTCAGACCCAAGACCTTGAGACAGCCATTCATATAGCTCGGGTCGTTTGAGATGGAGCGCGATATGAACCCCGATAAGTCTATAGTGACGCTCAAGTGCGGTGTCATTCG
>JBCBQS010000070.1:0-12484 GCA_039820085.1 Pseudomonadota bacterium
ATGCCGAGGAGGCGGCCATTCGCGAAAATCGGCTTAATTTGCTCAACATGATGCGCGATGCCATGGGCACCGTCGCAGATTTTTCCAAGATCGAAGGCTGATCAGCCGAGCAGGCTCGGGTCTGAGACCAAGATCACACAAAGCACAATCGCGCTCAGCGCCGCCATCGCGTCGAGTGAAAAAATACGGTTCAATCGGATCTTATTCATATCAGCCAGCCCTTTAGTTTTCGCCCATCTACCTCAAACGCCTAAAGTGATTTGGCGGCAGATAAAACTCACGGTGTCTCACAAACATGCGAGCTTCATCCTGAACCTAAGATGACGCGCCCCGGATCTGAATGAGGAGGGTCCTGGATATGCCTGGCGGACGCAGTGAAAAAGGAGGATTTTCAAATCCAGCAATCCCGCGCGGTGCGTCGTGATTATTTGAACTTGAGGTCAAGATCCCAGCGCTGCAAGTTGGGGCGCCAGGTGAGCTTGCATGAAACATTGTCTTGCTTATTGCTGTGCGGATTGTAGCGCGTGTCTTTATAACCGTCATTGTTTTTGTTTGAAATTCTGAAGTGTAGTAGCTCTATTTCAACCCCGCTGTTGAATGGATCATAACCCAACTTGATTTCATTGTGGACGAACCTTGAACACTCTTCTTCAGTTTCTGATTCCTCGCAGTCTTTGCTGCGCCTCAAGTTCACCGTCCGGGTCACCTTTTCATCGGGCGCGAGCCAAATGGCTTCTTTTTCATGGTCTCGCGCTTTTACATAGAGGGTTAGCCCATCGGTTGCGCGGTTCTGAAACGTCAAGAAAAGCGTCCCTGCGTTGACATCGACGCCTTTACCTCGGGTTTTATTCTTGTAGCAATCCGCAGCGAATGCCGAAAAACTCGTCGTCGATGCCAGTATTGCTGCGGCAATGAATTTTGGGAGACGCATTTTTGATCCTCGGAGAAAGAGTTTCGCAGACCTAATTGAACTTGAAGTCCATATCCCAGCGCTCTTTATTGGGTCGCCAGGTCAAGACGCACGATACATTTTCCTGCGGTGAGCCTTCGGGCGTGTATCGCGTTTCTCTGTCCCTGCGATTTACTCGATTAGAGATCGAGAATTTTACTAGATCGATTTCACTCGACTCAGGATGGTAACTCAACTCAAAAGTGTTACGGGCCACCCTCGGGCAGTAATTGCCGGTGTCTGAACATTTTTTTGCGCCTCAAGTTGAATTTGGGTGCGGTTTTTTCACCGGGCTCCAGCCAATACCTACGTTTAATGTTTCGCGTATCTTTGATGTAGACTTCGAACGCACGTTTGGTGCGGTTATCGAGAGTTATAAGAATCGATCCAGCTGTCTGATCGGCGGCGTCTCCGCGCTTGTGATCTTTGTAGCAGTCTCCAGCAAAAGCGGGCAGCGTCAGAGCCATTGTTGTCGCAGCTGCGAGCATGACTTTTATGACTGACATTGTGACCCTAGCGGCAACGCGCGATGCATGTGTGGCCTGGACCCAGGTCATCATTTATCCGCGATCTCGATTGTATATTCCCACGCGTTTTTTCCTTTTTTGCTGAACGCGGCTGAACACGTGACCACAAAGTTCCTCGTTTTGGGGCCTTTGAGCGATTGAGCCGTTGTAAAGTGCGACAGTCTTTTGGGCTTCTCACCAGAGACGCCGGTCAATGCATTGGTGACGGCGAAGCGAAGGTTCCAAATTCGCTGATAGCCTCGTCCAATGTCAGTTTCGCTGCCGGATCCGACATTGATTCCAAAATCGCTTCTTTCGACAGCTGTAGGTGTCAGCGAGCTATCTTTAGCAATCTGGAAGGTTCGCGTCAGCGAATCCCCGCTTGAAATCGTGACGCCTTTCTTGTTTTGGCCTTTGGTCGTGACCCAGATAGGGTTCTCCGCCATGTTTTTAACGGTGACCTCGAATTTGGAAGCTTGGTGCTTTTCTTGCGTTGATTCCAATTCGCACTGATTTGCCAATGCTGGCAGAGATACGCTCAACAGGGCGATGGCTATTGACGTTAATCGGATCATATCGAGATACTTCCTCCTCTGCGAACAGGACTGACCCGACCGCTTGCATTTATGGAAAAACATGACGTCGCAGACAGGTCATTATCTGATGATCTCGTGTTTGCTGTCGTGCTGCATCTATTCGCGGAATAAACGGAGATCCGCGCGTCTTGTTGCGGTGCAGCAACAAGATTTCACCTTTTATCAGTTGATTTTCGCCTGCGATCGCAAGATTAGCCTGTGACAGCGTAATCAGCGGAAATAGATACTTGATTCTGAGCGCTAACCGTGGCGCTTGGCTTGCAGACAAGACTCACGCAATAGACGCGCGGAGCAAACGAAGTCGTGACGACGGAGGACGAAAATGGGTGATGGCGCAAGTGTAGGGACCAAATGGGTCTACTCATTTGGTGGCGGCAACTCAGATGGCAGTGCGGCGATGAAAAACCTGCTTGGCGGCAAAGGTGCAAATCTTGCTGAAATGGCCAGCCTCGGCTTGCCCGTACCACCAGGGTTCACCCTAACGACAGAGGTCTGCACGGCCTATTACGATCTCAATGAGGCCTATCCGGACGGCTTGACGGAACAAGTCGACGACGCCTTGAAAATGCTCGAACAAAAAACCGGAAAAATCTTTGGCGATGCGACGAACCCTTTGCTCGTTTCGGTACGCTCCGGAGCGCGTGCATCGATGCCGGGCATGATGGATACTGTGCTCAATCTCGGCCTGTCTGAAGTCACGGTGCATGGTCTCGCGGCAAAGGCGGGTGACCGGTTTGCCTATGATAGCTATCGCAGGTTCATTCAAATGTACTCGAATGTCGTCCTTGGCCTGCGTCACGACACGTTTGAGTACATCCTCGATGATTACAAAGACAGCCAAGGGTATGATCTCGACACAGAGATGGAAGCCGGCGACTGGAAAACCGTTGTCGGTCAATACAAAGACGCGGTGCATGAGAAGCTTGGCAAGCCGTTTCCTGATGACCCGAAAGAACAGCTTTGGGGCGCGATTGGCGCGGTATTTGGCTCCTGGATGAATGATCGCGCGATCCTCTATCGCAAGCTGAATGACATTCCCGCCGAATGGGGCACGGCCGTCAACGTCCAATCTATGGTCTTTGGCAATATGGGGGAGACGTCCGCGACGGGCGTCGCCTTCACGCGGGATCCGTCGACTGGCGAAAACGCGTTTTATGGTGAGTTCCTGACCAATGCGCAGGGCGAAGATGTCGTTGCCGGTATCCGAACGCCTGCGCCGATATCCCGGGCGCGCGCCGATGAGTTGAAATCCGACGAGGCGCCGCTCGAAGAAGTGATGCCGACCGTCTACAAGCAGCTGACCGACGTCGCCGATACGCTCGAAGCCCATTATCGCGACATGCAGGACATCGAGTTCACCGTCGAAGACGACACACTTTACATGCTGCAGACGCGCAACGGAAAACGCACCGCGGGGGCGGCTCTGAAAATCGCGGTCGACATGGCCAGAGAAGGCCTCATCACCGAAGAAGAAGCCGTGATGCGGCTCGAGCCTGCACAACTTGACCAGCTCCTACACCCGACCATTGCTCCAAATGCGCAACGCGATGTTGTGGTCAAAGGATTGCCGGCAAGCCCGGGTGCTGCCGTCGGGCAGGTCGTATTTGACTCCAATGAAGCGGCCCACCTCGCCGAGGCGGGTCGGGCCGTCATTTTGGTCCGCGTTGAAACCAGCCCAGAGGACATTCATGGCATGCACGCGGCCCGCGCAATTGTCACCGCGCGAGGTGGTATGACCTCTCATGCTGCTGTTGTGGCGCGCGGCATGGGGCGTCCTTGTGTGTGCGGCGCGGGAGAGCTGCAGATCGATACCGACGCTGGGGTCTTTCGTGTCGGAGACCGTGAAATCAAAAAAGGTGAGATCATCACTGTCGACGGGGCCGAAGGTGAAGTCCTGTTCGGTGAGGTCGAGATGGAACAGCCAGATTTGTCTGGCGATTTTGGGGTGCTCATGAGCTGGGCCGACAAAGTCCGGAAACTGACTGTGCGTACGAATGCCGAAACCCCTGCCGACGTTCAAGTCGCAAAGGATTTTGGTGCGGAGGGCATTGGTCTATGTCGCACGGAGCATATGTTCTTCGACGCAGAGCGCATTCCCGTTGTGCGCAGTATGATCCTGGCGGGCACCAAAGACGGCCGGGAAAGCGCGCTTGAAAAATTGCTCCCTATGCAGCGTTCAGACTTTGAGGAGATCTTTGCGATTATGGGCGACCGCCCGTGCACCATCCGTTTGCTGGATCCGCCATTGCATGAATTCATGCCGCATTCGGATTCTGAAATGCAGGACGTCGCGGCCTCGTCTGGAATGGATGTGAAAGCCCTCAAAGCGCAAGCCGACGCGCTGCATGAGAGCAATCCCATGCTCGGGCACCGGGGGTGTCGGCTCGGGATTACGTATCCTGAAATCTATGCCATGCAGGCGCGTGCGATTTTCGAGGCTGCGGTGGCGGTCTCGAAATCATCTGGTGTCACGCCGACGCCCGAAGTGATGATCCCATTAGTCGGAACGCGCAAAGAACTCGATATTTTGAAAGCGGTTGTCGATTCGGCCGCCCAAGCGGTCTTTTCGGAAGCTGGAACGACATTAGACTATTTGGTTGGGACCATGATCGAATTGCCGCGTGCCGCTTTGCGCGCCGGGCAAATCGCCGAAACCGCTGAGTTCTTTTCCTTTGGCACCAATGATTTGACCCAAACCACGCTGGGCATCTCCAGAGATGATGCCGGTCGGTTCTTAACCGCTTACGAAGAGCAAGGCATTTATGAGAAAGATCCGTTTGTGACGATCGATCAAGACGGGGTCGGCGAACTCGTGCGAACAGCCGCCGATCGTGGACGTACGACCCGTTCGGATATCAAGCTCGGGATATGTGGGGAGCATGGCGGTGATCCAGCTTCCGTGATTTTCTGTCATGATATCGGGCTGGACTACGTCTCGTGTTCGCCATATCGGGTCCCGATTGCGCGGCTCGCAGCGGCGCACGCAGTGCTGCGATCTGCCTAAGACTCAAGCGAATCTGTTGATCATAACGAGATCGAAACAATTCGTGATTTGAGGAAGTGTTGCGCAAACGCAACATCTCGTTCATTCGACCGGCGCTGACCGTATTTGGGACAGGTCCTGAATCCGCAATAGAGTCAGCGGTTTAGTATGGTAAATTAACTTTTAGGCCCGTGTTCATGGGCAATTCAGGCGGAATGTCTGAAGAGAAAACTGTCATTTTCGCACGTGGATAGAATTGATTTTCTAGGGTCAGAGCAAATATGCACGGGCTGACGACAGCTCCAAAACGATGAAAACATCGTGGTTAAAAGGAAAAGGTTTGAATCTTGCAGGGTGGGGTCACCCGCAAGAGTGGTGGGATAAAAGACGACGATGACGGATTATTCCAGAAACCCGATGACGGGCACGACCGTGTCCGCGCGTATCAGCCGCTGGCTGCGTGCGCAGACGTCCGCGCACCATCAGAAACGGTTCGTGCAGGGCGCCCTTGGGGTTGTGTGCTTTTCTGCCGTTGTGGCCGCAATGCCAATGATTGCCGGCGCGAACGCTGTGCAGCAAAGCGATGAGCAATTCCGTGACCGCAGCGTCCAACTCGCAGAGATTCGCGAAGATGAAGTCGAGGTGTCGACCGCACTGACGCATAAATCTGAATTGATGCGCCACGATTGGCTCCGTTTCGTTGAATACTCGCTCGAGCGTGACCCGAGTTCTGCTCTGAGTCCGTATGCCGCGTTCGATCGCGACAAAGCTGCGATCAACAGCCTAGTGACGCTGGATGTGCCAAAACGCACGGATGCGGAAGATATGCTGCGTCAAACGCAGTGCATGGCGACCGCGATTTATTACGAAGCGCGCAGCGAGTCGGTTAAAGGCCAACTCGGTGTTGCCGAGGTCATCGTCAACCGTGTCAATGATCATCGCTATCCAAATTCGGTGTGCGACGTTGTTTTCCAAGGCGCGACGCGGACAACTGGGTGCCAATTCACCTTCACGTGTGATGGCGCAATGAACAAAACGCCGCGCGGTGAGAAATGGCAAAAAGCTCAATCCATCGCTGCGCACGTCATGATGGATCTCAATGAGCGCAAGACGGGCGGGGCGACGCACTATCACGCGACTTACGTTGATCCGGTTTGGAATTCTGGGCTGATCCGCACTGAGAAAATCGGGACACACATTTTCTATCGCTTCCCACGCGGTCGCGAATGGTCCGTGGCGTCGGCACGTCAGAGCGCGCGTTTGGCGCAGCGTCGGGCGCGATTGAATGCGATCATGCCTGCAGCGTCGGCTGTCGAACAACAAACTGAAGTGCTCCAGCCGGCGAGCGCCCAGCCGCAAACCGTGGCGGAGTTAAATGCGCAGTCGTTGCGCCAGGCGCAATCGAACGCACCCGTCCAATCGGTCACTACCGAAGCGGCAACTGCAGCGAGTGCAAACTCGGCGTCTTAAGTGCGCGGTGGCAGCCCTTTTAAAATCTGTTTTTTCATCATGCCTGGCAAAAAGCGCGCGATGAACCTTGCTCGCTTGGCTTGATCGCCGGCCATATAATGCGTGTCTTTGCCATGCGCCGCATCCCAAGCAACTTCGGCGGCAAGTGAAACCGGGTAGACTTCTTGTCCATTCTCTTCGATTTCATCGGACATTTTGACGTTGGCGCCTTCGACTGTGCCCATGTCGAGGATCGGCGTATCGATAAACCACGGCATCAAACTGGTGCATCGAATGCCGAGGCCTGAAAGCTCAACATCCATTGCTTCGGTGAGACCACGAACGGCGAACTTGGTTGCTGAATAAACAGCCAAGCGCGGCGATCCCACGACGCCCGCAGTTGACGCGGTGTTCACAACGCGCGCGCCGTCTGTTTGTTTCAACAAAGGCAAGGACGCATAGATTCCATTAATGACGCCTTTGACGTTGATATCGACAATACGGTCGGCTTCCTCGGGCGGAATGTCCTCGAACCAACCATGGCGACCGATCCCGGCATTGTTAAAAAGCACGTTCATTTTGCCGTCTGTCGCATCTTTGAATCCCGCCATTGCGACGGCCCAATCTTCGCGCTTGGTGACGTCGAGTTTTGCCGAATGACAGTTCTCGCTGCCGATTTCGGCCTCGACCTCTTTCAGACCGGCCTCATTGATGTCGTACAAGCCGCAAAACCATCCGCGAGATTGGAACAACCGAGCCGTCTCAGCTCCAATGCCTGAGGCGGCGCCTGTAATGAATATAGACTTGCGCCCATTTGCCCGGCTCATTCTATCCTCCCGAATAATTATTTTCGGTATCAGGTCAGAGGATATCGAGGCCGAGGTCAAGATTTGACGCAGAGTGAGTGAGCGCGCCTGAAGAAATATAATCGACCCCGGTTTCGGCTTTTGCGGCCACGGTCTTAAGCGTGATACCGCCGCTGGCCTCGGCCAGGCACTGCCCGTCAATGAGACTCACCGCTTCGCGCAATAGGTCAGGCTCCATATTGTCCAGCAAGACGGCATGCGGTTTGTGAGGGAGCGCTTCAGCCAATTGATCGAGGGAATCCACCTCAATCTCAATCATCCGCAAATGACCCGCATAGGCGTGCGCCCGCTTGAGGGCATCAGCAATCGATCCGCAAGCAGCGATATGATTGTCTTTGATCAGGATGGCATCGTCGAGGCCATAGCGATGAGACGTTCCGCCGCCGCAGCGAACAGCACGTTTCTCAACGGCGCGATGGCCAGGCGTGGTTTTTCGAGTGCAGACAATCTTCGCCTTGGTATGGGCAATCACCTCGGCAAAATGTGATGTCAGGGTCGCGATACCGGATAGACGTCCTATAAAGTTGAGCATGGTGCGTTCAGCAATCAAGATTGATCGCGCCTGCCCCCGCAGGATGCCGATTGTATCGCCAGGTTCTACCGCATCGCCATCGTATTTCTGGAGTTCGAAGGACGTCGTTTCATCGATCAGTTTCAGCGCGTATGTCGCAGCATCGAGACCCGCGAGACGTCCTGGCATCCGCGCGCGGATGTGTGCCACCATCTGAGTGTCTGGTGGAATGGTCGCATCGGTTGTGAGATCGCCTGCGCGGCCCAAATCTTCGGACAATGCCAGTCTGACAATTGGGTCTAGGACAATATCCGGAAGCGGTGGCGGCGCAATGAAGCTCATTCTGCAGGCTCCAAAACGGGTGAATGAGACGGGCGATGGGCCAAAAATGTATGGCTTGCTTGTTCTGAGGCAGTCGGGAAATCGGCGCGGAAATGACCCCCGCGACTTTCTTCGCGGGCAAGAGCGCCAGACGCGATCAGATGCGATGCGCGCAAGGGCCGCGCTCCTGGATACTGCGTGGTCCAGTCTTCAATCAGGTCAATAAGCGCCCTGAGATCACTTGCCTCTCGCACGACGCCGCACTGCGTTGCCATTGCTTTGCGAAGCGGTTGAAGCACTTGATCGGGGAGTTCTGTGGGCACATCGCCAATGCTGCGATCTGGTAGACCGGACTCGGACTCTCGCAATCGATCCGCAATGCGTGCGGCCATGACGACGGCTTCGAGTAGCGAGTTGGAGGCGAGGCGATTGGCGCCGTGCGCGCCCGTGCTGGCACATTCACCGCAGACGCTCAGCCCATTCAAGCTCGCGCGTCCCCACGTATCCGATAAGATGCCACCCATATGATAGTGCATCGCTGGCGCAACAGGGATCGGCGCAGTGCGCGGATCGATTCCCGCGGCCATGCAGGCGGCGAACACGGTCGGGAAGTGATCTTTGATGCGATCGCCGATCGAGTCTCGTGTATCGAGATAGGTCGCCCGCCCTTGAGAAATCTCGGTATGGATGGCTCGCGCCACTTCATCGCGGGGCGCCAGTTCTGCTTGCGCGTGATAGCGGGTCATGAACGGTGACCCATCCTCGCTGACCAGAACAGCGCCTTCACCACGCAAGGCTTCAGTTGCGAGCGGGGCCGGGTCCAAACCGACATCCATGGCCGTTGGGTGGAACTGAACAAATTCTGGATCAGCAATTACTGCGCCGGCGTCGTACGCCATGGCAAGGGCGTCGCCGCAAGCTTGTGGCGGATTGGTTGTGACACGAAATAAGCCGCCAGAGCCGCCTGTGCAAAGCACCGTCTCAGGACTGCTAAATGTTGACACACGGCCACGTCGGTCTTGGAGAATGGCGCCTGCAATCCGGCCATTATCGTCTTGGAGGAGGCCAACTGCCTTTGCGTGCTCAATCAATTGGATATGGCTTGCGGCTTTCACCGCAGCCGTGAGAGCGCCCATAATCGCTTTTCCAGCGAGGTCGCCTGCGACGCGCGCGACGCGCGGGTGCGAGTGAGCAGCTTCCAAGCTCAATGCAAGTTGACCGTCTGGCGTTCGATCAAACGGCACACCAATTTCTATCAGGTCGCGGATCCGCTTCGGGCCATCTTCTGCGATCAATCGGGCAATCGCTGGATCGACCAAACCTGCACCGGCGGCAATCGTATCAGCCGCATGTTGCTCTGCACTGTCTTTGGGATGCAGCGCTGCTGCGACGCCGCCTTGCGCCCAAGCCGAGGAGGCCGCCTGACCCAATGGCGCGGGGGAGACGACGGTGCACGGACGTGGTGCGAGACGGAGCGCGAGAAACAAACCAGCGAGACCTGCGCCCACAATCAAAATACGTGCATCGCCCTCTGCCGCAGGGGCCGTGTATCTTTCGGGCCGAGGCCCGTTTCCAATGATCAAGAAATGCCCCTTTCGTCCCTTACCCATTCTGCGGGGCGGGCGCGTCCAGCACTGACGAGTGCACCGTGCAGGCGCGATGAGGACTCAATTGTGAGCGTGAAATTGTCCGGGAAGTAATACTCGCTCTCGAAGCCATTGATGAACTCAACAATGCGGCATCGAACAGAAAGCTGATTGCCGAGCTGCGATGCGCTGCAGTTTTGGCGCACCAAATAATCCTCTGTAAGGTAAGGGCAGCTTTGACGCGCAGTGAGTTCGCCTTCGAACGTGGATTCACCGGTTCTTTCTAAACTCGCCGTACCGCCAAAGCTGCAATCGCTTTCTAGATTTGCCGTGAAGGTCCATTGGCCGGCAATATTCGCGTCCGCCGCCGCAGACCAAGTCATTAGACTTGCGCCAAGGACGACGGCGAGGCTGCGCATTAGGAAATGCCTTCCTCAGAGCGTCGAAACTCAACTGGGGCTGTCGCCGCAGAGATCAGGGCGCCCCACATGCGGCTATGGTCCTGAATGGTGAGGCTGAAATTGTCCGGCACATAGATCAGACCTTCAACTTTTTGCTCCAGCATTTGCGAGATTTGTGAGCGGATGGACACTTGGTTGCCGAACCGGCGGGCCTTGCATTGCTGCAAGACAACCGATCGTCCCCACATGGAGCACACTTCGACAGCGGTGAGCTCGCAATCGTATAGACCCTCTTCCGGGTTCGAGCTTAAGCGCATCGTGCCGGTCATAATGCATTGGCCTTCGCGATACGGCTTGGTTTGGAAACTCCACGAGCCGAGGACGTCGGTTGGGTCTTTTGTATCCGCAGATGCCGGAAGAAGGGCGAGACTGATCAAGCCCGCACAGATTACCGTTAGCCACTTCACCATTCTCGTCTCCTTACCGCTCACTCCATCGCCCACCTTAGCCACAGATGTGGCAGGGGCAAGGCGTCAGTTCGGTGAAATAACCTCAATCTCCATCGGCTTTAGACCGGTTTCGAAGGCGAGGGGGCTGGTCATTTTTGGAAGATCCAGCATCGCATCAATGGCCGCTTTTGCTCTCACACGAACATCTTCATCAATCGTCACTTCGTGTTGCATCTCGGTCAAGCAATCGAGAATGTTCTCAAGGGTAATTCGCTTCATGTGCGGGCAAAGGTTGCAGGGGCGCACAAAATCTACGCCAGGATTCTCTGCGGCAACATTGTCGGACATGGAGCATTCCGTCAGCAGTACGACTTTGGCAGGGCGTTCGTCTTTGACGTAATTGGCAAGCGCGGCGGTTGAACCGGCAAAGTCTGAGCTCTCCAATACGTCCGGTGGACATTCAGGATGCGCGAGGATGACCACGCCTGGATGCGCTTCGCGTAACGCTTCGACGTCGCTTGCACTGAATAATTCATGGACTTCGCACGCGCCAGGCCAAGTAATGATGCGAATATTGGTTTGTGCTGCAACATTCTTCGCAAGGTACTGATCCGGCACTAAGATAACCGTGTCCGTGCGCCACTCTTTTGCGATGGCCTCGACCACTTGCGAGGCATTGGAACTGGTGCAGGTGATGTGGCATTCCGCTTTCACGTCGGCGGTTGTGTTGACGTATGTGACCACTGGATAATCAGGATAGCGCTCCTTGATCAGGCGAACGTCTGCGCCGGTGATTGAACTGGCGAGTGAACAGCCAGCCTCAAGGCTCGAGATCAATACGGTTTTGCTAGGGGCAAGAATTTTCGACGTTTCGGCCATGAAGTGCACGCCCGCCTGAACAATGATGTCCGCGTCAACGGTCGCAGCTTCTCGTGCCAATTGTAGACTGTCTCCGCGAAAGTCGCCGACGAGTCGGAAGATGTCCGGCGTCATATAATTATGAGCCAGGATGACGGCGTTCTTCTCTGCCTTTAGATCATTGATCGCAGCCACAAGCGGTGCAACCGCGGGCCACTCCATGGGCGTGATAAAGTCGCTCACAAGCGGATACAAATGATCGGTCTTCGCTTTTACGGCGTCATCATATGCGAGCCCTTTTGCGGCCGTCGTATCGGACACGCGCATTGGCGTTGGGGTTGGGCACCCAGGGCCGGAATCTATCAATCTCGCCATATCAGCCTCCTGTTATGCTCATCTTGAGCATTATTTGGGCGTGCTTCGTAGCATATTCAAGTCAAAGACCTTTCAATACGAGAGAATAATCACGCCTCACCCTTATGCTTAGGGTGAGCAAAAGGCCATTATCGTAGATTTTTCCACAGTGCAAGGTGCGAATTGTGCTTTCTCGCCGCAGGTGGACAGGCTTCGCCCTTCGGGCTGTTAAGATTTCATTAACTAAAAAAATCTTGCATGAGAACAAAAGTAGAATATAAAGAACGGAACACAAGGAGAACAGAAAATGCGTGAAGTTAAATTCCGTGGGCGTTCCGGAAAAGCCTATTCATTTGTCCGTATGGCGCCGAATGCCCCATGGGCGCGGGAAGCCGGGGTCGCTCTATTTGCAGCACAGGGGCCGTTCGGGTGGCGTGTAGTGCGGTTAACGCCTTTGCGGGGTCGCTTGCATGATGTCCAACCGATTTGGGCCTGGGCAGATGCGGAGCGCTATGGGGCTCGGACTGTATTTGTGATGCGCGAAGTCGAGCCAAGCGATCGCGCAGCCGCCCTCGCAGATCTTGAAGCCGGTCTAAACCCAGTCCTAGAACAACCTCATCAGGACGTTGCGCTCGCGGCTTAGTTAGAGAGCAAG
>JBCBQS010000071.1:0-12302 GCA_039820085.1 Pseudomonadota bacterium
CTGTCGCTGGCGAACCGCGGACATGGATTGGTCGCATTTCGCGCACTTCGGCGGCGGTCAATGCACAAACACGACTGATCAATATCATTGCTGAGCTAGACGATCCTTATGGCGCTGGATCTGATAATGGCGCCCCGATGGCCCCCGGCTTGTTTGTCAGCGCTGAGATCGTTGGGACGAAAATCGAAGACCTCTTGGTCGCGCCACGCGCCGCGATCCGAGGCGGAAACAACATCTTCATCGGCGATCCATCAGAAGGTGCCTTGCGTATCTACGATGTGGACTTGGTTTTCAGCTCTCCTGAAGGTGCCTGGTTCCGAAGCGATGACGTCAATGTTGGAGATCTTGCGATCACAAGCCCGATCCGTGGATCGAACGATGGGATGAGCATCACCATCCTCGAACGCTTGGAAGATAACACGATCAAAAACCATAATGATGAAGCGCAAAAAACTGATGATCGCGGTGCGACTGGTATGGCTCAGACCACAACCGATATCATCGCAACCAATGGCGACGGAGGCTGATAATGTCTGGAATGGTATCCTGGTTCGCGCGAAACGCTGTCGCCGCTAATCTGTTAATGGTCGTCGCCTTTATTGGCGGCGTCCTTGGGTTCAACCAAATGGAACGAGAAATGTTCCCGGTTGTCCCAGTTGCGGGTGCATCTGTGTCGATGACCTGGCAAGGCGCGTCGCCGCAAGACGTTGAAGAACAAATCATCACCCGGATTGAAGAGGCGGTCGCAGATATTGATGGCCTTGATCGCATTACCTCCATCGCGCGCGAAAGCTTCGGCGTCGTCAACATTCGCGGCCGCGATGATATCGACATGCAGGTGTTTATCGACGAGATCAAACTGCGGGTCGACCAAATCAACAACCTTCCGCAAGCCGCATTTCGACCGCAAGTGACCCGTTGGGAACAACGTGACTGGTATTTCGGGATGGCCGTTTACGGCAATGTTGATGCGTTGACGCTGAAACGGGTCGCCGATGATGTGCGCGATGACATTGCTGAAATCACCGGCGGTGAACTGGCCGTACTGAATGGGACGCTCGACGAAGAAGTTTCGATCGAGATTTCTGAAGATGCGCTCCGCCGATACAATTTAAGTTTCTCTGAAGTTGCACAAGCCGTGCGCGCTTCATCTCTGAACTCGTCTGGTGGGCAGATTCGATCCAATGTCGGCGATGTGTCCATGACGGCGCGGGCCTTGGCCGACACGCAAGAACAATTTGAAAATATCATTGTTCGACAATCAAACGAACAAGGCACGATCCGGATCGGAGATGTCGCGAATGTGGTTGATGGCTTCATCGACGCGGATCTCGACGCGACCCATAACGGGCAACCAACAGCCTTTGTCATGGTGGTCCAGCCGGACAAAATGGACATCGTCAATTATGCCAATAGCTTCCGCGACTATGTCGAGCGCGCCAATAATCCGGCGACAGGCATCCTCCCGGATGGCATGCAAATCGATATCCTTTGGGACAATTCTCAGCCCTTCCAGGCGCGGATGCAGTTGATCTCTGAATCAGCGCTTTTGGGTGCGGTTCTGGTGATGCTTGTCCTGATCTTATTCCTGCGCCCGATTGTGGCGTTCTGGGTAACGATCGGGATCATTACAGCATTCGCGGGTGGGATCATGTTGATGCCGCTGTTTGGCGTGTCCTGGAACGTATTGTCGACCTTTGCGGTGTTGCTTGTGATCGGGGTCATCGTGGACGATGCGATCGTGGTCGGTGAGAATATTCACCGAGAAGTCGAGAGCGGAAGGCGAGAAGGTCTAGACGCGGCAATCGTTGGAACTCAGCTTGTGCTTAAGCCGGTTGTGTTCGGTGTTATCACAACGATTATTGCGTTTGCGCCATGGGCGCTTTTAACCGGGCCAACGCGGGCCTTCACGCAGCAAATTACGTTCGTCGTGATCGCGTCCCTCGTTTTCTCAATCATCGAATGTATGTTCATCCTGCCGGCGCACTTGTCGCACATGAAGCGCGAAGATCGCACCAAGCAAAGCGCTTTGGCGCGGTTCCAGCAACGCATTGCGGATAGCCTCATTTGGTTCGCCCAGAACATTTATAAGCCGATCCTCGAATTCGCTCTTAGAATGCGATACGCGACCATTGTCGCCTTTATGATTGTCTTTTCCTTTGCAATTATGCTGGTCGGCGAACGCGTGGTGCCATTTAAGTTTATGCCAGAGATTGAAAGTGACTTGGTGCAAGTCACGATCGATATGCCGGAAGGCACGCCGTTTTCTCGTACGCTTGAAGTCCGTGACCAATTGCAGGCTGGCATCACCGGTGCCGAAACAGATCTGAATTCGATCTGGGGCAGCCAGATTGTGCGCACGGATGGCGGCTATGAGGGCGGGGTCATCGATAATGCCTCTGTCGTTGCCTCAAACAGCCAGGTTCAAGCATGGGTCGGTCTTGTGCCGCCTGAGAACCGTCCAGAATTGCTTTCAACGCGTGAGATTTCAGAAAAGATCCGCGAGCTTGTCGGACCCATCCAAGATGCCGAAGAAATCACCTTCGATTTCACGGACAATGAGAATGATACGGGCGTTCGCTTCGCGTTGAACCACCCCGATCTTGATCGCCTGAGAGAGGCATCCGCCGTCGTTCAAGAGCAGCTTGCGACCTACGCAGCGGCTTACGACATTGGCGACAATCTCACGGCAGCGGCAGACGAATTGCGAATTGAATTGAAACCAGGGGCCGAAGCGCTCGGGATTACGCTTTCAGACGTTTCGCGTCAGATCCGCCAAGCTTATTTCGGTGAAGAAGTTCAGCGCTTGCCGCGTGACGGTGAAGATGTCCGGGTTATGGTTCGCTTGCCGAAATCAGCACGGACCGACCTCGATAGTATCGACAATTTGCGCATTCGAACCGCTGACGGGCGTGAGTTGCCGCTGACGCAAGTGGCAAACTTCACTTATGCTCCAGGGATCAACCGGATCTTGCGCCGCAATCGGACACGCTCAGTGTCGGTGTTTGCCGACGTGCTGGGAGACGGTGGCCGCGGACAGATCATCGCGGATATGAACGTGAATTTCTGGCCTGATTTCGAAAAGCAATTCCCGGATATTGAGCGCGCGGCGGCAGGTGGTTTTGAGGAGGAGCAACGCTTCTTCTCAGAACTTGTCTTGCTCGCATCGGGTGCCATCATCTGTATGTACATTACACTCGCAATTGCCTTCCGTTCTTATGCGCAGCCAATCCTATTGATGACCGCGATCCCATTTGCGTTTGCAGGTGCGGTGCTTGGTCACTGGATCACCGGCACATCCATGGCGCTGTTTTCGGTATTTGGAATCGCTGCGGCAGCGGGCGTTGTGATCAACGATAACTTGGTGCTTGTCGATTTCGTCAATCGAAAGCGGCAAGAAGGAATCGGGGCAGTGCAGGCGCTCGTCGATGCGGGCGTATCGCGTTTCCGTCCGATCTTGCTAACATCGGTGACGACATTTGTGGGTATTTTGCCATTGATCGCTGAGCGCTCTATTCAAGCGCAATTCCTCAAGCCCATGGTGATCTCGCTTGGCTACGCCGTAGCGTTCGCAATCTTTGTTTCTCTGCTCTTGGTCCCGACCATGTATGCGGTGGGTGTCGAGATTGGCCGGGTCTTCCGCTGGACTTGGGCGGGTCGTCCGTATCGTAAGATCGGTGAAGGTTACACAGGCGAAGTGACGATCGATAGCGAAGAATTGATCGGCTCAAGTGTTGAATCTCCTCGTCCGATGCCGGCCGAGTAACACACATTAAAATCTAGCTAGAAGTGACGTTCAGGGAGAAACGAATGAAACAGCTATTGCTTGCGAGTGCGGCGGCACTTGTCCTTTCAGCATGCGGGGCGCAAGAGGCGTCTCAAACCGTCGCAACGCTCGACTCAGCCGATCTGGATACGGGTGAGCGCGTCGTCGAAACAACCTCGCGCGATGATTGGGGCGAGTTCGGCTTAGATCTCTATTCCTTGCAGTCAGATACGCACCCCGGCGACAATTTTTTTAGGTACGTGAATGGCACTTGGTACGACGAATTTGACATGCCGTCTGACCGCACACGCTATGGATCGTTTACACTGCTCGCGGAAAAGTCCGAGCAACGGGTCAAATTCATCATCGACGATTTAGCGGCCGCAAAGCCAGATTCGGCAACGCTCGAAGGTAAAGTTGCGGCGTTCTACAATGCGTTCGTTGATACAGATGCGATTGAAGCAGCGGGCATGGCCCCAGTTCAGCCTTACCTTGAAAAAATCGCTGCCATCGAAACGCGTGAAGATCTTGCGCGCGCGTTCGCTGCCGTCGGATTTACTAGCCCTATTGGAGGTGGCGTCAGTATCGATGCCAAACAAACCGATGAGAATATTTTCTATATTTCTCAATCCGGACTCGGTCTCGGCGACCGATCTTACTATCTCAAGGACGATGAGAAAAACCAAGAAACACGCGCGGGTTATGTTGCGTTTTTGACCATCGTTTTAGAAGAGGCAGGCTACGACGACCCGGCGGATGGCGCAGCACGCATTCTGGCGCTCGAGACAGAAATCGCAAAAGCGCATTGGGATCGCACCATGAACCGCAACCGCGATCTCACATACAATAAACTGAGCAAAGACGAGTTGGTCGCTCTGGCCGGAGATTTCCCGATTGATGCGATGCTGACCGAAATTGGCGTCGCCGATCAAGACTTCTTTGTTGTCAGCCAAGTCATGCCGACAGATGAAGAAATTGGAGCGCTTGGATTGACCGAAGACCAGCTTGAGAAAATCTCTGGCGGCGGCGTCGCAGGTGTGGCCGAAGTGATGAGCACAGCCAGTATTGAAGATTGGAAGACCTATCTGACGGCGCGTTTCATTGCCTCAAATGCCAGCGTCCTGCCGAGCCGGATCGATGAGGCGAGCTTTGACTTCTTCTCTCGTAAGCTTCGCGGTCAAGAAGAACAGCGTCCACGTTGGAAGCGCGGCGTGTCTGCGGTTGAGGGCGCACTTGGTGAAGCGGTTGGTAAAGTCTATGCCGAGCGCTATTTCCCAGCCGAAAACAAAGCCGCAATGGATGAGCTCGTTGCAAATCTTCGTCTGGCTATGTCGGACAATCTCGATGCGATTGAATGGATGGGCGATGAGACCAAGGTTCAAGCGCGTGAGAAGCTGTCTAAGTTCACGCCGAAAATTGGTTACACCGAGAAGTTTGAAACATACGATACTCTGAGTGTTGGAAACAGCGCGCTTGAGAATGCTATGGAATCTCGTCGTTGGGGCTTTGCCGACAATATCGCGAAGCTCGGACAGCCCATCGACAAAACCGAATGGTTCATGCTGCCGCAAACGGTGAACGCGTATTACTCACCTACGCGGAACGAGATTGTTTTCCCGGCCGCAATCCTACAGCCACCTTTCTTCAATATCGACGCTGATCCCGCGATCAATTATGGCGCGATTGGCGGTGTGATCGGTCACGAAATTGGTCATGGGTTCGATGACCAAGGCTCGAAGTCAGATGGTGACGGCGTTCTTCGCGACTGGTGGACACCTGAAGACAAGGCAGCTTTTGTCAGTCTAACAGATGCCCTGGTCGGACAGTATAATGCCTTCTGTCCGCTTGATGAGGGTGAGACCTGCGTCAACGGTCGACTTGGGCTCGGTGAGAACACGGGGGACCTCGGCGGACTGTCCATGTCTTACAAAGCCTATCAGATGAGCCTCGATACCAATGGCGATGGAGAAATCAGCGCAGATGAAGAGGCTCCAATCCTCGATGGTCTAACTGGTGATCAGCGGTTCTTCATGGCTTGGGCGCAGGCTTGGCGGAACAAATATCGCGAAGAGGCGCTGCGTCAGCAACTCATTCGAGGTCCGCACAGTCCGCCAGTCTATCGTGTGAATGGCATCGTTCGGAATTTTGACGAATGGTATGAAGCCTTTGATGTTGGTCCAGAGCACGCGCTCTATTTGCCGCCAGAAGAGCGCATTCGCATCTGGTAAATTCCCAGGCATTTTAGATCAAAAGGGCGGGCATTTGCTCGCCCTTTTTCATTTGTTTCGCAAACGACATATTTCGGTCTATCTCTTATGGCACGGGATACGCTATGCGGTGAAAAAACAAAAAATGGGATGGGGGAAACATGCCAAAACCGAGAACAGTCCGAGACTATTTCGCACGCCTAAATCCTTACCAGCGCAAGCTTGCAAGTGGATTGGAAAACGAAATTAAAACGCACTGGCCGCTGCTCAAAGTAAAACTTGCTTGGGGCTTTCCTTGCTGGACTGGCAATGAACGAGTTTTTTCTGTGATCGCCCACGCCGACCGGTGCAATCTTCAGCTCTGGCAAGGCGCGCGGCTCGCGGATGATTATCTTGACCGGATTGAAGGTACGGGAAAGTCGTTGCGGCACGTTAAAGTCTACAAGACTGACGATATCAATGACGAACTCCTCGACATTATGGACCGCGCTGTCACGCTCGATACGGTGGCACCGCAACGCGTTCGCTAAACGCGTCTTTGGCTTCGACTAAGGCATGACTTGACGGCGACCCGTGTTAAAGCGCATTTGTTCGCAACTGCACAATAGATGAATAGCTTTTAGGAGGGCTTGTCATGTCGGCGACAGATCCAGTGGTAATTGTAGGAATGGCGCGCACCCCCATGGGGGGATTATTGGGTGATTTGGAAGCGATGTCGGCCAATCAACTTGGCGCGATTGCCGTGAAGGCTGCGGTCGAAGAGGCAGGGCTGGGCGCCGACGAGGCGGATGAAATCATCATGGGCAATTGCTTGCCGGCCGGCCAAGGCCAAGCTCCAGCGCGTCAGGCAGGCTTCAAGGCGGGCATGGACAAAGGGCTGGAAGCGACCACGATCAACAAAATGTGCGGCTCTGGCTTGCAAGCCGCGGTGATGGGGCGTCAGTCGATTGCATCGGGTGATGCGAACATCGTGATTGTCGGCGGCATGGAGAGCATGACCAACGCGCCGCATATCTTGAATGTCCGCAAAGGACACAAGTATGGCGATATGGGTGCCAAGGACCACATGGCGCTTGATGGTCTCACAGATGCTTATGCAGGCGGACCAATGGGCGCCTTCGCAGATATGATTGCAGAGAAGTACCAGTTCACGCGCGAACAGCAGGATGCCTATGCGCTTGAGACTCTCAAGCGCGCGCAAGAAGCAACTGAAAGCGGCAAGTTCAAGCGCGAGATCGCTCCTGTTACGATCAAAACGCGCAAAGGCGAGACCACTGTCGATGTCGACGAGCTGCCGCGCACCGCTCGGCCTGACAAGATCCCAACCCTCAGACCGGCCTTCAATAAGGATGGCACGGTCACGGCTGCGAATGCCTCGGCGATTTCAGATGGCGCTGCGGCTTTGGTTCTGATGAAAGAATCTGAAGCCAGCTCGCGTGGTTTGACCCCGATTGCAAAAATCGTCTCTTCATCCAGTCACGCGCATGAGCCTGAGAACTTCACCACAGCGCCTGTTCCAGCGATGGAAAAAGCACTTGCAAAAGCTGGCTGGTCTAAAGACGAAGTGGGCCTCTGGGAGATCAATGAAGCCTTTGCTGTGGTTCCCATGATCGCTATGAAAGAGCTCGGCATCAGTCATGACATTGTCAACGTCAATGGCGGCGCATGCGCGATGGGTCATCCGATTGGGGCGTCTGGCGCCCGGATTTTGATTACGTTGCTTTCGGCAATGGAAGATCGCGATGTCAAAAAGGGTGTTGCATCGCTTTGTATCGGTGGCGGAGAAGGCATCGCTATGTGTGTGGAGCGGGCCTAAGCGCATTGTTGGGTGACAGCAAAATAGTCGACCACTTTGTCGAACAGGCAAAGTGGTGCGCCGCCCTTGGTTCACCGTTTACAGCGGCGCTACATGATCAGTTTGCTCGCGACTTTGACGCTGGCGGAACGGTCGCTGATATTTGCGGCGACTGGCCGACGAATCCGCGCAAAGACGCACTTGGGCTGCGGCTGGCGGGATATCTACACTATTCAGTCTTATCCGGGGCAGCGCCGGACTTGAGTGCGGTTTATCCCAAGGGCCGGAATGACTGGTCCATGGACACAGTTTGGCCTGTGGCTGAAGCGTGGTTGGCCGCGACCAAGTCAGATGCTCGTACGTTTCTAGAGAGCCCTCCTCAAACCAATGAAACGCGTCGCTCAATCATTTTCTTGCCAGGCTTTCTTAAGCTCGCTGGTCGTTTCGATATGCCCATGCACCTTTTGGAACTTGGTGCGAGTGCTGGGCTCAATCAGAATTGGGACCAATTCAATTACAGCACAGATACATGGTCGCGTGCGGGCACGAGCGACGTCCAGGTCACGACCGATTGGCGTGCTCCGGTGCCGGCTCATCTGGACGCTCGCGTGCGTATCGGAAGTCGCCAGGCTTGCGATCTGAAACCATTTGATTTGTCTGAACCCGACCAAGCATTGCGCCTCAAATGCTATACTTGGGCTGATCAACCCGATCGGTTAGAGCGGTTGGATGCGGCGATCAGATTGGCGCAAGCCAATGGAACACGCGTTCAGCAAGCTGATGCCGCACGCTGGATTGCTCAGCGGCTAAACACTCGCCCTGCGGACGGCCTCACTGTGATTTATCACTCCGCGTTTCTGATCTATCCGCCACGAGAGGTGATCGCTGAGATTGTCGGGACCATTCGTCAGAAGGGCGCCGGCGCATCCGAGACAGCACCGCTGGCTTGGCTGAGCTATGAATCAGAAGCTTTGTTTGGCGGCGATACGACCAGTCCGAATATGCATGCACGTCTAGAAACGTGGCCCGGCGGAGAGATTGACGTCTACGCCCAGTCGGATGGGCACGTCACTTATGTTGAGCCTCATTCGGCAGGGACATAGTCGCTCACAAGCCCGAGCGGCACCGCCGTGGTGCGTTTCGAGACATTGATGATAATTCGAGATTGAACATCGGAGACCAGTGCGGACCCAAGCAGTTTGTCGCGCAGGAATTTGTCATAGGCATACATGTCGGTGGTGGTCACGCGGATGATATAGTCGACGGCGCCGGTGACGGTCATGCATTCCATGACTTCCGGCCATTTGCGCACCAAGGCTTCGAAGGCCTCTAGATTGTCTTTGCTCGGCAATGCGAGTTTGACATTGGCAATGACTTCGAACCCGAGTCCGAGAGTTTGTCGGTCCAATAGGGTGACGCGACCTTGAATAATGCCGGCTTCCTCCATCCGCTTAATGCGCCGCCAGCACGGCGAAGAGGATAGCCCAACACGTTCGGCGATATCTGCGACCGAAAGCGATGCATCCTTTTGAATGAGATCAAGGATCTTAGCATCAATAGTGTCTAGCGGTTCCGACAATTTCTCCCCCGAAATATCTAATAGTGGGCAAATTATTTCTCGAACTAGCGTTCTCGCTGCGCGCAACGCAAGTTATTTCTACATATTGTTGGAGAATATGATCAAAACGCAACACTCCAAGCCGCATTTTGGAGCGTTCACAGTGACGCTGAACGATAATTCAGCGCATGTCGAGGGTAAAGCTGAGCTCACCTGATCGCAAATACACGAGCGCGAATGAGGTCACACGAACAAACCTCCTAGGATGACCCAGGAGGTTTGAGGATACTTCGAATTGAGACGGGTGATCGTCACCTTACTTCGAAATGCGCAGATCCGAAATGGACGTGGCGATCTGTCTATAAGCTTCCGTCAGCTCTGAAGCGGTCTCCGGCTCAAAATAGAAATCGGAGCCCGAGGCGCAGTATTCGAGGACTTCCTTGCCCGCAGGCGGCGCATTTAACGCAACGGAATATACTTTGACGTCCTTTGCTTTCATATTGTCGCAAAGCGCTCGCGCTTGTTCATCTGACGTGCCTTGATCAGGAAAGATTTCGGCGTTGAACGCGCCATCTGTCATTAAGATAACAGCTTTGGCCGAGTCGGGTTCGGTATATGCCAGAGGCGCCGAACTTCCTTTGAACACACTATTCCAATCTTCTGCCACCAGATACCATGTCCATGCGACGCCGAGATGCCCGGCCGTAAAGCCGCCAGCGGTTAGTGACGTGATATAGTTGCCCAATGTCGTGCGGTTATTGGTCAGCTCAACCGGCTCATGGTCGCGGCATTCATTGCCGTCATACTTGCCATCATAAGGCCGGCTCGGGTGGCCGACAAACCAGTCACCGCCATCGTCCTGCCAGTCTTTTTCGACAAACCAGGCTTGCTGATACGAGAGATATCTGTCTGTGTCTGGCGCGGCATCAGTGAACTTGTCATCACCATCACGCTCCCACACGCATGTCGAGGTCAGCGTATATGTCTTGGTCGTTGACGTGAGATCTTCTGGCAAAACGAGGGTGAAATCAAAGGTTTCATCAAACTCTTTCGAACCGCCCCCACTGCTGCCGGAATAGGCTCTAAGACGGAGGCTAAAGTCGCCCATTTCCCAAGCTTCGCCCTCCATTGAGGCGATACTTCCGGTATCACCATATAGAGCATAGGGTTCAGCGTTTTCGGTTTTGTCATAGCTCTCGGTCCCTGACAAAGAGAGACGCATACTCTGAACCTCACCATAAAGGTCATGGGTCGGTCCAAGCGTCACACCGATCGTGAGATCATCATCTTGCCACGTCTGAACTTCAATGACGGCCCCATCGCCAAGTTCGGCGATGAGCTGATCTGTATCGGTGTCATAAAGACCGATCAAAAAGTCGTCATAGACGTCACCAGATGTCAGGTCGTCTTCGGTGTATTCTGGTTCGATGACGTGGGTATAGGTTCGCGTTGGCGAGACACCTGTCACATCTTCAAAGAAATCACCTGCATCGACCATGCTGTTGTAAGATACCATGGCGAGACGCGTATTTTCGATCAGTTCGCCGGATGCATTCGGTGGTAAAAGCACATCCACAGCTTCTTGCGCGGCGGCTTTCAAATTGATCAAGCGGCTGGAGCTGTTCATCGATCCTGAAACGTCGAACATGAAGGCGACATCGATCTTGTCGATCCCATACTCTGAGCCAGACACCACTGTGAAAGGCATACTCTTCTGGCCTACGATTTTCATCAGTGCGGTGTCTTGCTCGCATGCCACACTGGCTTCGATCTCTTCGCTGTTCGCGGTCACCAGTACCAATGCGGGATCACAGAGCAAACCGGTCAAATTTGCAATTTGAGGGTCGATAAATTGCTGTACTGAGAGTTTCACCTCATCGTCCGTCGCACCAGTTTGTTTGACTCGCGCAGCCGCCAAAACGGCTGAGTCCATAACCAGTTGGACTTTGTTTTTACGTTTCACGGTCTGTTGGAAATCAACAGCGAATCCCGCGACTGCAACCATTGGGATCAAGATCAATCCAAACAGAATCGATACTTGCCCACGCTTATCTTTTAATCGCTCAAATGTACTCATCTTAATAAACGCAGTAACGCCCTAAGCCCTAATCTGACCGAAACTACACGGGCGTGTTTTAGACGGCGTTAGATTTGCGTTTACGATTGGAACGGGCAAATTTATGCCAGATTAACCACGTCTGCGGGTTCTCACTGGCATTGCCGCGCGAGTCGTGTTTTTTCAAAATCATGAGACAGTATCACGACCTTTTAAAAGATATTCTCGACAATGGGACCGAACGCGGTGACCGGACCGGCACTGGCACACTTGGCGTGTTTGGCCGACAACTTCGCTTCGATTTGGCAGACTCGTTTCCAATGGTCACAACCAAAAAGCTGCACTTGAGATCCATCATTGTTGAGCTTCTTTGGTTCTTGCGAGGCGATACAAATGTACGCTGGCTGCAAGACCGGAAGGTGTCGATTTGGGATGAGTGGGCCGACGAGAATGGTGACCTTGGCCCAGTCTATGGCAAGCAATGGCGCAGTTGGGCAGCCCCAGATGGCCGTGTGATCGATCAGATCCAGTGGGTGCTCGACGAAATTCGTACCAGTCCAAACTCTCGACGGATGGTCGTATCTGCTTGGAACCCAGCCGACGTCCCTTCTATGGCTCTGCCGCCATGTCATTGCTTGTTTCAGTTCAACGTTATGGGCGATCGTTTGAACTGCCAACTCTATCAGCGGTCCGCCGATGTGTTCCTTGGCGTGCCATTCAACATTGCCTCATATGCCTTGTTGACCTTGATGATGGCGCGCGCAACCGGCCTCAAGCCTGGCGAGTTTGTGCATACGTTCGGCGATGCACATCTATACTCCAACCATCTTGAACAGGCCCGCTTGCAGCTCACGCGCGAGCCCTACGCGCCGCCAAGAATGGAGCTTAACCCCGACAAAACAGACTTGTTCGGGTGGGAG
>JBCBQS010000072.1:0-12057 GCA_039820085.1 Pseudomonadota bacterium
ATCGCTCCGGGCAATCGCCACAGCGTCGCCCGCAGGCGCCCAAGCTGCAGCGACAGCATCGCCCGAACCCTCGAGCGCGAGCTTTGCTCCGGAGGCACCGTTCGCATCGACCTGGAGCACATAGCCAGAGCGGCGCCCGCTGCTCAGCATGCGTTTGGTGATCCGTTCATAGTGCAGAATGAAGGTCTGCACCCAATCCACTTTGCTCTGGGGCAATGCGTCAATCGCAACGCCTTGCGTTGTTGCCTCTTGCTGGACGCGCCACTCAAAGACTTGGTCAAAGCTCGGTGCACTGAGATGAAAGAACGCATCTGCTATGTCCCATAGGGCCGCATAAGGCCCCGCCAATTCAGTGTCTTGGTGTCGTATCCACATACCGGAAGGGTCGGATTGCTCGACTGTATTGAGGGGTGAGAGAGGCTCGTCTTGCGGCGCTGGCAACGCACCGATGCACCACCCCTCGACCAAGATCGCAATTGGCTTGCCTGTAAAGCATGTCCAGTGATCTTTCGGGATGCGATCATCGATGCGTTTGTCGAATTTTGGGATCTCGACCTTAGTTTCAGAAGTCGCGTGTCTCAGCGTGCCAATCGTTTCTCGCAGGAAAGCGATATCATGCGTGCCCGGCGGTCCTCGCACCTCGAACAGGGGGTGGACACGATCTGCAAGCGCGCGGCGCTCTGCTTTGGTCAGGTAGAAATCATCAAGGCTTAAAATCACCAAGCGACCATCAAAGTGGCGCTCGATCTCAGCTAAGGCTGTCGACTTTCCGATCCCCTGCGCGCCCGAAACAAACAGGATCGGGATGTCTGAATGCGCCTGGATTTGGATCTCAATCCAGTCGGTCAGGAGGGTCCCTATGGTTTCAGTCATTGCCCGCCATGTCTTACTCTGATGCCCTCAGCCCCCTAGCCTAGCACGCTCGGCGCCATCCAGCTCACCCATAAGATAAACACAAACGCGACCAACAGTCCTGAACTATACGCGCGCACTGTTGCGAATGGGGTCTGTGGCAAGAGCCGCCATTCTGTATCAGAGTCTGGCTTTGTGATTAGCGATACAAGTGTCCCGATAATGACGGTCACCGCCAAGCCAATGACGTTCCACCACATCCAAAACAGGTCGGGCACGAATAGCCAAAAATATAGGTTAAGCGCGAGACCTGCGAGCAGTCCTAAATTGGCCGCCAAGGCTGAGCGTTTCTTTTGTAGGATCGCCATCAGAAACACACCCAAGATCGGTCCATACAAAGCCGATCCCACTTTGTTAATCGCCTCGATCACGGTCGGTGCGATTGAGCCTGCAAAGAAGGATAGGAACAGGATGACCAGGCCCCAGAACACAGACAGGAGCCGTGCCATCTGGATTTCTTTGTCTGGCCGATGCGGGATGAGCCCTAGCATCGACAAGTCTTTCTCCGTCGCGGCGGCGAGTGAATTGACGGCCGAGCTGAGAGATGACATCGCCGCTGACAGCATGGCAACAATGAGCAATCCGATGACGCCATTTGGGAGACGTTCGAGAATATAGATCGGCATCATATAATCCGGTCGATCGGACGGCACTTTAGCGAGCAGCTCTGGATCATTTCCGAATGAGGCAGCGATTACCAATCCCGCAAAGCAATAGAGCACCACAATCGGAAAGCGCATTAAGCCATTGGCGAACAAGAGCCGGCGCATGTCGCCTTCATTACGGGCCGAGAGAATGCGCTGGGCCTGGCTTTGGTCGCATGCATAGTAAGATACGTACAGCACCAAACCGCCAAACAGCATCGGAAACAATCCGAACTCATCGCCGTTAAACCCAAGGGCGCTCGCATCAATCGCCTGTAATCGGTCGCGATCAATTTCCGCCACTGCCTCGGTCATGCCGCCAAGGTCAGCAATCGCGTATCCGGTCACCAAAAGAATGCCGCCAAGGATCAGAACCATTTGGACGGCGTCGCCATAAACCACCGCTTTCATGCCGCCTGACGTGGCATAGATCAGCGTGATCAACCCAACCGCAATTACGGATTGCCAAAGCGGGATGCCCAAGACCGCTTCAAGAATGAGGGCGATCGCATAGACCATAATTCCCGTTGAGAAGGACCGCACCACCTGAAAGGAGAAACTGATTAAGAGCCGAGTTGAGCGCCCGAACCGGTTGTCGAGAAAGTCATAAATGCTGACTATTCCCGCGCGATACAGCGGTGGCGCGACCAAGAACATGACAATGCCCATTGCCAGTGGGACCGCCAATTCAAAGGTCAGCCATTGTAGACCGCCGCCTTCCCGCAAACCGACAAAGGCGGGCGCTGACACAAAGCTGATTGCGCTGAGCTGCGTGGCCATGACGGATAAGGTGAGGGGCATCCAGCCGAGTTCTCGTCCGCCAAGATAATAGTCTTGCTCGGTGTTTTGTTGTCTGAGGAGATATCCAAAGATAATCAGCGCCGCGAGATAGGCCCCGACCACCAGATAGTCAAAACTGTTCATTCTTTTCGCTGACCGAAGCCCGCACCATTCTTATCGTTGGCTCGGCTTTAAGCAGATTTCAGCAGACAGATCGCGCTGCGCATTGGATTTCGATGCAGTTTCTGAACCAGCGCTCGATTTTTGGGCGGGCTCTGAACGGATGGTCTTGCTCTGGATGCGGCGAGCCAGCTTTCGCTTGAAGCCGGACGTCAGACGGTGGGCAAAGACCCAACACGGCGCAAACAGCCCCGCTATCAAATATCCTGCCCCAAGGCCAAAGCTAGGGCCACATATTGATCCAGTCTCGCCCTTTGCGTTTGTGCAAGTTGTGCCTGCAAGGAAGCGACGCGCTGTTGGATTGAAAGCACATTGAGCAAATCACTTTCGCCGAGCTCATACCGAAATCTCGAAAACTGCAGTGCGTCCTCAGCTTCGGACAAGGCATTCGACAGAAACACTTCGCGGCGCTCGAGCACGCGGCCGCGGTCCAGTTCAGTTTCCACCTCATTATAAGCGTCGAGCACGAGCAATTGATAATTTGCCAGTGCAATTTCGACATCTGCGTCAGCGGCTTCGATCCTGGCGCGCCGCGCGCCGCCATCGAACAGAGCTTGCGTACCGTTCATCAATAATGACGCGGCGAGTGCAGATGGATCGAACAAGTCCTCTAGGGCGGAATTGCTGCCATCAAAGCTCGCTTGAACCGATAGACGCGGCAGCAAATCCGCGCGCGCGCTTTTTGTTCGGGCGTGCGCCCCGAGCAAGGTCAGCTTCGCGGACCGAAGATCCGGACGACGGTCGAGCAAATCTGCAGGTTGACCAATTACGGACGCGACGGGTGTGGCCGGGGCCATGTCCCCGACATCCAGACTCGATGTCGGGTATCGGCCGAGGAGCACCTCAATCACGCGTGTCGCATCGCGTTGCGCTTGAAAGGCAAGATCAAGGCTGGCGCGGGAGGTCTCGACATCCGCCCTGATCAAAGCGATGTCTTCGCTTGATCGCAAACCCCGTTCAAATTGGATCGACACGAATCCAAGCGTTTCTTCCAAGCTGGCCAGATTAGAGCGTTCGACCCCGGCCAATTGATTAGCCTCAATCAACAAAAAGTAAGCCTGGGCCGTGCTGGCGGCAATCAGCTGCTGAATGGCGTTGAGGTCTGCTTCTGCAGCGTCTGCGGATCTTGCGTCCGCGCGGCTCGCAGATACCAGGCGTCCCCACAAATCTGCTTCCCAGCTGGCGTTTAATGCAACCGCGTAAGCCTTTGTGTCTGTGCGCCCGTCAAAGCCCTCTGAAACCGAAGCGCGGCTGTCGGCGGACAGGCTTGGACGTTGGGCCGCGCCACTTTGGGAAAGGATCGCTCGCGCGCGGCTTAACCGGGCTTGAGCTGCGCTGATCTCCGGATTTGCGACGAGCGCCTCATTGACCAAAGCGTCTAATTTTTGGTCCTCGATCGCCTCTAACCAACCCGATCGTACGGCTCCGGTTTGGGTTTCGGCCATGACCCAAGCCTCTGGAGCGTCGGCAAGATCAGTATCGTCAAGAGTCGCAGATTGGGTCGCGCAGGCCGATGTCAGGACTATGGCCGACGCGAGGGTGATGGAGAGCTTATTCACTTTTGAGCACCTCAGCTGGCTTCACACGGGCGGCTTTGAACGCTTGGCCGCCGACAGCAACCCAGGCGATGAGCAATGTGACCAACAAGCCGATAATCCAAGGCAGTGGGGTTAAGCTCATGCGTTGCATGAAATTGTGGAGGTAGAGCGTGGCCGCGTAGTACGCGATCGGCCAAGCGATGAGATTGGCAATCAGAACAGGCCAAGTGAACTCTTTGACGAGTTGCAAAGTCACATCGCCGGTCGACGCCCCGAGGGTTTTGCGAACGCCAATTTCATGGCGCCGCTGCAGCGTTGTGAACACCGCCATGGCGAAAAGACCTATGGTCGAGATGGCAAAGGCGATCAAAGAGAGTCCCATGAAGCCAACATTGATGCCTTGATAGGTTTGGAAGTTCCGCTCGAACTCATCGTCGGTGAAACGCAAATTCACCACTGCATTTGGATCTCGCGATTTCACCATGGTCTCGATGGCTTCAATGCCTTCTTGAACCCGGTTTCGATCGATGCGGATCATCAGGTTCATTTCGCCGCCATAGCGTGCCAAGGCATAGAAGTTTGAGCGGATATTGCCAATGCCATAGACCAGAGGGACCGTTTCCACGACGCCAATAATGCGGAAGGTGGGATCCCACTGAAATGTCTGCACCGCTTGGCGGGTCATATAAAGCGGCTGACCCACAGCCTCCTCAGGCGTCGCATAGCCCAGAGCTTCGGCATAGGTGGCGTCGATCACTGTTGGAAAGTCGCCAGTGTAATCATCTGGATAGGCTTGCCAGTAACGATCCCGCTCAGGGTCATACAAACGCCCGGCCAGCAGCTTCGCTCCATAGGTCTCGAAGAAGTCATAGCCGATGTCTGAGCGCGTACTGGTCGCTTCGATCCCACCGCTATCTCGTGTCGGCGACGTGTTCATCATATTACGATAGTCGGACCATGGCATATAGCCGATATGGGACACCGATTTTAGCGATGGATACTGATCCAGCATGGCTCGATAATCATCAGAGTGGTCGCCATCGACTGCGAGCCCCTCAAGGACCACGACGGGATCTTCATCCGGTGAGAGGACAAGATTGCGCATATGCGCGTTCTGCTGACCAACGACCAAAACGAGGATCAGCAAAGCGCTTGCGGCCGCAAACTGAATGCCCACGAGGATCTCGGTCAAACGACGATTACCTCCGCGCACTTTGCCAGACCGCAGGGCCTCCACGGGGCGAATCCGCGAGAGGTAGGCAACCGGATAAATGCTCGCAAGCACGCTGACAGCGACCGCGAGAGCGATGGCCCAAAGCCCGAGAAATTGATTGCGTTCGAGGCCAGCCATGAGATCGATACCGGCCTGCGCTTTCAGGACGGGTGCGGTGAAGACAATCAAAACGGCAGCTAGGACGAATCCAAGCAGCGTCAGAATAAAAGCCTCGAGCCAATATTGCAGAGCAATGCTCCCCTGTGACGCTCCGACGACTTTCCGCATCCCCACTTCTTTGGCGTAACCCGCCGCCTGAGCGGTTGCGAGATTTGAGTAATTGATGATCGAGACAATCAAAATGAGGACGCCCATCCCAAACAGGATATTGGTGACTGAAAGTGCACTCCGATTATCCTTGAAAATCTGACCGTCGAGCACTTTTACCTGCAAGTCTTCCAGCGTCATCGTGCCGAACCAAAGGCGGATCAAAGCCGCGCGCTGCTCTTCGGGAATGCGCCGTTCTGAAAAGTCCGCAAGGGCGCTGTTCAGCGCGCGCTCTGCAGCCTCCGAATTCTCTTCAGGGAGTAAGACGTAGGTAAAGTTCGAAACACCGAGCCACCATTCCTCAGGGTCTTCAGACGCCGCGGGCACCACTTGCAGAACCTCAAAACTACGGATGGACTGGTCCGAGGTCCCAAAGTGTGACGGTTGTGGTGGGTCCATGATGACGGCGGAAACCGGGATAAAGTCCTCACCGAATTGGACGCTTTGACCGACCGGGTTTTCCGACCCGAACAAGCGCTCTGAAACGCTGTTCATCAGAACCAGAGACCCAGGGCTTTCTTGAATGCTGGCAACATTGCCATGCGCGAATGTGAAATCAAAAATGTCGAACAATTCAGTGTTTGCAAGCGCCGTCTCGACCCGAAACGGCGCGCCATCAACCAGAAATGTTGCAGGGTCGCTCGCTGTGACCCGCGCGACCGCCTCTAGTTCAGGGACATCCTCGCGCACATATTTGGCAACCGGTTCAGCGACCATGGGATTGTCACGCATATCGCCATCTTCGGAGACGAATTGCTGCGTGATTAGACGGATGCGATCGCGGTTTTCAAAACTGCCATCGCTTTGCCCCCAATAGGAGGAAACCCCCAATGCTCCAAAGAAACAAGCGATCCCTAAGGCGAGCGCGACAACATTAACGAGCGTCGTAAGCGGCGCTTTGGCATAGTGCGAAAGCGCGCTGAGCAGAAAGTGCTTAAGCATGGGCTTGTTCCTTTTCTGGGGTGAGTCCATCGTCCTGAATCTGGCCATCGAGCATGCGAATGATTCGATGCGCTTTTGACGCATCCTTTTCAGAGTGCGTGACCATCAGAATCGTCGAGCCTTGCTCGTTGAGTAGGCGTAGGAGTTCCATGACGTCATCGCCATTTTGAGAGTCGAGATTACCTGTTGGCTCATCTGCGAGGATCAGTTTCGGGTCAGTAATCACCGCGCGCGCAACGGCCACGCGCTGTTGTTGGCCGCCGGAGAGTTGGGAGGGCTTATGGCGCGCGCGGTGATTAAGTCCGACCAGCTCAAGCGCTTCACGAACGCGGCTTTCACGGGTCGCTTTTGGCACTTTGAGATAGCGCAAGGGTAGAGCAACATTGTCTTCCACCGTGAGCTCATCAATCAGATTAAAGCTCTGAAAGATAAAGCCGAGATTGGCTTTGCGCATCTGAACCAGTTTCTTCTCAGAGAAGTCGGTAATGTCCTCGCCATCGAAGATGTATTGCCCTTCGCTGACCGTATCGATCATGCCGAGAATATTCATCAACGTGGACTTGCCGCATCCAGACGGCCCCATGACGGCGACGAATTCGCCTGTATCGATGGTGAGATTGATGTCTCGCAAAGCGACGGTTTCCATATCTTTGGTCGCATAGACTTTGCGGATCGTGTTGAGCTGTATCACCTGCGTCTCCTTTATGAGCGAGAGGGTTGTTCGATGCGAACGCGATTGCGTTCGGCGAATGTTGAGTAAGAGGATGTGATGACGTCCTCTCCGGCATTCAGGCCAGAGATGACTTGGATCTGATCGGCGCCACGGCGGCCGAGTACGACGTCACGCTTTTCGGCAGAATTCGACGATGGATCGAGGACATAGACATATTGCCCCCCGGTTTCTTCGTAGAACGCCCCGGTCGGGATCGTCAGATACTCCGCTTGTTCGCCAAGCGCGACGCGCAACTGTAAGCTCTGCCCTCGGCGCAACCCATCTGGCGTGCGATCGACGAAACGTAGATCGGCCGCAAACTCGCGATTTTCTACAGTGGGATAAATCTTATCGATCGAGAGCGTGTAAGGCTCGCCATTGATCGTGGTTTGAGCGGTCTGGCCCATAGTCAGACGCCCCAAGTAAAACTCGTTAATTTGGGCGCGGACTTTGAAGGCCCCCGTCTCATCGATCTGAGCCACACGTGCGCCTGGGGCGAGCACTTCGCCAACTTCCGTCGTTAGGGCAGAAACCTCGCCATCGATCGGCGCGCGTAGAGTGAGCCCGTCCAGGCTCTCGCGAACAAGATCAATACTGGCTTCCATCCGCGCCACTGACTGCTTGAGCTGATCCAGGTTACGCGCTGCGTTGGCGGTGTCCCTTTCTTTCGCGGCGGCAATGGTCGCATAGGAGCGCTCACGATATGAGAGTTCTGCTTCTAACCGGTCAATTTCGGACTGCGGCACGCCGGTCACGTCGCGTGGCAGCCGCCGATCCAGATCTGCGCGGGTGAGATTGATCTCAAGCTCGGCATTCATAAGGTCTTGATCATAGCGGAGCATGTTCTGATCGAACGCAATTTGCGCTTGTGCCAGACTGCTCAGTTGCTGCGTGTATTGCGCCTCACGGTTCATGACATCGAGTTCTAGTGATTTGTTGCGCAGCGTGATCAGAGGCGTCCCGGCGGTGACATAGGTGCCGTCTTCCTCGTGACGTTTGACAACCCGGCCGCCCTCAACTGTGTCTAGATAGATCGTGCGTTCAGGAATGAGCATGGCATTAACCGGGATGCTTTCCTCAAACGGACGCACAGCGACGGCCCCGATGGTCATTCGTGCCTCGGAGACGCTCGCACTCGGCTGCAACCCATTATTGAAATAGACATATGCACCGCCGGCGAGGACCAGCGCGACCACAGACCCAGCGAGCAAGCGATTGGGCCCTTTTCTGAGTGTCTTTCGCTCTGTGTCCATCGCGCCAGACTCGGTGTTCGAGTGCGGCTCTTGGCGTGCAGGATGCGGGACAACTGCAACGGTTTTATCGGGAGCATCGCCTTTGCGTTTCATCTTTGGTAGCGGTTTCATCTCATCGCCTCACTGTATTACATACCTTATACACCACACGTGTAGTGATCTTGTCAACAAGAAAAATATGACCTACATAGAAGGCATGGCAGAACCCGCTCAAAGCCACTGACTGAGCGATGGGAAACTTCTCGATGAGTGCAACAAATCCAGTCTGGAATGATGACCTGCCAATCTACCGGCAGATCACGGACATTATTGTTCGCCGTGTCTTGGATGGGATCTATCCTGAAGGGGAATTGCTTCCGTCCGTGCGCGGTGTCGCGGACGAGTTCAATGTCAGCCCCCTCACGGCGGCCAAAGTGTTTCAGGAGTTGGATAAAGAGGGTCTGACGATCAAGCGCCGCGGTATTGGCGCCGAGGTCTCACCTAATTCACGCGCCCGTCTGCTTGAGAGCGAACGCGCGAAGTTTCTCAATGAAGAGTGGCCGCGTATTCAAGAACGCATTCGCCGACTCGAACTCGATCCTGCGAAGCTATTGTCTGAATAATCCCAATCGGCGCCTGCCCGGACGAAACCGATTCTGTGATTTGCGTTTAGACGTCGGTGCGAGCGCCCGCGCCGCACGCCTCAATTCGTTTGAGTTGCATATCGAAGGGGCCGTCCTCCCCATCATAAATAATCAGTCCGATTTCGACCACTTCCGCAGGATCGAACACCGCATCCGGTACGGCGCGGCCCCATATCGAGGCGTTGAGCGTTTCAAATGAGAGTATGCCGTCACCCCAAGCGCCTTCAGGAGCGCCTAAGATAGGGCCACGAAACGCAATTCGTCGACCATAGGAGCGCACGTTGGTCCTGAGCGTAAGCGAGTAGAGGCGCGCGTCTTTCTTCATATGGACTTTCAAAAATTCGGCGCCGGCCAAGGCACCGCGCGGAACACTCAATCGCACGGAGCTAAACCCCCCTCCATTGGTATTCGTAACGCCTTTGAATGATAGGGCGCCCGCTTCAAGCGTTGACCCTCCACTGGACAGGCCGCCCATCACCCCATCATTGACGGTTTGCCATGGGTTTTGGTCGTCTTCTTCGGTATGCTCAATAATAATTGAGCAATGCTCTTTTTCTGCGTCTGCCAAAGCGGACCCTCCTGACAAACAGGCTAGAAATAAAATGAGAAACAGTGTGCGCATCGAATGTCCTACTTTAAAACGTCATACGCAGGCGGACCGGTTTCAGATGATGCGTTGATCACACAAAACCCATCCGCAGCGTGTCCGTTTTGGTCAGGGGCGGACGTTTGGCGTACTTGTCCTATTGCGCGCTAACAGGACTCCGCGAGGGTGCGTAAATTGTCCATGCGCCATTCAAAATTCGACCGGTACTCTGGCAAGTCGTCCGGGTCTGAGACAGCCGCGCGTTCGTCATAAACCCCTTCTGGAAACCACTTGGCATATATCGAGGCCATTTCGATCTCAGTTTTTAGCTGATGGAGTCTGACATTGAAGAACCGCGCGTCTTTCAGAAAATGAGATTGATCCGCATACGGGGCGTAGTCCAAATCCCGCCATTTGATTCCAGGCCGAGCCAAAAATTCATTCAGTGTCATTTCGAACCGAACTTTCCGAATTTCGAGTTTTGGAGACACACCCAATCGCGCTTGGAAGGCCCGTTCTAACGTACGTCGATTGGTGGATGTTTTATCGGCGAGATCGGGGACACTGAGATCGCCGCGCTCATTCACCAAATGGTAGAGTGCGGGCTCGACAATGGTCACATCAAGCGCTCGGTCCATCGCCAAAGCGAGCGCTTGGTTTGATATTTCAACCAATTCTCGCATGCTTGATGCGGCGCGCAACTCACGCGCCAGTGTCCGCACCCAGGGGATATGATCCCAAGACATGAACCGCCCATGCTCTTTTCGTGCATCCAGACGCAATAACCGCGTCATGGTCCCGCGAGAGAGCGCGATCTGCCAGAATTGTTGCCGGCCATAGGTTGAGACACGCGTGCTGACGGCTTCTGACAAAACCGCCAGACAGCGTTCAGAATAAAACTCATTATTGATCTGGATCGGAGCGTTTCCGGACAGACGAAAGAACAAACAATCGGACATCGACAAATGATGGTCCATCGCAAGCACGTCGATATGGGCGTACTCTCGGACAACGCGTTTGGCGGGTCCACTTGGGAAAAAGTGGTTTATCTCTCCCTCGAACTTATCCGGAGTCGCTTGCGTCACCCCGTCTCCTGCTATTGTGTTCCAGTTTCTGTCGGATCAGACCGAAACTGATCATAGTCGCGTTCTTCCTTATAGAAACTCCACCGTCCGAGCCACCATAATGCGAAGAGCGATAAGAGCATTGGAATGAATGCCCCGGAAACCGTCAACGCATAGACAACTTGCGTCGATTGCATGTCTGCATCCGGATTATAGCCGCTGGTTTGGAGGGCGATCCCGAGCAACATACCGACAATGGCGGCAGCAACTTTTCCGACCAATTCGAACACCGTCACATAAAGCCCTTCGCGCCGATGTCCGGAGCGATCCGCATCATAGTCGACCAAATCTCCCATAATCGGATAAATCACCAAACCAGACGCTTCGGCGAGCCCGCCCATGGATGCGATGACGAAAAACAGAACGAAGGCCACGGAGGTCGGCAGAAACGGCAACGTGCAAGCGAGCGCAAACGCAGCGACCCAGAACCAAATACCCGTTTTCCAAACCGCCACCATTCCAATGCGCGCATTCAACAGCGATAGCGCCGGCATGCCGAGCGCCAGCGCGACGTAAAACGTGCCAAGCACAAGTGGGAAATACGCGTCGTCGCCGAGGATGACATCCACCATATAGGGCGTGTTGAAGGTCAGAGACACGAACGCCAGCACTTGAAGACTCTGCACCAGCAAGATGCTGCGATGATAGCGATTGCCAAGAACATCCGAAATCATTCGCCAAACCGAGGTTTCTCGGGGGCGCTGCTCTGAAGATGGCTCAGTTAGCCATCCCATCCCCCAAATGGCCGCAGCAAATGCAATGACGCTTGGCCCAATTAACACCCAAAGGAGCGTCTCGCGGGGGGTATCATTGGCGAGGATAAACCCGAGCCCCAATATGGCGATCAAACTCGACAGAAGAATAGGCAGCGCTTGCGCGATAATCGCCCACATCCGCTTATTGGCGTTTTGGAACACTTCTAGCCCGAGCGCTTTGAGCGGCACATTGACCAGCGTTGCGCCCAAACGGTACACCAGAAATCCAACCAAAAGCCAGACAAACAAGGCTGTGCCGGACAGTGACGTCGGTGGCAGCCAGATCACAAACGCCATCACGGAAAATAGGATGAGACCCGTCCGCAAGATGGGTTTGCGGCGCCCGCTCGCCGTGCGACGGCGGTCTGTATATGCGGCAATAACGGGATCCGTTATGCCGTCCCAAATTGTTCCGATTGTCAAAATCGCTGCAATTGCAATCGGGGCGATCAACAAAACGTCGGTCGC
>JBCBQS010000073.1:0-11969 GCA_039820085.1 Pseudomonadota bacterium
TGACATATTGGGTGCTTGCCCAAAAATTGGGTGTAAACCCAAATTATGAAGGATTGCTATGATTTCCGAGTTTCTCTAATTCAGCTTCGTAGATTTGGAATCTTGTATACAGGAATTGGTAATGCTGCTTCTGCGCGAAAAGCCCATTCTAGCGACGGCTTCAATAGAGCAAAAATCAGACTGACCTATGAAACGAGGCCTCTCCTCCAAGACCTCGGCACCAACCAAAGCAATTGAAAGTGGGTTTTGAACGGTTAAACTAACGTGCGCTTTTGCTCGCGTATTAGGCGTTGGACCCATGATAAAACTCATCTGGGTTCTGTTTAGACCACGCCACCTTAGGGGTTTCTCAGCGCTTTCAACGCGACATCCAACGCGGCAATTTCTTCGCTCCGAGTCAGTACACCTGAAGCAGGATCATACGCCTCACTCCACTTTCCAATGCCCACAACACCGCGTAGTTCAGCACCAAAAAATGGGGCGCTCTGTTCGACAGCGCCGAGCACTCCAGCGCCGGCACGCGGGCCGGGAGTCGCGGAGAGCGCGAGCAGCGGCTTGCCTTGGTAAATCGCCATTTGAATACGGCTCATCCAGTCATGAATGTTTTTCCAGGCGGATGAGTATGATCCATTATACTCGGGGAAAGAAATGATGAGTGCATCGGCTGTCCCAATATGAGCAAAGAACTCTTGCGCCAGCGAATGAACACCGTTCGCCTTTTCTCGATCAAGTGAGTAAATTGGCATCTCGAAATCGTTGAGTTCCAAAACAGAGACTTCCGCATTTGGTTCAAACTTCTCCTTGAAACGATTTGCGGCAAATTGCGCCAGCACTCCATTTATAGAAGCGCTATGATTACTCGCACCGAAGGCTAAAATTCTCATCTTCTTCCTTTCAAAGACTCATTCAGTTGGAGAAGGTTGTGGTCTTCTCGCTCGATCTTGGTTTTTTGGACGCGCCGGCCAATCTTTGTCTAAGCTAAACCAGAGCGGCCGAATGCGCACCATCCACCGGAAGAATAGCGCCATTCACAAATGACCCCGCTTCGGAAGCCAGCAAAATCGTTGGGCCGATCAGTTCTTCGATTTGACCGGCCCGACGCGCCGGGGTTCGCCGCATATAGGCGTCTCCCGCTTCGGACGTGAGAAACTCGCCATTAATCTCTGTCACAAACCACCCTGGGGCAATCGCATTCACACGAATCCCATGGCGGCCAAGGTCCATGGACATCGCCCGGGTTAAATTAACGACACCGCCTTTAGAGGCGCAATAAGCCGCGTTACGAGTCTTCCCGCCCAGGCCGAGTACAGATGCGATATTGATAATGCTCCCGGGTTTGCCCGCCTCGACGAGGCGGCGAGAGGCTTCGTGTGCCACGTTCCAGACGCCCTTTAAATTGGCGTCCAAAACGAAATCCAGGTCATCCGCATCCGCGTCCAAAAACGTCTTGCCATCTGCAACGCCAGCGTTGTTGACGACAATATCAACAACACCCAGCTTCTGTTCGGCTTCCGTGAAGGCTTCGGCGATGCTGGTTGTGTCAGTCACATCGAGTTTCACACCGAGGGCTGTTCCGCCTTGCGCTTCGATTTTTTCGACGAGGGTCTCCAGTCGATCCTTTCGGCGCGCAGCAGCCACCACTTTCGCGCCAGCAGCTGAAAGCCCCTCTGCGAGCCCCCAGCCAATGCCACTTGAAGCTCCGGTAATGAGGGCAACGCGCCCGTCCAATGAAAACTTGGAATTCACGTTGAACTGCTCCGTCATTGGATCGCCTTCCATCTCGACATAGACGGATCGCCGTCCCCGCATTGCCGCAGCTCGAGGAAGCGCATGAGATGTGTGTATTGAGCGTTGACAGAGAGCCCGCGACCATAGGCGTCTTGTCCTTCACCAGGGGGTTGCCTTGGGCCTGCACCGCGTCTTTCGACTTGGATGCAAAGATTGGCGTCCACGAGTTTCAACTCTTGCCCAATTGTATATTCAAAGGCTTGCGCAGGATGCTCACCGCAGGTGCGTAAATGTAAACGCGACCCGACCTCAACCGCGTCGGGTGTAAAACAAAGATCGTGCGCCTCTGTCGTCCACCGAATTTCACGCGCCCGATCCTGATTGAACCGAAACACTTGATCGAGATAAGGATCGGGATGGCAGGTGTGCGCCACAAGCGGCACCTCCAAGAGTTCCGATCCGGCCGGACCGGGAACGTCCAGGCAATACCCATCTGGTTCATCCAGAAACCGAACCAGTCGTACGCGACCTTCATAGCCATCTTGATCTGTTAAAGAGGCGTTCTGCTCGGGTAAGGTCGCGACATTGGCGCACCCAACGGTAAGCCCAATCGTCGCCAGCCCGAGGCATTGCGTTTTGAATTGTCTCAGCATAGTATTCCCTCCCGATTTATTTTGTCTCTGCAGATGGCAGCTTGAACACATAAAGCGTGTTGCCACCTTGCCGGGTCGTCCGGTCTTTGCTCATGAACGTCCATGCATTGATGGCACCACCACCGCCGCCGACCGAGACGGCTACATATTGTTCGCCATTGACGGCATAGCTGATCGGGGTCCCGGTCACCGGACCGCCTAGAATTTTTTCCCACAAAGTCACGCCAGTCTTCTGATCATAAGCGCGGAAACGACGTTGTGAGTCTCCCGCGAAAAGCAAATTGCCAGCGGTTGCGAGAACCGTCAGCACGCCATGCTGGCTCTCGTTCACCCAGAGCGTTTCGCCAGTCGCCACGTCAATGGCTTCCAATCGGCCGACCTTGTCTGTGTTGGGTGCGAGAGCAAGCTCTGGATTGAGCCGATAACGCGGGTCTTTTGATCCAGCGGCCACATTCATACATAGCGTCATCATCGGCATAAACATCGCACCGCTCGAGGGATTAAAAGCGCCAGCTGGCCAATCGCGTCCCCCCGCGAGTGAGGGACAAACATAATCCGGCTCGCCCTCAAGCTCGGTGGCGACCAGGTCCTCATTGATCGAAACTGTATTCGTAGCCGGATCGATATCGGTCACGACGTTCTGGAAAATAGTTTGTTTCGCCCAATAGAATTCACCGGTCTGCCGATCCATCGTCCAGACGATGCCCGTCTTGCCAGGGATGCCTGTCAGAAGCTTCTGTTCGCCTGTTGGAAGATCGGAACTTTGTTTCCAAGTCGTATCGGCTTCAGGGCGAACTTCTGCATCGACTAGGATCCGCTCATACGTGTGATCGATGTCCCAATTGTCGCGAGGCAGATGCTGCACATACCACTTCATCGCACCTGTCGCTGGGTCCAGCGCGAGCGTTGAATTGGTAAACAGCATATCGGCTTTACGACCTCCACGCAGTACTTCAGGTGAAGGTGCTGGGCCAGACGTCCCCCAGTAGAGCGTATCTAATTCGGTATCGTAGGAACCTACCATCCAGACGCTGCCATGGATGCGCTGTTCATAGGGCAGACCGGCCCAACTTTCATCGCCGGGTTCGCCTGGCTTCGGGATCACCTCGGTACGCCAAAGCTCTTCACCCGTCTGTGCATCGTGGCCTGCAATGAAACAGCGGGCTGGCGCTTTGTAACCGCAAGTTCGACCTGTGAAGACGCGCCCGCCAGCGACGATCGGCCCGGATGAGTGCGTGATCCAAGACGGATCACCGACGGACGTGTCCCACACGACCTCGCCACTTATTGCACTCAGCGCGATGATGCGCGCATCTGAGGCAGCGTGATAGATTTTGTCGTCATAAATCGCGATCGCACGCGTGATTTCTCCGGGGCCCCACCGCTCAGCCGTCGGCTCATGACGATACTGCCAAATCAAATCACCGGTGGTCGCGTCATGCGCTGTGATGACGTCTTTTGGATGCGCAATGTAAAGACGACCATCATGCACGACCGGCGTCGTTTGATTAGACCCTGGATCCATCCCGACTGACCATGCCATGGTCAGATCGCCAACTGAACCCGTGTCAATCTGAGCGAGCGGGCTAAAGCCCCAACTCGCGTGATTGCCGCGATACATCAGCCACGAACTCGGCGGAGGATTGATCAACATATCTTCCGTCACCGGACCGAGCAGTTCAGCCTTGGGCGTGGCGGCAGAAGCCACCTCAATGGTCTCCGTCGCTGGATCGGACGGCACATCCAAATCGTCCGCCATCACTTTCGTCGCGCAAGCCGTGAGTAGAATCCCAGCAAGACCTATTGCCGTGGATTGAATAAGTGTTTGCATTTTTAGAGTCCCCTCTCGTCTCCGAATGTGTCGACATTCATGGCGGGCCCCCATTGGGACGCGCCGCGTTCTGGTTCTGCGGGATTGCCTAAATCAGCGACATTGACGATTTGCGGCGGGACGGAATTGTCGAACACATCGCCATCTGTTTGGTGCTCGTGAACCTGACCGAAAGGCGATCGCCAATAATCGAAAATCTGGCTGCCCAAATAGTGACGACCAATCCCCCATTCGGGTTCATAGCCGTGCTTGGCAAGAATCTCGTGTCCCATGAAGACGTCGTCAATATTGACCATCTCGAACGACACATGGTTCAAGCCTGCGCGTCCATTAGACAGCTCTGTAGAGGTCATGAGAATAGTGTGATGGTCGGCTGGCTTATCGCCGCGATCAAGCCGCGCGAAGATGCCGCCAACCGGCGTCTCTTTATCCGCAGGCGGAGCTTTGTAGATATCAGTAGCGATAATTCCGAGATGAGCATTGTACCAGGCGAGCGAGGCCTCAACGTCAGAACAATGAAGGGCGTAATGGCCATAGCGCTTGATGTGCGGATAAGCTCCTTTTTGAAACCGCTTTGCGCGGTTAAGTCTTTGGAACGTCTCGGTCTCAGCACCGCCTACATTCATACCCTCTGGTTCAAGGCTTGAATTGCGTTTGCGCTCTTTCCGTCCAAACACGACCTCGACGCCAAGCCCATCCGGATCTTGGCCGGAGACTTTGAAGCCGCCGCCAGGTCCTTTGATTTCTTCCAAATCACCGAAACTGTCTGTTGCGCTCAGCTTCTCTAAGTCTGACATAGACAGAGCTAGAAACGCACTGCCAACAAACCTTTTTGGTCCAAGCCGTGTTTCATGCACGAAAGGCTGGGACCCTTCGCAATGCATATAGAGCGCGTCATCCGTGCGCTCCGCCACGTGCAAGCCAAAGTGAACGAGAAATTTTTCCTGGAGCGCCAAATCTGGGACTTGCAGGATGGGATAGGCAACATCGTCTGCTTTTATGATCGGATCCATATTTGGTCTCGAGCGGTCTTTCAGATCAACCGCCCGCCTCCTCTTCCTCTGGCCAGACTTCTTTGAGAACGCGAAAGGCCGACACTGCATTTGGCCAACCGGCATAGTGCGCAATGTGTGAAATCATGGCGGAGATCTCCTCGCGCGGAATGCCCAGGTTTCTGGCGCCGACAAAGTGGATCCGCTGCTCAGCTTCACGTCCCATTGCAACCAGCGCCGTACAGGTGATCAGGGATCGCCTTTGGAAATCCAGCCGTTCATCCTGCCAGACTGTTCCGAACAGATGCTCAATCGTTGTTTTCTGAAAGTCAGGCGGCATCACCGAATTGGGCGGAATACCGCCAATCAGGGTCTGCACGAGCGCCCGCCCTTTTGCTTCCGGAGTTTCATGTTCTGTCATGCGGGGCTTCTCCATTAATCAGCGATAAAGTCGCGAATAGCGCGCGTGACTGCATCGGGATTTTCTATATGCGGGAAATGAGCGGCTTCCAGGAATTGGACCCGTCCATTCTCGACAAAATCTGCTGTGTTTTCATATTCGGGTGGGTGCTGACCGGGGTCATATTTGCCCTGAAGGAACAGAACCGGCATGGACATGGTCTTGAACAATCGCTCATGCCGATCGGCGAGTTCCAGGTCGAAATTTGTAGATTGAAAATACTGGCTTACCGCCTCAGCGATGCCTTCAACGTGAAACTCATGTTTAGCCCGCTCAAGTGTGTCCTCCGAAATATCTTCTCGGACGAATCCTGAGGCCTTCTGATAAGGCCAGAACGCGGCAGGCGAGCGAAACATTTTGACGCCCATTTTAGATGCGAACATTTTATGGGGCGGTTTTGGTTCGCCATGCGGTTCGTTGGCCGATTGCTGCATTCGAACATAGTGCAGAATGCGCCCTTGCATGCCGTCTAGCTCGGTCAAATAATCGACCAGAACCGACCCGCGATCGTGTGCAACAATCCGAAACTGATCGATGTTGAGTTTGTCTAGAAGCGCTTTGAACTTTCTCGCCAGAGCGGGATTGCTATAATCAAGCGTCAGGCGTTTATCCGATTGCCCATAGCCAAGACTGTCGAATGAAAGGACATAATAGTCCTCGGACAAAGCGGCCATTTGATGATGGAAGGCATACCAACTTTCCGGCAGACCATGCAGAAACAAGAGAGGCTCATTCTCTGGGTTTCCGGCAGACACGAAGTGCCAGGTCACGCCGGCTGACTCGACGAACCAATGCGCGGCCTCGATGCCATTTTCTAGAACTTCAATTTCGCCGTGGACGTTTGACGAAAACGGCGGCGGCGCAGCCCCAGCATAGCGAATGTCCGAGGTCAGCCGAGGGTTTTCAGCCGGTGAACCCCGATGGGTCGCAGGTCGCCCGAACACCACTTTCAGGATTTGCCAAATGCCGGGCCCAGCCATTCAAATTCTCCAATCTAAGCAGACCCGACCGGGGTCTCTTTGGTTTCGGATAGCATTTTAGTCGGTGAGATCATGCGTCCCTCTATTGCGCGGCCAAGAAGTCGCGAATGATCTGCGTGACGGTCTCGGGTTTCTCGACGTGAAGGAAATGGCTCGCATCTTCGACCACGATCAGCGTCGGATTGACCAAGTCTTCTTCGAGATACTGGTACTCCTCAATGTGCTGTCCGGGATCCAAGGCGCCTTGGACAAACAAGACAGGCATCGTCATTTGATCGAAGAGCCCGCCATCGGTGACACGGTCCTCAAGCTCTATGTCGAAGTTCGTGGACTGAAAATATTTGGTTATCGCTTCCGCCGCGCCTTCGTAAAGAAACTCGTGTGCAAACCGGTCCATTTCCTCGGGCGGCAGATTGATTGTCGAGTATCCAGACTGCGTTGTGTAGAGCATTCGGATTTGTCCATCTCTCGCGAACACTTCTGTTCCCATCGGGCTCGCGAACAGCTCATGCGGTGGACGCGGCTCACCATGCGGACGATTTCCGGACTGCTGCATTCGCACATACTTTTTGATGCGCGCGGGCATGCCTTCTTCTGCCATGAGGTAGTCTAGTGTGACGGCGCCGCGGTCATGCCCGACCAAGTAAAATGTGTCTAAGCCCAGCTCATCGATCAATGCGGCCAGCTTATTGGCCATCGCTGGATTGGAGTAATCGAGGGACAAGTCTTTATCTGTTTGGCCATAACCCATCTGATCGATTGAGATCGTGAAATAGGTTTCCGAAAGACCTGACATTTGATGATGAAACCCGTACCAAGTCTCAGGCAAGCCGTGCAGGAAAATGACCGGTTCATTTGCCGGATCCCCGGCAGTCACGAGATGCCATGTCACGTCGTTCGCAGAGACGAACCAATGGGTCGCTTCGACGCCGCCCGGGAGTTGTTCGATTTCACCATGGACATTGGTTGAGCATCGCGGTGGTTCGCTGCCTTCATACAAGATATTGGTCGTGAGTGTCGGCGTCCCGCTGGGCGCCTCACAATGCGTCTTGCGCTCTCCAGACATCATCACTTGAAGCCGCTCAGGCGGGCTCATTTCTGCGAACGATTTCTGTGGGGGCGCTGGGGTTTCAGCTTCCACGCTGGCCACTGTGTCGGTGTCGGTTTCTGCCTCCGGTCCCGAAGTCGGCGCGCTGCAGCCTGTTGCGATCAGACAGAGTGCGCTACAAAACCCGATCACCAATTTTGAGGTCGTAATCATTGAAAATTTCCCTATTCGTGTCGATCACAAGCGTCCTGGATCACGTCACCATCCGGCGGAATGCGTCTTTGTGCTTGTCGATGAATTGATGTTTCAGCGCCCCAACAATGTGACCGAGGAAAACGAGATAGAAGAGGTACGGCAACGCCACTTTGTGCAAGAAACCCGGCAATCTCACGGCGTCGGTGCTCGGTTCTACGACCAGGGGTAAGTCCCAGAAATAGAAGTGCGAGAGCTTGCCTGCGAATGTGCCGAGCCAGAAGCCTGAAATCGGAAACGCGAAGAGGAAGAAATAGAGCGTGTAGTGGGCGCCGTGCGCGAGAAACTTCTCCCACCAGCTTAAACCGGAGTCCAGCTTCGGTGCTGGATTCGCGATCAACCAAGCGACGCGCCCCACGGCCAAAATAAGCACCGTGAATCCAAGCGATTTATGGATCACATAGAAAGCCTGGTGGTATTCCAGGTCTTTAGGAATCATCGATGTGAAAATCCCCATCGGAATGAGCAGGATGAAAAGGATCGCGATCACCCAATGGAAGTAACGCGCTCTGCGACCATACCGCTCCGGGTCGTTACGCGTCCCGAGGGTGAGCACATCGCTGCGTTTGGCTTGTCCGATAGCAACCAAGGCGAGCACAATACCGCCAATCGCGAATAGACCGGCCATGACTCTCATGAACGTGGCATCCAACTTGTCGAACGGAACAATAACTGGTGCTGTGCGTTCGAACGCACCGATGGCTTGCAACCAAATGATGCTCCCGGCGATGGCGAGACTGCCGATCGCAGCGCCCCCAATCCCGAGGACTCGCATGCCGGGACGTGAATGATTCATCAAGACCGCGACGATGATCGAGTAGGCAAACAAGCCTAAGGCGATGATGCTGTCCAAATGGAACGGCATGCGATGATCATTAACGCCAATCGGACCAAAAACAGGATGGATTTCAACACCATCGACGACCGTTGTTTCCTGACCAAACGCAGGCAATGCCGCAATGGCAAGAATTGGCAATCCCATTACGATCCGCGTGGCCCATTTTCGGGTCATTAGCGTCTCTTGTTTGTTATTTGTCATCACAGGCCTCCTATCCCGCTGGACTTGCTTCAGGCGTGGTTGAACGGAGCTTTTTTGGCTCTTCTATTCCGAACAAAACGGTGATCAGACCGAGCGCAGCGGCGATCAGCATGATTAAGGTTATGGATTGGATCCCATTCGCCTCAGCGATGAACCCTGTGACGAACGGTCCGCCGGCGCCGCCAAATATCTCTCCCAATCCGGTGACAATCCCGGTCGCTGTCGCAGCAACTACGACTGGCACACTGGCGCTGATCACGGGTCCAATGAGTATCGCGATGGTTCCGGAAGCGGATGAGGAAACGGCGAAAAAGTACAAAGCCAAGATTGGCGGCGGCGTTTCTGCCGTTGCGGTTTGCATGAAGCCAATGGCGATCACTTGCACTAGCAGAGCTAAACACATCACTGGCTTTCGGCCGACAATATCCGATAAGGCCGGCAGCGCGATCATCCCGATCAAGCCGCCGACGCCGAGGCACGCGGTGACCAATCCCATTCCCTGGTCAGACAACTGAATATAATCTGTGAGATAAGTCGGACCGAACGTCGACAAGGCGTTCAAAGCGATAAAAATAAAGATGATGGTCAGCGCGCCAAAAATCACGTTCCGATACTTCAGTGCGTCACCGAAAGAGACTTTTGGAGCTTCAGAAGCCGCCGGCCTTGTCCGGGCCGGGTCATTGGGTTTCACCGTCTTCAAGACAAAGTAGGCCAGAACGAACCCAGGCAGCGCGATGGTTGCGAACACCCATTCCCATCCCGGCAAAACCGCTAGCAGACCGACCGCAATAATCGGCCCGAAGCCAAGTCCAAACAAGGGCGCGGCCATTTGCTGAACGCCAAAATTCAAACCGACACGTTCAGGTTTAGAAACGCGAATAGTTTGAACGATGCTGGCCGGAACGAAGCCGCCTTCCGCCAATCCCATCAACGCTCGCAGTATGACGAGACTAACCAATCCGTTGGCAAGCCCCGTGCAGGCCACCAGCGCGGAAAAAGCAATGATCGAAACTATGGCCACCCGCTTTGCGCCGATCTTGTCGGTCAGATTGCCCGAATAGATGGCGGACAAGCCCCAGGTGAAGGCGAGTGCCGCTGAGATGAGCCCCAGATCCTGATAATCCAGGCCAAGGTCTTCGCGGATCACGGAGAATAACGGAAAGATTATATATCGATCCAAGCCGACCAAACCGAACCCCAGCGCCATCAATGTGACCACTCGGTATTCGTAGCCGCTATCCCAGCCGCTCTTGTTTGGCGCCGCCGGCGTTTGGCTGGCCTCCATCTCCGTCATCCTTTTTTTCATGGAGCGCTTTTAGCTTCGCTCTCTCCTTATTGGATCAAGCAGGGAAAACGATCCCCGCCTCCTTTTGTAGTTTCTCTTGTCTTGCGAACGCCTTTTTGAAACTCGCTCGCTCGCTTACTCGTTGCATGTGCGCTTGCACTGAAGGGTAATCTTGCATTGGGACTAGCTCAGTGCTCGCTGCGGTGGCTGTGCACCAGAATGCGTAGACATCAACAATTGACCACTCATCGCCCGCCCACCATTTTTGATTGGAAAACCAGGCGTCATTACGAGCGAGGATTGTCTCTATAACGGCTTGGCCTTTGGCTTGAATGGGTTTTTGATCGGCATCAGAAAAGTGCTTTGGCATGCGCAACATGCGCGCAGTCGGATGGAATGAAGACGAGCACCAGATTAGGTCGGAATAGGCCTTTGCGTTTCCAAATGGCGATCCGTCACTAGCGAGAAGTTTGGCGTGTGGTGCAATGGAATCTAGGTAGATTAGAATAGCTGCATTTTCAGTGAGCGGAACGCCATCCGCGAGCAAGAGTGGAACTTTGCCCTCCGGGTGCATCTTCATATACTCCGGCGCTTTTTGCTCCTTCAACATAATATTGACCGGCCGCAACTCATATTTCAGCCCGGCTTCTTCGAGCGCATTCATGGTCACAAACCCGCAAGCGCGCGGCATATGAAAGAGTATGAGTTCTGTCATGTCGGTGACCCGTTCGAACTAGTGAATAATGGTCGACGCTTGCTCGCGCTCGACTTTGTTTTCGATGAAGCCGATCTCTTCGATCTCGACTTTGCAAACCTGACCTTCCTTCAGCCAAGGCTGCCCTTCAGCCCACAAGGCTACGCCAGACGAAGTGCCAGTCGCGATTATGTCGCCGGGCAATAGGGTGAACGCCGTCGAGAGATAATTGATCGTCTTGCCGATATTGATGATCATATCATTGGTATTGAAGTCCTGACGGATCTCGCCATCGACCCAGCATTTTACCTGAAGGTTTTCTGGATTTGAAAGCTCATCTGGCGTCACAAGGGCGGGGCCCATCGGACAATGTGTGTCGAATGATTTTCCGACCGTCATTGTCGGTGCAGCGCGCTGCCAGTCGCGAATGGTGACATCGTTTAAGACGGTGTATCCGGCAATGACTTCCGACGCCCGCTCAGCTGGAACGCGCCGACACGTCTTGCCGATAACAACTGCGAGCTCTGCCTCAAAGTCTAGCTCTGGTGATTCAGGCGGCAGAGCGATACCATTATAAGGACCATTCACGGTCGTGGTTTGTTTATTGAAGACGACCGGCGTTTCAGGTGGCTTCGGAAACCGTGATTCGCGAATATGCGCGGGCAATTCCAGATAGTGCGCCATATAGTTCAAGCCCACAGCCAGGATACGGCGCGGCGTATCTACCGGGGCTTCTAAGGTGACGTCTGAAACACTCACGGACGCCGAGCCAGACTCAGACGCCGCTTTTGCTTTTGCCATCATCTCATCGCCACCTTCCAGCAGAGCGAGCATGTTCGTCGGCAAGGATGCATCCGTGGCATTCAGGTCCACGATACTGTCGCCGTGCAATGCGCCAATGCGTGTCGCCCCGTTTTGTGTGTAAGTCACAAGTCTCATCTGGATGTCCTTCTTATGTGTGGCGTTCGCGCCGCCGGTTTGTCTTTTACGCCGAAGCCGCGGTTGGC
>JBCBQS010000074.1:0-11622 GCA_039820085.1 Pseudomonadota bacterium
GAACTCATGAAAACCCGGCAAGCCGTATGGGTGTTCCGGGGCCAAGTGATCATAGCCATCACCCTCGTCTTGTCAGCTGCGTGCGCGTACATGAAGCTTAACAAAGTATAGATCAGGCCATAGCCGGTGCCGAAAAAGGCCATCGATCGGGCGGAATTGGTGATGTCCATGTCCGTAATTGCAAGCTGCGTGAAGTCGCCGGTTGCCGACCCCACAATGTACCAGAAGAAGCTCTCAAAAATGAACTTGAGCGGATAGGCCGTGAACAAAACCATCAATAGGAGGGCTGAATTGATCAAGACGATTGTGTTGTCCGCCAGGCCATAGCGTCTGAAAAATACAAAATGCGCATTCCAGATCATGAATAGAATCACGAAACAGGCGGTCACTGGAATAATCGAAATCAGAAATATGACGAGCTCGGAAAACGTCGTGGGCGGTTTGTCGCCGAACAGCATCATACCCAATGCCAGTGCGAAAATGATGTCGGACAAATTTTCGATCCGGGTCACATTTTGTCCGCGCCATTCAAAGTCTGGATCGTGATCAAGGTGTTTTGCGATTTCGCCCCGCATATTTAAGCCTCCCCCTCAGCTTGCCGCTTACGGTTTGTATCGATGGCCCAGCTAACCAAAGGCAGTTGATCATTGCCAAAGTAAGTCGCTCGCCCCCGCCAAACGGGACAAAGATACTTGGCGAGCCATAGGCCCCACGCGCAATAGCATCATCTGTGTTGGCGCGCAGATGGTCCTTGCACGCCTGCTCCTGAGAGCGCGTCCACATGTCCGCGCCATTAAGACCCGTTTCCGTGGCCAGCCCCACAAGCGTTTCAGGGTCATCGAGATTACGCTGTTCTGTGAAGTATGCGTCAAAGCCAGCATGGGCAAATTTGAGCAGGGTCTGCTGATCGTCCTCGAGGAGGCAGCAAAACCGCATCAAGTGCACAGACCGCAGCGGATGGTGCGGAGATGGAAACTTCATGGTCACGCCTGACAGCGCGGCCCAATCATAGAGCGAGCGTCCGACTTGTTTGAATTTGGGCGAGTCCGTACTGGCGCGCGCTTCAAACACGCTCGGGTTTACCGCATTGTGCACCCCGCCAACCAAAAACGGCCGCCAGCGAATGGTCACCCCACGCTCTGCCATCATCGGCTGTATGTTATGAAACGCCAGACACGTCCAAGGCGATGAAATATCGAAGAAAAACTCAATTTGGTCAGTCAATTTACGCACCCGAACGACTCATCTTTGGGGCTATAATGCGTAAACAGGGCGCGGAGGCAATGCAGGACTGCGCCGTCAAATTTCTGGTGATCATGAAAAAACCCGCTCGTCACAGAGCGGGTTTCATCAAAATGTTTGTTCGGCTTGCTTTAGAGCGCCTCCGTCAGCTCCGGCACAGCATTGAACAGGTCTGCGACCAGGCCATAGTCAGCGACTTGGAAGATCGGGGCTTCGTCGTCTTTGTTGATGGCGACGATGATCTTTGAATCCTTCATTCCGGCCAAGTGCTGGATCGCGCCGGAAATGCCGACGGCGATATAGAGCTCAGGCGCAACGATCTTGCCGGTTTGTCCGACTTGGTAATCGTTTGGCGCATAGCCCGCATCAACCGCTGCGCGCGAGGCGCCAACAGCCGCGCCGAGCTTATCAGCAAGCGGGTTCATCAAACGCTCGAACTCTTCCGCAGAGCCAAGCGCGCGGCCTCCAGAGACGATCCGCTTTGCTGCAGTCAGCTCTGGACGATCGCTTGCAACGATCTCTTCGGAGACGAAGGCTGACTTGAACGGACCGGCGGGTGCGTCAACGGTCTCGACCGCTGCAGAGCCGCCAGAACCTGCCGCTTCGAACGCAGTTCCGCGTACAGTGACAACTTTCTTCGCGTCAGACGAGGTCACGGTCATGATGGCGTTACCGGCATAGATTGGACGCACGAACGTGTCCTGCCCTTCAATGCCGATAATGTCGGACAATTGCATGACGTCGAGCTTCGCTGCGATGCGCGGGGTGACGTTCTTACCCATCGTGGTCGCGGGTGCGAACAGGGCGTCATACCCATCCATCATCGGCAGAATAAGCGCTTCCATCGCTTCGGCGAGCTGCTTTTCATAAGCGTCGCCATCGGCATGGATGACTTTGCGCACGCCATCAATCGACGCGGCGGCCGCAGCGACATCGCCTGCGCCTTTACCAGCGACGAGTACATCGACGTCGCCACCAAAAGTTTTCGCAGCCGTTACGGTCTTCGCTGTTGCATCAGACAGCGCTGCATTATCGTGATCAGCAATGACAAGAACAGCCATTATACAGCTCCCGCAGTTTTGAGTTTTTCAACCAGTGTGGCGACGTCTTCGACTTTTTCGCCAGCTTCGCGCACAGGCGGCTCAGTGACTTTAACCACCGTGAGGCGCGGCGCGATATCAACACCATAATCGCCTGGCTCTTTCATATCGATCGGCTTTTTCTTTGCCTTCATGATATTTGGAAGAGACGCATAACGCGGCTCGTTCAAACGCAGGTCGGTTGTGACAATTGCCGGACCTTCAAGCGCAACCGTTTGGAGGCCGCCATCAACTTCGCGGGTCACATTTACTGTACCGCCTTCGGCTTTGACTTCAGAGGCAAACGTCCCTTGCGGCCAGCCGAGCAGCGCGCCGAGCATTTGACCGGTCTGGTTGCTATCATCGTCAATCGCTTGCTTGCCGAGGATAACCAGATCCGGGCTTTCAGCTTCTACCACTTTGGCGAGCAGTTTTGCGACACCGAGCGGCTCCACATCATCGTCGGTTTTGATCAGAATGCCGCGATCCGCGCCCATGGCGAGCGCCGTGCGAATTGTTTCTTGAGCCTGTTGTGGTCCGATCGAAACGGCGACCACTTCAGTTACGGTTCCTGCCTCTTTCATACGAACCGCTTCTTCGACGGAAATCTCGTCGAATGGGTTCATAGACATTTTGACATTTGCCAGATCGACACCGGTTTGGTCCGATTTCACGCGAACTTTCACGTTATAGTCAATCACTCGTTTGACAGGCACGAGCACCTTCATGGGCGACTCCTCCAGTTTCTTAGTTTGATAATGCCTCGCAGGTAACAGGACCGCCGAGAAACACAAGGCTTACGTTCACGTTAGGGTCAATTTAGCGCGGGGATTTGTAAGACGTTTCTAAAACGCCGCAGGGGCCCGTAAGCCTTGGCTGCTCAGGCAAAGGACTTGAAAACGGTCCCCCATATCTGCCGGGTCAGTCAGGCGGCGTATACCTTGATAGAGCGCATCGGCCTGATCTGGGTGGCGCTTCACAAGCTGGTTTAGTCGGGCCTCTGCGCCGAGACTCAGCAGGAACTGGCTTTGTGAGACGGGTCCTTCGGTCGCAATCGAGCGCTGTTTTGCTAGATAGGCCAAGCGCGCAAAGTCGACATCGCAGGTGAGATCACTTTGCCCAGGGGTCGCAAGCGGGTGGATTTGTTGCCCGTCTTTGAACGATCGGAGCGTATCACTCGGCATGCCGTTCAGTAGGCCATAATCGACCAATAAGAGGCGCCCCGTGGTCTGAGATAGCAGCGTTTCCGCAGCCTCTACCAATGCACTTAACCCCGGTTGCACTTCAAGCGCATCCAAACGCGCGTCCGGATGAATGTCTGGCGGTAGAGCATCGGGATTGAGACCAAATGTCAGCTCATCCTGATCATCCAATCCAACCACACGTTCATGCCAAGCCTCCCCAACACGGACAAATTGCTGAACCGGCAAACAGTCTATCCACTCATTAGCAATAACGAGCACGGGCTGAGCTGTATCAACCTGATCAAACTGCTCCAGGAAGACCGGATTATGGGCCTGAAACTGACGGACAAGGTTCTGTTGTAAAACCGGGCTTGGCTCGACGAAATGAAGATTGAGGGCCTCTGAAAATGCGGGTTCATTTTGACCGGCCCGTAAAGCGTCGGCCATCAAGGTTCCCCGTCCTGGTCCGATCTCAATTAAAGAGAAGTCACGCGGCGCGCCAAGCGTCCGCCATTCATTGACCAACCAGAGCCCGATCAATTCGCCGAAAATCTGGCTGATTTCTGGAGCGGTTATGAAATCGTGCCCGAGGCCTGGGCGGGTCGCGTAATACCCATTTCGGCGGTCATGCAGACAGAGATCCATATAGGTCGCGACCGAGATCGGGCCGGTCGACTTAATCATAGCAATGAGACGATCTTTGAGCTCAGTCACGCTTGTGCGGTGGTCTTGGTCTTCTTTAAAGCAGTCCAGACGAGCCAAGCCCCGCCGACCCACATCGGAACAGATAGGATCTGCCCCATTGTGATCCACTCTGGCAGGCCTGAGACAAACGCGTCTGGTTCGCGAAACTGTTCAGAAACCGTGCGGCCGAATGCATAGAACAGTAGAAACAGACCCGCGATTAAACCGGGGCGCTCGAGCGCTTTAAATCGCCAAACAAGAATGGAAAGAACAATCGCAGGTACGAGCCCTTCTAAAACCGCCTCATAGAGCTGGCTTGGATACCGGGCAACTTCATCGCCGCGATAGACCCATTCGCCAGTTTGCCAATTATAAGCGCTTGGCGTTGATCCGCGGACAAACCCTTCCGGAAAGATCATGCCCCAAGAGCTGCCTTCAGGGGTCGGGCGACCATAGAGTTCGGCATTGATGAAATTGGCGAACCGGCCGAGACATAGGCCGATTGGAGTGACGACGCCGGCGATATCTCCGATCGATAATAAAGGCACATTTCTCTGTCGCGCCACCAGCCAGAGCGCGAGTGCGACGCCGAGCAGGCCCCCGTGAAAACTCATACCACCTTCCCAGATCCGGAGCAGGCTCCAGGGATCTGACATGGTCGCGTCCCATTGATACGGTAGTTGGTAGAATAAGACGTAGCCAAATCGCCCGCCAAGAATGACCCCGAGCGTCGCGTAAAACAACAAATCGTCAATATCATCGCGGTCAGCTGGGCTCACGCCACCCCACAAAAGCGGACGGTTCGCAAGGGCCAACGCGTACCGCCACCCGATCAACAATCCGAGAATGTAAGCCAAGGCGTACCAACGAACGGGAAACTTCCCCCAACCGAGAAACCCGAGATCAATTTGAAAGATTGCCGGGGAAAATTCTGGGAAGCTCATCGCAGCACTTTGTGCGGTAAATGCAAGCAGACTCATGCGGCGCTCTTTCCTGTCGGCATCTTCTTCCCCATCTGCTAGGGATAAAGTGTATCAGGTTCAAGACGCGTAAGGGAGTCATGACATGTCGACAAAAAGCCCGATCCTCGATGATCTCGCGGGCCTCATGACGGGCGCGATGGGCGCCGCTCGTGCGGCTGGAGAAGAAATGAAAACGGCCGGAGAATCCCGTGTTCGCGCAATGATTGCAGATATGGATTTGGCTTCGCGAGAAGAAGTCGAAGCCCTGAAAACCATAGCCGTTCAAGCTTTAGAGCGCGTTGAGGCCCTTGAGAAACGCTTGGAAAAGCTAGAGAAATAAAGCCATCCACTGCTTTTTAACCAAGACTCTTGCGCGATGAGTCGGGCATGATTAGCTTCTCTTCATGGCAAGAAAGCCTGTCTGATTCGGAAGGGGAAAAACATGAGCCTATCCGTAGATCGTTCCCAAACATTGGATATCGATGCTTTGGAGCTCGTAGAGAGCTGCTTGACTGAAGCGGGCTGGGAGTTCCAGCGTGATGAAGACGACGAAACAATCCAATGTATTGCCGCTTCCAAATGGGGCGACATGGGTGGCATGTTTGCCAATCGAGTAGAGCCTCCGGCGATGCACTTCTCGATTACCTTGGATGTTAAACCAACAGACACCAGACGGCTTGCAATCGCTGAACTTGTTATGATGGCGAATGAGCGCCTCTGGCTCGGACACTTCGATTATTGGGCGGATGAGGGCGTGATCATTTTTCGCCACGCGCTGCCTATGTTGGATCGTGTTGAACCAGATGCGGGTGAAGTCCGCGCGGTCATGGCAGCGGGCCTAGACGCGGTGAACATGTTTGTTCCGGCATTCAATTTCGTTATCTGGGCGGGCAAGTCTCCGCGCGAAGCGCTCGAGGCGGCTCTGTTTGAAACGGCTGGCGAAGCGTAAGCCACTCGTTTAAAACCTTCCCCATACCCTCCAACTGAGAGGATCGGGATTTTGGATAAGCGGATTACACTGATCGGCGCGGGCCGCATGGGGTCAGCCTTAGCGGGTGGATGGCTCAATGCCGGCCGTTCAGGACAGATTGATATTGTCGATCCGGCGCCGGCCGAACGTGTGTCGAATTGGATTGCCAATGGCGATATCCGCCACAATCCAGCACCCGAGCCCGCAGATGTTTTAGTAGTGGCGGTTAAACCGCAAGTGTTTGGAGCGCTCGCAGATGAGATTGCGCAACGTGTTGGTCCAGAGACATTGGTGCTCTCCATCATGGCGGGCGTTTCGATACAAACCTTAGAGACCAAGTTGGCAACCGAGCGGGTTGCGCGTGCCATGCCCAACACGCCAGGTCTGGTGGGTAAAGGCGTGACGATTCTGTGCACAAAACCCCAGACATCTGCGGCGGACATCGATGAACTGAAACAGTTGTTGCAGCCTTTGGGGCAGGTTGAAGGGCCCATAGGCGAGGACTTACTACCCGCCGCCACAGCCGTTTCTGGATGCGGTCCGGCCTATGGGTTTTTGCTTGCAGAAGTTATGGCGTCTGCTGGCGTTGCGCACGGGCTTGCTCCAGACCTAGCCATGCGATTGGCGCGTAAAACGGTCGAAGGGGCAGGGGCTTTAATGGAGGACGCGCCCGAAGACGCTGCAACGCTTCGCCAGAATGTCACCTCCCCGAACGGAGTGACGCAGGCCGCGCTTGAAGTCTTGATGTCCGCAGATGCGATGCCATCTATTTTCGAACGAGCGATTGGCGCAGCGATTGCGCGTGATATTGCGCTTTCGAAGGAGACTGAATGACCCGCGACGAGATCATTGAGAAAGGCGTTCAAGCCGCTTTGGAACTCGCAGAGCTCCAAAAGTGGGGCGCCATAACGCTTGCGCAAATTGCAGATGCTGCAGGTCTCAGCCTCAAGGACTTCCATAGCGTCGCCGACAAAGATGATATCACTGCAGAAGTCGAACGGACATTCGATGCGGGTATGAGCGAAGGCTCTATCGATGCCGAAGAAACTGCCCGAACGCGGTTATTTGATGTCATCATGATGCGCTTTGAAGCCATGGAACAAGTTCGAGACGGGGCGATGTCATATTTGCGTTGGCGCGATCGATCCTTTGACGGCCTGACGCTGCGCCTCAAGGCGCGGTCAGAATCTGCAAAATGGGCGCTTGCTTGTGCCGGACTGGACGGAGCGAGCCAAATTCCACGCGGCGTCCAAATTGCGGCGCTGGGCTGGGCGATCTCGCAGGCTGAACGCGCTTGGCGTCAAGAAACCAGCGCAGACCTTAGCCGAACGATGGCAGCGCTAGACGCGGAACTGATCAAAATTGAAGAGCGCCTAGAATGGCTGAGCGCACGCGCAAAGCGGTCAACGAAACCAGCATCAGACGCCGCCTAATAAGGCAGACGTAGCCGCACCCTCAATCCGCCTAATGGGCTATCCTCCAATCGAATATCACCGCCATGACTGCGCGCGAAGTCTCGAGCGAGGGTTAGACCAAGCCCAGTACCTGCGACATTCTGCGAGCGGGCCTCATCTAGTCGATGGAACGGACGGAACGCATCTTCGCGCTTGTCTTCGGCAATACCGGGTCCATCATCATCGAATAGAATTTCAGCCATTCGCGGACCTTTGATGAGCTTTACCTCGCAACGATTGCCATATCCGACGGCGTTCGACATCAAATTGGTCAGCGTGCGCGTGAGTGCCATAGGACGCACCGTTACGTTAATCTCGCAGACTTCAGTGACATTCGCGCCATCAATCCGTTCAGCGACGGTGCGTGTGATGTGATCGAGGCGGAGCTCTTCGGGCTTCTCCCCTTCTTCACCACTCGCAAAGGCGAGATACTCGTCGAGCATTTTGGACATGTCATCGAGGTCGGTGCGCGCACCGGTAATCTCCTCGCTTGGTTCCATCATGGCGAGTTGCAGCTTCAGCCGCGTTAGGGGCGTGCGAAGATCGTGGCTGACTCCCGCCAGCATCGCAGTGCGTTGATCGGTAAAAGCTGTTAGGCGCGCGCGCATATCGGTGACGGCGCGTGCCGCATCCCGGATCTCGGTCGCGCCGCTCGGACGGTAGCCCGGCATATCGCGGCCGCGTCCAAATGCTTTTGCTGCTTCCGTCAAACGCAAGATGGATCGGACCTGGTTGCGCAAAAAGGAAAAGGCGAGCGCCAGCATAAACAGGGCCGCGAGAAGCACCCAGACAATTGTAAAATGTGTATTTGCGGCGAGCGCGCGTTTGCGGTCAATTAGAACGCGCACCGTTCCGGAATCCGATTGGCTACGAAAATCGAGCACGCGCCCGGCTTCGACAGTGCGCACGTCAACGACGTGCTCGGTTACCGAATTGAGCTGCCCGCGAAGCACATTGCCGTATCCGAAACGCGCTTGAGCAGTCTCTGACCAGGTCATGCCAGGCTCATGGTCACAGTCCAAACGCAAACCAAGTTGTGTTTCGATCTCAATCTCTGTGACAGGGTCGAGGTCGCCATTGGCGCAAATATCAATGATGAGGCCAACTTCGCGAGCGATCGACTGGGACAGCTTCTCGTTCACGTCATAGATGTGCTCTTGGTAGTAATAGTAAGCGAAGATCGCAAAAATCGAGATGACCGGCACCGCGACGAGCGCCGCTAGGCGCGCATACAATCCCTTGGGTGTGAAATCGCGAAGTCGAAAACGACTCATCGTTTATGTATCCAGAACCAGCATCATATTGGTTCGATCCTTATGCGTGATTGCATAGCCGTGCTCAAGCAGGAGGGCTTCACAATCGCGCTCCCATCGCCCGGCATGGCAAGCTTCCATAACAATTGCCTTTGGATAGAGGCTGGCAGGCGCCGACTGAAAGAATGGGAACAGGATGCCATCTTCAAACCCTTCGACATCAATTTTGAGAAGATCGACTTTATCAACTCTCTTCTCTTGGAGCAGTTGTACCATCGGGATTTGTGGAACATCTATTGTCGGAACCCCATCAACCAAGCGCGCCGACGCCTGACCTGCGCTTTCAGGTGTTGAGATGGTTAGAGTGCCAAGGACATCGCCGCCAATGGCGGACGCGATCAGGTGAAGACTGAGCCGCGCCTGAATCTCCGGATTGAGTTCAAAGTTTGTGGTCAGCCGCTCGAACATATCCGGTTGAGGTTCGGCCACAACGAGCGTGCCGCTCTCCATCAGTGACGCCACAAACAAACTAAATATGCCCGCATTGCCGCCGATATCGACAAATACGCCATTTTGCGACGGCATATGTTCCCGGCAAAATGCATATTCTTCGCGGGCATAGCGATGCGGGCTAAGCAGTGCTTTGACCTCAGAATTATTGCCAGAGTGATGCAATCGAGCGCGACCCCCATACAGGCTGACATCGATCGGTCGGTCAGGATTCAGCGCGCGCACGCCCTTTGCCATAGTTTTCCGCATGCCCCCTCGGCCAAGGACGGTTCGCCGGGACAGTTCTATCAAGGCACGTGAGAACGGTCCGGGCGTGTATGCCCGATCGGAATAACTCATGGATTCCCCTCGTTTAGAAAACACGCCCGAAGGTTAGAACTGAATTTCGAGTTTGGGTAGCCTCAGTGGCCGTTGAGATCATGCTGCAAGATTGCTTCGGCATCTTCTCTCAGAATATTCGCCATCATGGAAAAGCTCTCAGCCATCGGCGACGTGGGTCGCCAGATCAGCGAAACCCGTCTCTGTGCCTCTGGGTGCTCAAGAGGCCTTAAAACCAAATCTGCATCCCGGCGCGCTTCGGTTAGCGCATAGATGGACGGCAAGATCGCGACGCCTGCTCCCGTGGCAGCCATGTGCCGGATGGCGTCAAGGCTTGTGCCGGTAAAAACGTTGCTAATGTTTGCGTCCGATGCGCTTGAGATTTCTCTAAGCGCCCGGCTTATCCTATGACTTTGGCCGACGCTCAAAATCTCGCGTCCACTCAAGTTGTCCAAGCTGACCGGTCCCGTCCCGACAAGCGGGTCATCTGGCGCCGCGCAAATCCATAATTGTTCGTCGAATAAGGTCTCACTCTCCATGCCTGGATGGTCTTCCGGGGTCGAGATCACACAATCGAGTGTTCCTTCAAGCAAATGCGCGTTCAAAAGCTCGGTCCAGTGTTCTTCAACAAACAGTCGAAGATCAGGATAGGTGCGGTGAAGGTCTTTAACGACGGGCGGCAAGAGGTAAGGACCAACAGAAGGCAAGACACCCAGCCGTATGCGACCCGCTAAGACGCCTTCCCTCGATTTCATCGCCGATTTCAAGTCTTCAACATCGCGCAGAATTAAACGGGCCCGCCGCACGAAATCTTCCCCATGCGGTGTCATCAAAGCGCCATTTCGACCTCGTTCGATCAGCTGAACATCTAATTGTTGCTCGACATCGGCGATTTGCGCCGAAAGGCTGGGCTGGCTGACATGTAAGCGCTTGGCGGCTTCATGAAATCTGCCGGTTTCTGAGACGGCAACCACATATTGGAGTTGGCGAAGTGTAGGGCGCATTTTTAGTAGCCTTAGCCTATCAACACTAAAACTTCTTTAGATTTGAATTATCGTATTCGTCAACCATTTCAGCGATATAAATCACAAAACAGGAGTCACTTATGCTTCGGACCCAAACACGTATTTCCTCCCAAGCCGCGCCATCAACCCTGTCGTCTGCGCCAGCTCGGACAGAGCTAAACGCGATTGACGACACAGACCAATTCATCACGGCTGAGCCAACGCCAACGATGGAATCTCGTCGTGGATGGCGCCGCCGCCGGATTGCGCGCGGCAAGAGCTAGCCTCGAGTTTTTCTCTAACCGCCAGTTTTTTCCAAGGCCCGCTGAAAGGCGGGCCTTGTTGTATTTCGTTCGAGATAAGTCGATAGACTTGGGTAAGGCCCCAGCTCGCCCAAACGCTGGGCCATTTGAGCAATATAGGTTGTACCGATATCATTCGCTTGGAACTGATCCCCCATGATGTATGGACGGTCCGAAAGACGGGCGTCCAAATATCCGAGCTGAAGCGCGACTTCCCCAGATGAAAACATGTCGAAAATGGCGGGCTTCGTCTCGTCGCGGCTCAGCAAGAGCTTAATCAGCAATGGCGCAAACGCTGAGGCTTCGGAGTACATCATCCATTGCATCCATTCAGCATATGCCTTGGGGTCGCCTTGTGGTGGCCCAAACTTATTCTCCGGATCGAATTTCTCTAAGAGATACAGCGCAATTGCTCCGGACTCTGCCAGCACAAAGCCGTCATCCTCAATGACTGGGGATTTTCCAAGAGGGTGCGCTTTTTTTAGCTCAGGTGGGGCACGGCCCATGTCATTGCGGTCGTAAATCTCAAGCTCGTAAGGTGCACCAAGCTCCTCGAGCAACCAAACCGTGAAAATTGAACGCCCGACGCGCAAGTGGTGAACTTTGATCATTTGATGGGTCCTTTAGTCTGGCATCAACCGGTAGCCGATACCGCTGTAT
>JBCBQS010000075.1:0-10948 GCA_039820085.1 Pseudomonadota bacterium
TTCTTGATTTTCAGATAAATTCATAAAAAACATGATATTGTGATGAATCAGGAAGAATCATGAATTTTCATGATTTTGCATTAAAATAGGCTCATAACCTGAAGGTCGTAGGTTCAAATCCTACTCCCGCACCCAACAAACCCCTGGAAAGGTTCGCCTTTTCGGGGGTTTAGTTTTTGACTCCCAAGTCTTCGCCGTTCGCGCGCGGTCCGTGCAGCCCCTCATCGTTTAGCGAAGTCTAAACCTAGAGCGCAAGATTGAACGCAGTATCTGCACGCAACCTTGATCATAACCGGCTAAATCGGACGAAGAGGGGTGCTAGAGTTGGGACAAAACCGTGCACGATTACTTTTTGGCGCACTTCAATGTGGCGCGGCCTTTGGGGGCGTTCAATGTCCATTTGGACGAGAGCAAATACTTCTTCAAACAGCTTCAGGACTTGTTTGAACGCGACCACCTTCATGACGGCCTTTTATGGCACCGGCACGGCATGCGCGCGGTTGATGGCCGTGAGCTGAACTTTTTTGAAATCGCCGCGCTCGACACCCAAGGGGACGACAATCCCCATATTTACACCGTCGCTGGATGGCGCAGCGCCAAGGACGTTCACAACTTTGCCTATCGCGATCGCCAGCATATGGAAAACATGAAGCGCTTGCGCCACTGGGTCGACCGTTCCGAAGGCGCGAACATGGTTATGTGGTGGGCCGAGCGCGACACAAGGATTTCTCTCGAAATGGCCTGGGATCGCTTGCAGCGGCTGCGTACAGATGGCCCGAGCGCGCACGCGTTTAATCTCCATGAGCGATTTGATCCGCCGCAGCTTTCCAGTGTGGCTTAGCCGAGCAGGCTGTTCTCACATCAGAAAAGCTGGATAGTATCTGACACTTAGCGATGACTTTCCGACCTATGGAAAACAGAATCTTAAGCTCAGTCCGATATCAGCAAAACAACTTTGAGTAGATTTCGAAAATGGATGCGCCCGTGAGCAACCCACCTGAAGATCAGCCAGTTCAAGCTGTTGCAGCTGACCCCGAATTCAGCAGCGAGATGGACGCCGACACCGAGGCCCCTCGCGGCATGCTCGGTGCGCTAAAGTCCCCTTTTGTAATTGGTGCCATCGCAGTGGCTGTTTTCGGATCGGGCGCAGGTTATGTGCTGACATCTGGGATGTTCAATTCGGCAGAACCGGCAGAAACTGTCTCTGCGGCAGTTTCTGGAGAAGAGGCTAGCACGGTTGAAGATGAACAGGCTGCGCAACCCGCGTCTGATGCAGTCGGCGAGCCTGAGACGACTGCTGACATCGAAGAAGAAGAGGAGGAGCCGTTACCGCAATATGGCTCAATCTCCGTTTCTGATAGCGGAACCGTCTACCACACGGCCCCGACCACTGTAACAGTGACAATCGGTCAACGCACGGGCGCGCTGACGGTCTCAATGGGGATCCTGGCCGACCGTGAGACTGCGAACTTCTTGCTCGATGAAGGCTTGGTGGTAAATCTCTTGAAAGCCGAAACAGCCCAAAGCATTGATTTCGGACCCTACTTAGAGTGGCAGGTCCCGGGTTTGATCACGAAGGCGTTTAAGCAGAAATTGGCTGATCAGTTTCCCGATCTCCAAGTCGATGGCATCATGCTCCGCGATTTCCATCTGACGCAGTCTTAACCTCGCACCAGCGCTGCAAACTGATACACGTCATCGTATTGAGTGTTGTATCTACTGTTTAAGCGAAACCCTCAGCACAAACCCGGTTCCGTCCGATCGATTTCGCGCGATTGAGCGCCATGTCTGCGGCGGTGATCAAAGCCTCGCTTGTCCGTTTGGATTTGAAGGGGGCGATCCCAAAAGATGCGGTCGCATTGGCACTCGCAGCGTGGAATTGTGAGGTTGTCGCTTTCAGTTCTTCAAACTTGTGCTTGATCGACACCATCAAATTGTAAGCCGACGCAACTTCAATGCTTGGCAGTATGATCGCAAATTCGTCGCCGCCATAACGCGCGACGAGATCCGTTCCCTTGGTGTTTTCGAACAAGGTTTGGGCAAACACTTTCAGGACTTGGTCACCGGCTTGATGCCCGAGATTATCGTTGACGCCTTTGAATTCGTCCAAATCGGCGAGGACCAGACAAAATGTGCTGCGCGATTCCTCGGCATCTTTGATCTGCCAGGTCAAACGCTCTTCGAAAGCGCGGCGATTGGCAACGTTGGTGAGCGGATCAAGTAAACTTTGCTGGCGAACCTTCTCAAGCTCTTCGTTGAGCTCTTGGACCCGCTTTTGAGAGTCTCTCAGGCCTTCAGTCAAGCGTGCGGATGCCATCGACATTTTGTGGCTCTCAGACACAAGGCGGCCAAGCAAGGAGTTGAAGGTCTCAGACGGAGCGTCGCTGCTCGGTGTTTCTTTAATATCATTCAGCGTAGTTCGAAACTGCGTGTTTTGAACAATCCCAGTCTGCAAAAGCTGTGACACGCTTTCCAAGTTGTGTTCGATCTCTTTGCTGATTGTTTCGCTCGCATCCGCGATTTTATTCTGGTTGAGGTGCGCATTGTACAACTCATTCATTTCGTAGCTGTCGAGCGTACGACCGCTGGCAAGGAGTTTGTCCATCTCCAAGCGAACACCAGGCGGTCGATGAGTGACATATGCATACCAGAGTGCATAGGTGGTCGGATCAGGCGGTGTGCCATGACGCTGGATTTGATCAAATGCCGCTTGGCAGTGTTGAAAAACGCGCTTGCGTGCCGTGACATGCGGCTCGTCTTGCGCTTCAGTTTGCGCTTCTGGTTGTGTCGCTTGTGCTGCCGCCGACATCGGAAACCCCAATACTCTTAGATCTCCGGAATCTACTCTGGGTTGTTTTAATTATGGTTAATTGCTGTCCCGAATAACTGCGCCGACTGTACGATTACAATCGGTCGCCTGGGCTCTGCTAGACCGTCACAGAGATCCGGAGATATCGCTTAATGCAGAATTTCAGATGTTGCCTAATGGGGTCGGGCATATCAACGAACTCTGGGACAATGCCGTTCAGCGGCAGAACGACAATTCGCGGTTGTGTGGCAATTAATGCATTGAATTCTTTGGTTATAATCTCGATCGCAGCCGGGGCCGTCGCATGTGTAAATGGCCGAAAGGGTTCCCAACTTACGGAGATTGGATGCGCGTTTGGTTCGTGCCGCATCTCCCGCGCAAGGCCGCGCACGCCCTCGCGTGCAACATTGTCGCCGAAGATGTAAATCGCATCTCGGTTGGCGCGCAAATCGTCGCGGGTAATCCAAGATTGCAACATTACGCAAACTGGAGGTGTTGGAAGTGAGTCAGCCATAGGTCCCCGAGTGCCGTCATCAGTACGGCACCTCAGAAAGCAAGGCGCGGGCCAAAATACTATTCTGGGTAGAATTTTCGTGTTTAGCGCTTTGCCAGCTTAGCTGAGCGATCACCTAGGACGCCAGTTAAGACTCTTCGCGTCGAAGGTCTTCGTTCAGGCTCGCGAGGCGCACACTCACAATGTAGGCCTGCTGCGATTCCATATTCGCCATGATCAGGCCGGCTTGTTCGCTTGATAGCAATCTCAAGAAACCCGCGGCAAAGCCTGGGTCCATTTGATCAAAAATAGTCGCGGCGGCATCCGGCTTCATCGCACCATACATCTGAGCCAGGTGGTTGAGATCTTCGCTGGCAAAAGCCTGCATATCCTGCCACCGGGTTTCGAGCGTCGCTTGCAAAGCTGTCAGGTCGTCGCGTGTCTGAGCGAGTTCCGCTTCCCAAGCCTGCAGCTGCAATTCGCGCTCGACCAGTTTGTCCGTCTCAGTTTCGAGCCGCAATTGGTCGCTCGCCAATTGTGCGGATAAATCTTCGCTGAAGCAGATCTGGCCGTCGTCAACCAGGGCTTGGCGCGCAGCCATTGCGGTGCTCATGGCCTCAGAGCTTGTTTCTTCTACGATGTCCGTTTCAGCCGCGGTCGCTTCCGTGAAGTTGGTTGGCACGAGCCGGGTTGCCGCGCCGAGTGTGAAAAGCACACCGAGCGTAAGAAGGACATTTGACCGATTGGCAGATTTGAGCGGCATCTTCCTAAACCACTTTCATTCTAGGGCGCAGTTCTGTTGGCAATGGCCGGAGCACCGGAGCTGCCGATTCAGCTGCATTCACGGACGCCTCTGTGAGGTCTTTCAGCTTGTCCATTAGCGCTGTGATTTCTTGTAGCTTCTGGTCGGTTTCTGCCGTGGTCGCGGGTTGCTGAGTGTGTGCGAGTGGTGCTTCAATTGGGGTTGAAGCAGGGGCAGGTGGGACCTGTCTCAATTGAAGCTCCGCACGCGCTTGCGCGTCATTCAGCTGTGCGGTCAGGTCTTCGATCCGGGCGCAGGAAAGTCTCGCATCTTCGATCAATCGAGCCAGCCGGGTTGCAAGCTCGCCAGCATGGTAGCGCGTTTCATCTGTTGTGGCAGAGACGGCGCTAATGGAGTCCGACAGCGCCTTAATCGTGGCACCGAGCCCATTGCGTGTATTCTGCAGCGCTTTCAGCCGCCGGCTGAGCACGATGCAATAGAGACAGGCCACAGACGAGATCAGGATGATCGCAATATCAAAGGGAGAAATTGGCACGCAGCTTACCTCAACAAGAATTCAGTGATCAAAACGCCTTCTGCGACACCATCGCCGAGAACCAAATCGGCCCGGCGAGACAGTTGCTCGCGCATGTGTTTGTAAAAGGCTGGGTCTTCAAAATCATCGACGCTGACCGATCGCAGATACAATAAGAAGGCATCCACCAAGGCGGTCTCATTCGACTTCACTTTCTTTGCGTCGGATTTGTCTGTCGCGAGCGACAAATTCATTTTCAAATAACGCGTCGCCGGCGCTGCACCGATTGTGATCAGGATTTCCTGGATCTCTGTGTAGGTGAAGTCTTCTTTCTTCCCAGACGCTTTTGGCTGCTCAACATAGGCGTCTGTTTCTGATGCATCTGCAGATGCTTGAGTCACGATCGTTGGAGCGGGCGTGAGGAAGTAAACACTCGCGAAAGACGTGGCCGCGCAGGCGACGCCGAGAATGAGCAACCCAATCGGGTTGAGCCCGTCTTTTTTAGGAGCAGAGTCGTCGGCCGCTGGATTTGCAGTGTCGCTCATTTGGACCCCATTTAAACTAGAAGTGGTTTTCCTGTTTAAATCAATTCCTAGTAAAGGAAGCCTTAACGCTTTCGGCCGAGAAATTAACCAAGTTCAACCGTAGCGAGAAAACGGAATCAGTTCGAATGGGGTTTATCGACAATCTGCGAGCGCTGAGTTTGCAGCGCCAGATTATGCTTGGCGCGGCGGTTTTGGGGGTCGCGATCGCTATGACATTTTTGGTGCGTGGCGTGACCAAACCATCCATGTCGCTGCTCTATGCTGGGCTCGATCCAGTTCGGGCGGGCGAGGTGATCACCGAACTTGATTCTCTCGGTGTGCCCTATGACATCCGCGGTGAGGCGATTTTCATTCCTGCCAATGTGCGCGACAAAACGCGCTTTGCTTTGGCGCAAGACGGTTTGCCGCGCCAATCGGTTCAAGGCTATGAATTGCTTGATTCCGTGAATGGATTTTCCGTGACCTCGGAAATGTACAATGCCGCCTATTGGCGGGCGAAAGAAGGGGAGCTCACACGCACCATTCTTACCACGCCGGGAATCGATTCGGCGCGCGTGCACATTGGAGCAAACCTGCGATCAGGATTTTCCCGAAGCCAGCCCGCCCCTACTGCCTCTGTCACTTTATCTTCAGCAAGGCGGCTAAATCCAGAACAAGCCGAAGCGATCCAATATTTGGTGGCGCTGGCCGTGTCAGGTCTGAATCCGGAAGATGTCGCTGTCATCGATCCGCGCCATGGAATCCTCGCGGGACCAAATACTGAGGGCATCGAACCCCCGTCCGTGATGGCGGAAGATCAGGCGAGCGCGCTCGAACAAAAGATCAAACGTCTTCTCTTTGCCCGCTTGGGCGATGGCAATGCAGAAGTGTCAGTTAGTGTGGATGTCAGCCGTGAACGATCGGTCGTTTCAGATGTGCGGTTTGATCCAGAGTCCCGTGTGATCCGCTCGCGTGTCACAAATGACTCAAATCAGACCAATCAATCTAATGCGGGCAATCTCACCGTGGCGAGCAATTTGCCGCAAGGTGCAGGGGCAGGCGGCGGCGGCGAAAGCTCAAGCCGGAACTCAACCGAAACCGTGAATTATGAACTGAATGAAGTGCGCACGCAGATCGAGCGGCTTCCCGGACAAGTGGAGCGTATTTCAATCGCTGTTCTGCTCAATCAAGAAGCGATCGGCCTCGATCCAACCGCTGCCAACTTTGCTGAGCAAGTCGAACAAGTGCGCCAAGACTTTGAAGCACTGGTTCAGAACGCTGCCGGTCTCGACGTGCAACGCGGCGATTCGCTCACGGTTGAGCTGATGCCGTTCCAAGCCTTGCCAGAGGTCGAGATGACGCCAGCCCCAGGTGTTTTTCAGCGTCTTCTCGAGCAACACCTTTGGTCTGCGGTTCAGGCAATTTTCTTAGGTGTGATCGTTCTCGCGCTTGGATTTGGTGTGATGCGGCCCGTCTTTTCACAAGGACCTATTGCAACGGGCAATGATGCCGGCGACGCAGAAGATGGCACCGCGCAGGCGCCGGGTGAGGCGGGCGTTGATGCCGAACTGTTCGACCAGACCACGGATCCGATTGACTATCTGAAAGACTATACACGCGACAATCAGGAGCAGACGGCGGCCTTGTTGCAGGATTGGTTGAAAGAAGACCGAAAGGTAGCGGCAAATGAATAGTTTGCCGCCCCTCTCCTTGCCGCGGTTTCATGTGAATGAACTTTCGCGCACGCACAAATCGGTGAGCAAGTCGGTACAAACGACGGTGCGCGAAGAAGACTTTGCAGCCGTCACAGAGGAGACTGCCGACGCAATTCCGCCCGAGCCGGAAGCGCTGCCTGAGCCAGAGGCGCCGACTGCCCCCTTGCTGCCGGAGGTTGATACCGGCGCGATCCTGAAGAGTCTTGAGGCGGCCAAAGCAGACCTTGAGCAAACAGCTTTAATGCATAGCCAGCAAATGATCAGCGAGTTTTTAAAGGCAGGGTTCCCAGCCTTGTGTGACGCGCTTCTCGCTGAGGAGGTCGTTCGCGCGACCACTGCGATGGCTCCAGACGAGATCACCAAACTCGTTGTTAAGGTTCCGCCGCCGTTCGAGCCGAGCTTTCAACGGGCGCTGCAAGCGTCGCCTGAGCTCTGTGAGGTCTTCGAGTTACAGCCAAACCCCGGTGTTGAAGACATCATCATTAATGTCGATTGGCAGTCCGGCGGGCTGCAGTTCGATATGCAGCAATTTCTAGAATCAAGCCTTGCCCGCCTCGCCGGGCTTTCACCTACCCAAGAGGGACATAATGTCTGAGCCAGAAGCAGTAGAAACCGTTATTGGTGAAGTGGACCGTCGGAGCGTATCGCCGGAGAACCAATACAAACGATCGATTTATGGTTTGCCGGTCAATGTCGTGGTGTCGATCGGGCAGAAGAAGCTCAGCGTGGCAGAACTGCTCAAGCTCAAGCCGGATACGATTATTCCTTTGACGGCGAAAATTGACGATCCGATCGAACTTCTGGTCGAGGACCGTCTGATTGCGCACGGCGAGCTGATTGAGCTTGAAGATGGTGCGATTGGTGTGCGCCTGACTCAGATTGAGGAAAGCGATGATGGCTAAGGCTTTGCCTCAGTCTGGATGGGTCTTGCTGATCCGATCCTTCATGCTGCTTGCCATTGTGTTGTTCGCCGCCCTCGGGGCGGCGAGCGCACAGACGGCACCTGAGCCTCTGGGCGTCGATCTGGATGGGCTGCTCGGCCAGGATGGCCAAGGCCTCAGCGGCACGGTCATCCAACTCTTCCTGTTTGTCACCATTTTGAGTCTGGTGCCGGGCATCGCGATGATGGTGACCTGTTTGCCATTTATGGTGATCGTGTTCTCCATCCTTCGACAAGCGCTCGGCGTGCAGCAAGCGCCGCCGAATATGATGATTATGGCGCTGGCAATGTTCCTGACCTTTTTCATTATGGAGCCGGTCTTCATGGAAGCTTGGGAGCAGGGTCTGTCGCCCTACATCGAAGGCGCCCTAACAGAGCAAGAAGCTTGGGCGCTCACGACCGACCCATTTCGTGAATTTATGACGCGTCGCACCGACCCAGAGGCTTTGCTGGTGCTTGCGGATGCACTCAATCGACCGATCGCCCCGGACGCCGAGCCGTCATTTTCGCTGCTCGCAACATCGTTTATGCTCTCTGAGATCAAGCACGCGTTTCAGATTGGCTTTGTGATTTTCATGCCGTTCATGGTGATCGACCTGGTGGTCGCATCTGTCTTGATGGCCGTCGGTATGATGATGGTTCCGCCGACCGTCGTGTCTCTTCCCTTTAAACTTGGCTTCTTCGTTCTGGCCGATGGTTGGCTAAAGATCACCGAAGCGCTTTTACGAGGATATGCGTAAGTGAGTAACGTTCCAGCTTCTGCAACCGATCAAAAACCACCTTTGAATGTCACCGCATCGCAGCGAGCTGCGGTCGTTATCGCTATGCTTGGCGAAGAGGCGGCAAGACCAATTGTGGAATTGCTCGACGATCAGTCTGTTATCAATATCGCGTCATCGCTTGAATCGATTGAATATTTGGCGCGCGAACAGCTTATAGAAATCGTCATCGATTTCCTCTCTCACGTTCGTAAAACCAGCGGCTCCATGCGCAGCAATTCAGAGACGACGAAGGATTTCTTGTCAGAGGTCCTCGATGAGTCGCGATTACAGCTGATTTATGGCGGCGGCGAAACGCTTGAAGAGCAGGTTCCCGAACCTGAAAACAAAGAGGACTACAGCCGCCTCTGGGAGAAATTCGCAAAGCGCGAGCCCGTTCACATCGTCAAGTATTTGTCCGGACTGACACCTAACATAATCGGGCTCATTTTGCGCAATGTCGACACAACGCTGTGTTCCGAATTGATCTGTATGTTGGACGAGGAATTGCAGACAAAGGTGCTCGGCGAAATGGTTGATCCGCCGCCGCCTTCCTATGAGATCGACTCCGTTGTGGCGCGCATGGTCCGTATGGAGTTTCTTCTCGTTCCTGAAGAAGATGACGATAAAGGCGATGCGCAGCTGCGATCCGTTGGTGAGATGCTGAGCTTGATGCCAAATGACCGACGCGCATCATTGATGGGATATGTCAAAGACTCTCACGCCAATAAGGCCGAGCAGGTCCAGAAGGGTATGTTTGAGATTTCCGATATCCCGATCATGCTCAATCGCAATCAGGTGCCGATCCTGTTCAAAGCAATCGATGCACCAGAGATGCTCGAAATTCTCAGCTGCCTGAGAGCGGAGTATAATGAAGTTCTGGAATTCTTCCTGGCGAACATCTCAAATCGGATGGCCGATCAAATGCGGGGCGATCTAGAGCGTGTCAAAGCGCCAAACGCCACCACTGCCGAAGAGATCCAAAAAGCCTTCTTGATGAAGATGATGGCCTTCAAGCGCGATGGCATCATTATTCTTGAACGGCCTGAGCCTGAAGAAGAGGAAGAGTAGGCGGTCGTCTGAAAGGTGTAACACCAGTCAGGCTGCACGCCCGCTTGATTAGCGAATGACAAGCTCAGCGTGGATCGCGCCAGCAGCGTTCATGGCACGAATGATGTCCGCCATTTCTTGCGGCCGGACACCGAGCGCGTTCAACCCATCAATCAGCTCTGAGAGGGTCGTATTCTGATTGAGAAGTGCGATGTTCTCATTGCCTGTCTGGCCAATATCGATATCGGTTCGCGGCAGAACAATGGTTTCGCCATTTGCAAATGGATTGGGTTGCACGACCACAGGATTTTCGCGCACGCGAATTGCGATATTGCCTTGAGCGATCGCGACTTGTGAGATCGTCACGTCTTGTCCAAGCACGATCGTCCCGGACTTTTCATCTATGACGATCCGAGCTGGAGTTTCGACCTTCACAGGCAGATTCTCAATTGCCGCTAAGACGCGCGCGGGCGAGCCGCTTGTACCTGCCAAATTCAGTTCAATTGAGCCGGGATCGCGGACATAAGCGAGAGGTTGGCCGAGAGCAGTATTGATCGTGTCTTCCACCCGCGCTGCCGTCGTGAAGTCCGGTGTATGAAGCGCGAGGGTGATCGTGTCTTGTGCGTTGAAATCGAATGCAATTTCGCGTTCGACGATCGCGCCGCTCGGGATCGCCCCACTTGTGGGTGTGCCAACCGTATCACGTGCGCCTGGCGCTTCCACATTGACCCCACTCACCATGACGCTGCCTTGAGCGACCGCATAGACTTGATTGTCGGCGCCGCGAAGAGGCGTGAGGATCAGAGTGCCGCCTTCTAAGCTACCAGCGTCACCGATAGAGGCGACAGAGACATCGATGCTCGAGCCATTTCTGGAGAAGGCTGGAAGAGATGCGGTCACCAGAACAGCGGCGACATTGTTCGGTCGAATCTCTTCACCTTGGACGTTCACACCGAGCCGTTCCAGCATATGAGAGAGCGAGTCTTCCGTGAACGGAGAATTCCGCACGGAGTCGCCCGTTCCATTCAAACCGACCACGATGCCATAGCCAACCAGATCATTGGTTCGCACGCCCTCTATGTCCAAAACGTCGCGAAGTTTGGTCTGCGCGTCAGCGCTCAATCCCATCAGGCAAGGCGTTGAGAGCGTGAGGCAAAGGGTACTAATCAGTATACGTATCATTGGCTTATAAGAAGTTCAGAAGAGACAGGTTTGAAAGGCGTGATGTTAGCAAATACGAGGCTTCCAAATTGGCTTCGAGTTCGCGCAACTGAGCAGCGGCTTCAAACTGATCTTTGCCAACAAGGTCTGTAAACGCCTGGTTGAGAAGCGTCTCTTCGCGTTGCAAGAGCGCCTGTTCATTCTCGATGTTTGATCGCCGC
>JBCBQS010000075.1:10958-11555 GCA_039820085.1 Pseudomonadota bacterium
GCTTGGGTTTCGACAAGGTTTGTGCGTCCACGACTAATGCGCTCGAGGGCTTGATCCATGGCAGGTGTGCCGCCGCGGGCGAATGGCTCGCCAGAGCCATTGTGCGACAAAGCCATGATCGCAAGCCCTTGAATCAGGTCTCGGAACTCCGGCTGGTTGGCCACCACGCTTTCCGGGTCGCTGGCGGTTTGAGCTCCTTGATAATAGTTGGTCTGAAACCCGCCAGTTGGGTCATCAAAGTAGAAGTCGACTTGCGCCGCGAAGTCGGCCTCGTCGATCGCGCCTGCGGCGATCGCGCGCAAATCATCTAATAGCACACTTGGATCTTGAAAGGGCGGGGTCGCGGTTGCGTCGCCAGAGAACAAGAAGCGCTCCGCATTTCTGGCGCCGAGACGTGATACAACTTCTTCCAGAGCATTTTCAGCCTCTGTCGCAACCAGGTCTTGCGCTTCGGCTTCACCCGTGCCGATGGCATTGAGCATATTGATTTGAAGCCCAGATGTGAGGTCTTGAAGCGAGGTCATCGTATTGTCGACAAGAGACAATCGGATACCCCGTAGAGCCAAGCGTGTTTGCTCTTCGCGATTGTCTTGCATC
>JBCBQS010000076.1:0-11421 GCA_039820085.1 Pseudomonadota bacterium
AATATGGCCTCGACGGGCTTTATGTCGGTGTTCCAACGCTGATCGGCGCGAATGGGGCTGAGAAAATCGTCGAGTTCGACTTTAACGACACCGAACGCGAGATGTTCATGGCATCGGTGAATGCTGTGAAAGGCTTGGTCGAAGATTGTAAGAAGCTCGAACCCGCGCTCGCATAGTACAGACTATCTTTAAGCTTTTTATCGCCGTCGCTCCCCTGCGGCGGCGATTGTCTTTGAATGATCGTCTGATCACACTGACATCACACCACTGTGAGGGCTCTATTCATCTGATCCAGGCGCCTATAAGCACGCTGCAAATCTAAGGAGACCTTCTGATATGTTACGCTCTTTTCTTGCTGCATCGGCGATAATGATGACCGGCGCAGCCGCTCACGCCGACGAAACATCAAATATGGTTTGCGTCGAAGCAGGCACAGTCGCCCCAGCGGTCGCCGCTGTGACAGCCACCGGGGAGCAAGTCGATTTCGCCGGAATTACAGGTGAAAACGGAGCAGTGCTTGTGTTCAGCCGTTCGCTCGACTGGTGCCCCTTCTGTAAAGCGCAAGCGCTCGAGCTCGAAACGGTCAAGGCAGATCTCGAAGCAGCGGGATGGACCCTCAATCTGATCACCTACGATTCGCCAGAGACGCTGAGCGAATTCGCGGCAGGCTCATCACTGACCTATACATTCCTCTCGGACATCGATTCAGCAACGATTGATGCATTCGGCCTGCGCAATACCGACGTAAAAGCCGGCAGCCGCTTTGATGGGATCCCGCATCCAGCGATCATCTATATCAAATCGAATGGTGAAGTTGCGGGGGTCCAAAAAGAAGAAGGCTATCGCGACCGCCCACCAACTGATGGTATTCCGCAGCTGGTTGAGGTGATCAATCAAGGCGCTCCAGCCGCTCCCTAATTATTCAAAAATGGCATAACTGTTTGCCGATACCGAGCACTATCCGCCTGCGGGCCAAATCCCCACCTCATTTGCATTGAAAATGAAGGAGGCTGTTTTGGCCCGCAATATATTACATGTGGATGCATCTAACCGCGCGACTGGCTCTGTTACGCGGTCCTTAAGCCAGCATTTGGTGGACACGCTTTCGGGTCCTGAGACGCAGGTTGCGACGCGCGATGTCGGTCTCGACCCACTCCCGCTCCTCACTGAAACGTGGATTGGCGCAAACTTTACGCCCGATGAGGCGCGCACTGCCGAGCAACGCGATGCGCTTGCTCTGTCCGATGCGTTAATCGCTGAGCTTGAAGCGGCCGACACTTTGGTGCTTGGCGTTCCGATCTACAATTTCGGAGTCCCGGCCGCCTTTAAAGCGTGGATTGATTTGATCACGCGCGCGCGCAAGACGTTCAAATACACTGAAACCGGACCTGTTGGCCTGCTCGAAGGCAAAACCGCCTATGTCGCGATCGCCTCAGGTGGGACGAAATCTGAGTCCGAGATCGACTTTGCGACACCGTACATCCGGCATATTCTGGGCTTTCTCGGTATCAAAGACGTGACGATCATTGCTGCCGATCAATTGATGAGCACGGGCGAAGAAAAAGTTGCGGAATTACGCGAGACCATCACCGCGTTGGCTGCTTAATTTGGCTGAGCATTTGCCAGCGAATTGAACTAGACCCGCTGGCTGATAAAGTTACTCTCTCTCATCAGTGATGGGAGAGCGTAACGATGCGCCAGAAGATTTTCTCCGCCATACGGATGATACATGCACGGTCCAAAGTCCCATCGTGTCGACACGAGCTGATCGCAGATCGCAAACAGCCAAAATCCAATGACGCCTGAAGATGCACTCTGCCGAACGGTGACCTTTACGGTTTCGCGTTTCAATCCGGACGCGCATGATCTGTAAATTGATCCATGGGTGTCGACCGGGGGCGTTCTGATGGCGCAGCAGGCGGCTGTCTTAGCGCTGCGCGCCGCCGGAGATGCCATTCCAGCGCAAGCGGGTGGCACTGAGCTTCTCTTGCGCGCCGCGAGCAAAGACCGTTTGCCTGCCCCGTATACATTGCCCTTCGGCATGGCAGCGCGGCAGAGCTTCGATCGCCTGGTCGAAGCGCGAAACGAATTCATGCATCCTCGCGGGGTCACTTGGTTTGTTTCGGCAGAGACCGTGTCCCGGGCGATGCCTGTGGCCGCTAAAGTTGTCCGACATCTCATCCTAACCCAACCGATCTTGCCGGACTTGGTGTCGCCAAGCCAGCAGGTTCAATTGCGCAGCGACTTGCAAGTCATTGACGAGATCGCTGCGTTTTTGAGCGATGATTACGCATAAAAAAACCCCTGATCGTAGATCCGGGGTTTTTTGATGAGCACTGAATGAAGATCGCTTACTCAGATTTCTCTTCTTCAGCGGGTGCGTCTTCAGCTGTTGCTTCCTCAGCTGGCGCTTCTTCTTCGGTAGGAGCCTCTGCTTCAGCCGCAGCGGCCTTCGCGGCTTCTTTTTCAGCTTTCGCTGCCGCTTTGGCTTCTTTTTCAGCTTCTTTGCGAGCAGCGTCTTTTTCAGCCTTCTCTTCGATCCGTTCCTTGGCTTTTGCGCCCGGCTCACCTTTTTGCGGGTTGTTGCCAGCTGTCCAACCATAGACCGGCGCCTTTTCGCCTTCGAGCGTAATGTTGCTTAGGAAGCGCGCGACGCGATCGGTCGGCTTTGCGCCTTTCTTGATCCAGTCGGCGGCTTTTGCACCGTCAATCTTGACGCGGTTGTCGCTGTCTTTTGGCTGACGTGGATCATAGGTGCCAATCTTCTCAATGAAGCGGCCATCGCGTGGCATGCGGCTGTCGGCGACAACCACGCTATAAAAAGGACGTTTTTTGGACCCGCCGCGGGCGAGTCTGATTTTGAGGGCCATGGGTTACTCCTGAATGTTCGGCGTCTCTATGCACACATCCGACCGTCGCGGCTTTGAGCCGGGATCTGTTTCGGGGTGTGAAGTCTGTGTTGATGGAGATCCCGGCTCAAGGCCGGGACGGTCGAGGAAGAAGGTGCAGGACACTATTTCGTCTCCCGCAATTTTTCGTGGTGGCGGATGACTTCCGCCACGATGAAATTCAAGAACTTTTCGGCAAAAACCGGATCGAGATTGCTCTCTTCGGCGAGGGTGCGCAGGCGCTCGATTTGACGGGCCTCACGTGCTTTGTCGGCGGGTGGCATGTCGTTTTCAGCTTTGAGTTTGCCGACGGCCTGCGTGACTTTGAAGCGCTCAGCCAGCGTGTGCAGCAAGATCGCATCGAGATTATCGATGCTGGCACGATATTGAGCGAGCTGTTCGGTTGGGGAGGTCATTTCTTCGGCCCCGTGAGCCCTGGAATGTTTGGCATTCCGCCGGGCGCGCCTGGCATTCCCCCCGGCATTGCTGCGCCGCCGCCCATTTTTGCGAGGTCGGCTGGCGAGACGCCCGCTTGACCCATCATATTCATCATCCCGCGCATGCCGCCTTTCGACATTTTCTTCATCATGCCAGCCATCTGCTTGTGCATTTTGAGGACGCGATTGACGTCTTGGACGGTGACCCCGGCGCCCGCGGCAATCCGCTTGCGACGAGAGGCATTGAGCAGCGCAGGTTTAGCGCGCTCTTTCTTGGTCATCGAGGAGATGATCGCGGCCTGGCGGAGGATCACCTTGTCATCCATGCCAGACGCATCGAGTGCCTGCTTGGCTTTCTTTGCGCCCGGCAGAAGCCCCATAATACCACCAAGGCCACCCATTTTTTGCATTTGTTGAAGCTGCTGAGCGAGGTCATCCAGATCGAACTGACCTTTGGCCATTTTCTTGGCCATCTTCTCAGCTTTTTCAGCGTCCATCTGGTCGCCAGCTTTTTCAACCAGCGAGACAATGTCGCCTTGCCCGAGGATACGGCCCGCGAGGCGTTTCGCATCAAACGCATCAAGCCCATCGAGCTTTTCACCTGTCCCGAGGAACTTGATCGGCAAGCCGGTGACGGCGCGCATAGAGAGCGCCGCGCCGCCGCGACCATCTCCGTCCATCCGGGTCAGGATCAAGCCGGTCAGCGGCAGACGCTCATGGAACCGGCTAGCGGTCTCGACCGCGTCCTGACCGGTTAGGGAGTCGGCGACCAGGAGGGTTTCATTCGGGTTGGCGATCTTGGCGATCTCACTCGCCTCCGCCATCATCTGCTCATCGATCGAGGTCCGGCCTGCAGTATCGAGAAAGAGGACATCATAGCCGCCAAGCTTGGCAGCCTGCATGGCGCGCCGAGCAATTTCTGCGGGGCTCTGGTCTTTGATGATTGGCAGGGACGAGACGTTTTCGCCGCACTGATCGGCAAGGATCGCAAGCTGCTCCATCGCTGCCGGACGGCGCGTGTCGAGCGAGGCAAGGAGGACTTTTTTCTTATCGCGATCAGCCAGCCGCTTGGCGAGTTTACCCGTCGTGGTCGTCTTACCCGAGCCTTGCAGACCGGCCATCATCACGATCGCGGGGGGGTTATCGACCCGCAGACCGGTCTCTGCATCTTCGCCGCCGAGCAGGTCAACCAGGCCATCATGGACGATTTTGACGACTTGCTGACCCGGCTTAACCGAACGGATGACATCTTCGCCGACGGCTTTGTCTTTTATTGAGGAAATAAAGTCTTTGACGACCGGAAGCGCGACGTCGGCTTCTAAGAGCGCCACCCGGATCTCGCGCAGAGCAGCTGTAACGTCTTTCTCGGTGAGCGCGCCGCGCCCGAGCAATCCGTCAAATACCCCGCCTAAGCGGTCTGTTAGCGCGTCAAACATCGCGTCACTCCTCTTGCCGATCTCTTGAGCCTCAAGAGATAAGCGCTCCGATCCACAAACACAAAGCAGTCGCACCCCACTGAGCGAGCCTTCGCCGAGTGGGGGACATCGCCAGGCTCCCGCTCTTTGAGCATGTCCTGGTCAACGCGCACGAACTGTCAGTGCGGTGAATGTTGCGCGCCTAAAGCATAGGTGTGGATAAGAATCAAGCGTCCGAGGCGGCTACGATTTGCTCAAGCTTGCGGATCGCGTCTTTCGCTTCGTCGCGAAGCATGGACAAAACGGCGACGTCGACCCATTCGCCATCTGCGAACTTCTCATACTCCCGCAGAACGCCTTCCTGCTGAGCGCCAAGCGCTTTGATGGCGCGAATGGCGCGATCATTGCGGTTCTCGACGAGCCATTCAATGCGCTTGGCGCCCCAGTCGAGGGCGCGCTGAATAAGCAAGCTTTGGGTCGCGGCATACACGCCTTTGCCGCGGAGATGAGGTTCGATCCAAGTGTATCCAATCCTCACACGGCGATGCATCTTATTTGGATACAAAAGTGCCGTCACACCGACGAACCGGTCATTGTCATTCGGGTCAAGCATTGCGAACCCATAAAGCTCGTGAACGCGCGCTTGCTTAAGAACGTGGTCGTAATATGCGTCAAAGCCTGCGCCACGTTGGATCGCCGGAAGCGACATCCAAATCGAGTTCACTGCATCGCTGGCGCGCAGGTGTTCTCGAAAGCGCTCGTCGAGCGCTTCCAGATGTATCAGTTCATTCTTAAGGCCAGGACAGTTGAGTTCCATGTTATCAACATGCGCGGCATGACGCTCGAGGCAAGTCAAATCTCGGTGCGATCGAAAGTTTAATTTCATGAAGAGAGGCGATGGTCCTGCCGGATGACCTTGTTAAGGGGGGGAGGAAAGGGCCCGGCAGGACCACGCAATCGATGGCATGAGGGATTGGGGATCGGTTGCCACCGCTGCGTATTGAGTCGACGTTTTTAGCGCCTCAGTTTGATAAATGGGCTGGCCCTGTTCGCGTTCAAGATTGAAACCGAGCCCGCCCTCATCAACTCCTCGTGAACATAGCTTTTTCGGCGGCAATGGTATAATCGATTAAACGATAGAAATAGATAGATAGAGCCTATGCATCTCCCGACCCTGCGACAGTTAGAGTTTTTGTGTGCCGTCGCCGACCAAGGGTCGTTTTCCAAGGCCGCAGAGTCCTGTCATGTCACCCAGCCTACCTTGTCGGCTGCGATCAAAGAAGTTGAAGGCTTGTTAGGCGTTCAGCTTATCGAACGCGCGGCGCGCGGGGCTAGTTTAACCCAAGCGGGTGAAGCCGCCGTCGAACGAGCGCGGGTCATCTTGTCAGACACCGCCGATCTCGTTTCAGCCACCCGCCAAGCCGGCGCGCCGCTTACCGGGCCTTTTCGACTCGGTGCTATTCCGACCATCGCGCCGTTCTTGCTGCCGCGCACGCTGAAAGCGTTGAGAGAGGCCTATCCCAAGCTCAAGCTTTACTTGCGCGAGGATCAAACAGAGCGATTGCTCGACGCGCTGCGGTCGCGCCAACTGGATGCAGCACTGATCGCGCTTCCTTGGGAATCGACGGGCATTGAAACCATGGATCTTGGTGATGATGAGTTTTTGCTGGTCGCACCGATGGGGCACACTCTGATCGATCAACAAAAGCTGTCATCGAATGATCTCGTCGACGAGGATGTTTTGCTCTTAGAAGATGGGCACTGTTTGCGCGATCACGCTTTGTCTGTCTGTCGTTTACCATCCAAGCGCGATGGCGCGGACGTGACCGCCACGAGCCTGCCGACGCTGGTGCATATGGTGGCTGGCGGCTTGGGGGTCTCATTGATCCCAAAGCTCGCAGCAGATGCAGGCGTTACCTCTGGCGCAGATGTCGAGTTGAAAGCCTTTCAAACGCCGATGATCGGACGACGTATCGGCATTGCGTGGCGAACAGGATCGCCGCGTACCGCGGAAGCTCAAATGATTGGCGAAATTGTCCGGTCTGCCCTCTAGGCGCTCGCTGAGGTCTCGCGTTCGTCGATGTGACCAGTCAAATTGTCTTGCGCCCGGAAGACCTCTTCATTGAGTTCGCCTTCCCATTTCGCAACCGCCGTCGCGACGGCCGTATCACCGGTGACATTGGTTAGGGTCCGCATCATGTCGAGCAATCGATCAAAGGGCAGGATGAAGCCGATGATCAAAAACGCTTGTTCTTCTGGGATGCCCACTTGCTCGAGGGCGAGCCCGGACAAGAACAGACCTGCGCTGGGGATTCCGGCCGCGCCGATAGAAACCAATGTGGCCATGACCGCGACCAGAACATATTGCGCGAGGGTCACTTCGACGCCCATTGCCTGGGCGCCAAACAAAGCGACCATGCCGATATAAATCGCGGTGCCGTCCATATTTATGGTTGCCCCAAGCGGCAAAACGGAGCTGGCGACAGCCTTGTCGATTCCAAGGTTTTCTTCGGCGCACGTGATCGTCACTGGCAGTGTGGCGGAAGAACTCGCGGTCGAGTAGGCCACGGCTTGAGCATCGGTGATCCCGCGCATGAACGGGATAAAGGGAAGACGTAGAACGCCTTTAATAATGATGCCGCCATAGGTCAGAACGATATGGATGGCGCAGGCAAGATAAAGCGCAATTGCCAGTGTTCCGAGGCTTTGTAGGACCCCCAATCCTTGTGTGGCCATGACCGTCGTCATCAAAGCAAATACACCAAAGGGCGCAGATTCCATGACAATCATCGTCACTTTCATCATCGCCTCGGAGGCCCCGTCAAACCACTTGGCAACGGGGTCCGCGATTTTACCCGCCATCAAAATGCCAACGCCGAACATGATCGCAAAGAAGATGATTTGTAAGATGTTGCCTGTGGCGAGCGCTTCGACAGGATTGGTTGGAACGATGTTCAATAACCGCTCGACAATACCGCCCGCCCGGTCCGCGCGCTCGGCCACTGATTCCATCCGGCTGGTATCGGCATCGGCGAACGTTTCCGGCGATAGGCTGGCCCCTGGTTGAAAGATCGTCGCCATGATCAAGCCGAGCGTCACGGCAACCGCTGTTGTTCCGAAATAAGTTGCGATGGTTCGGATACCGAGGCTGCCCAAGCGTTTTGGGTCCCCCATCGCAATAATACCGGACACGAGTGTGAAAAAGACGAGCGGAACAATCAGCATTCTGATGAGACGCAAGAACAGGTCCCCAGCCCAGCTGATCCATTGCTCCGCGAACGCGCCGCCCGCGTCTGCGCCCATGCCATAGCGCAGACCGAGGCCCAAGGCCAAACCAAGAATGAGCGCGAGAATCACCCGTTTCCAAAGATCAGTTTCGAACCACCAGGACATGCCCACTCCCATAATTTGTGCAGCTGAATGAACGCTAGAGCGCATTGCGACGCTATTCAACTTACCTGGCTCAGGATAAGAGCGTTGCCATGACACTGCTCGATCGACTTTCAGCGGGCTGGAAAGCTTGGCTCATTCTGTTCGCGGTCACGATTACGGCGACAGCGCCGGGCGTTTTTAATCTTCCAGCGCTCGACCGCGACGAATCGCGTTTCGCGCAAGCCTCTAAGCAATATATTGAAACCGGTGACTATCTGATCATCCGCTATCAAGACGAATACCGAAACAAAAAACCGGCGGGAATCCATTGGTTGCAATCAGGGGCAACGCACGTCTTGGGGGATGAAGACAAACTCGAGATTTGGACGTATCGCGTGCCAAGCTGGATTGGCGTTGGTCTCGCCACACTCGCAACATTTTGGTGCGGACTGGTTTTGATGAGTCGACCGGCGGCATTCTTTGGCGCCTTGATGTTCGGGGCGACGCTGCTGGTCACCAGTGAAGGGCATATTTCAAAGACGGATGGCGTTCTTGTCTTCCTGACCACATGGGGGATCGGCGCGCTCGCGCGGCTCTATATGGGACGCGCAGAAAACCCCAGGCGCATGGCTTTGGTGTTCTGGTTCGCGATGGGCTGCGGGCTTTTAATCAAAGGTCCGGTCACGCCCATGGTGGCCGCATATGCGGGTTTCGGTGCTTGGGTTTGGGCAAAAGCCGGTGAAGGCAAAGGCGGCGACTGGTGGCGCCCTCTTGTCTGGTGGCCCGGACCCGTTCTTGCTGCCGCAATGTTCCTGCCTTGGCTAATCGCCATTCAGTTCGCAACGGACGGAACATTCCTTGAGGGCGCGGTTGGTAAAGACCTGAAGGATAAATTTGCAGGCGCCTCAGAAGGCCATGCCGGTTGGCCGCTCTATCATATTAGTCACATTCCGGTTTGGTTCTTCCCAGCCGTGCTCCTGCTTATTCCTGGAATCGCGCTTGCCTGGAAACAAGTCCGTGGCAGCTCAGACATCGCGCGAAAGCGGGGCACGGATGCGCTATTTTTTATTGTTGCGATTGGTGCGCTGACGGCCTTTGCGACTTGGATTCTACCGGGCGAACTTGGAAACGGTGCGCCCGCCGCCTATGCCGGGCTTGTTCTGGTGGGCTTTTGGTGGCTCAGCACGCGATCGGAATGGCAGAATAGGTGGGCAGTCACGGATGCTGCGCCCGTCACAGATGAGACCAAAGCCATTCGTTTTCTGATCTCGTGGGCCGCGCTCACATGGGTGTTCTTCGAGCTCATGCCGACCCGATTGAGCCATTATGTCATGCCTGCCTATCCAGCTTTGGCACTGCTGTGCGGTTGGGCAGGTTTGAAGCTGCTTGGCGGTATGAAGCTGCCCGTGTCTAAATGGTCGAGTTTTGCAGTCTATGCGGTCGGTGGGGTGGCGCTGATCTTTATCAGCTCACCGCTCGCCGCGCGCTTGGTGAAGACAGAAGCAGCGGGAGACTTCAAAACCGTTGATGGCGATATCGTCATCGACCAATGGGCGAGTTTTGTGAACTTCCCGCTTTGGCTGTGGATTGCCGGAAGTGCCGTATTTGCGGGCTCACTTGCCTTGTTCTGGCTGCGTAAGATCAATGCGGCGGTCTTATTAGGGGTTCTAACCAGCCTCTTCCTCGGTTGGCACGCCCGGATTTATGTTTTGCCAACACAGCTCTGGGCCCAGCCGACCGAGAGTGCACGATTGGCGCTTCAAGGCGTATGCGGCGTACCCAGCGAGGTGTGTGAGACCGGTCTTGAAAGCCCAGAACGGGTTCTTGCCATTGGCTATGCTGAGCCGTCTTACATTATGACCTTTGGCACGCAGAACCTGCATCCACCGGAAACGCCAATGATCTTGCCAGAAGATGAGGCGGCCTATCCGGTTGTTTATTTGGTCAATTTGGAAGGGCGCGGTAGCCCGCCTCAACGCTGTGAAGCCCTTGGCGCAGAGTGCATTCCATCGGCGGTCGAAATTCGTGATGACTTGTTGGAGCAGGCGCAGAGCTTAGGGCTTTGCGTTGCCGAGTCCGAGCCAGTTTATGCGCTGAACTATTCGAACGGCGATCCGGTTCATTTTATGGCCTACCGCTTTGAGGCCGAGAGCTGCTAAGCCGCCGGTTGGCACAGATTGTCGCGCGTCAGTTTTGACCCTCAAATCTGAACCAGGGGACCCCATCTGGCCTGTACATCAGGGAGCCCTAGATGGACTATAATGCACCACACCGAAAGCCGAACAATCTGCGAGACCGGATTGCCTTCGCATTCGTCAAGTTTCTACGTTTCTTTGCCGATCTGTTTTTCCGCAAACGCTACGGCCATCGCGCCGTCGTTTTAGAGACGATTGCCGCAGTGCCAGGAATGGTCGCAGGTCTTTTGCAGCACCTACGGTCCATTCGTCGGATGCGAGACGACCAGGGCTGGGTCAAAGAACTGCTCGATGAAGCTGAGAACGAACGCATGCACTTAATGACGTTTATTCAAGTCGCGCAGCCGAGCTGGTTCGAGCGAGGCTTGATCATGGTTGCGCAAGCCATCTTCTATAACTTTTATTTCTTCCTCTACCTGTTTGCGCCGAAAACAGCGCATCGCGTGGTCGCCTATTTCGAAGAAGAAGCGGTCACCAGCTACACCCACTATCTGCGCGAAATCGATGAAGGACGCTTAGAAAACGGGCCAGCACCGCAGATTGCCATCGACTATTGGGATCTGCCAAAGCAGGCCCGGCTGCGCGATGTCGTCATCGCCGTGCGCGAAGACGAGGCGGGCCATCGCGACCGCAACCACTATTTTGCTGATGCGCTGATCCAAGGCGATGAACCAAAAGCCGAAGCACACTCAAGCCCGGCGAACGACATAGCCTACGCGCGGGAAGTGAATGTGTAGATTGTCTGCGCGCTCGTCCTGACGCGCAATGATCACGCGCTCGGCGTTCGCAATCACAAGGTCGCCTTCGACCCAATCTTTGGCATAATCATCAGGAGCGATGGCGACCCGGTCACCGGGTTGAAAGTCGCGTAAGTCTCCCGCTGTCGAAGCTGGTTTTAGGTGCGGCGCAGACTTATGTGCGACTTCAATCGCATCCGCTCCGCTGATTTCCTCCGGTGCTTGGCCTTTGAACTCTTTAAGCCGTCGATACCAATCTTTGGTCAGCGGCGCGCTCTCAAAGCAGGCTTCCAGGAAGTCCGGGATATTCTTTTCGACAAACCAAGGGTTCATAAAGGCATGGACATCGACGAGCCCGGGCTTGGTGCCTACAAGCC
>JBCBQS010000077.1:0-11359 GCA_039820085.1 Pseudomonadota bacterium
CCTCTTGTTGAATCCAGTGCCCGGCCCCCGGAATGATGGTTGACCCGCGAAAATCTGTGCACGCCATGCCAGCATGTTCAAAAGCATCAAAGCCCGGCACAAAATTGCGAACGGCGTCCTTCTCGCCGCCAATAAAACAAGTTGGCAGCGTCAGCGGCTGATCGCGAAACTCTGTCAGTTCTTTGTGGTCTATGCCGAGGGCGCGATAACGATTGAACGGGCCTCTAAAGCCGCCTTTCTCAAACGCGGCAGTATAGATGTCGAGGTCGGCTTCGGTCAGCCAGCTCGGGAATGGGTCTGGATCAATCATCCCGTCTAGCAGACCGGCATCCGGCGCTTTATCATTAAAGCCGCTGCTTGATGGGGCATCGCCGGAGATGGCGTAATAGATCTTCCGCAATGCCGTGCGTGGGTCGGCTTCGACTTCCTTCTCAGCCACGCCTTCTGCCTGAAAGTACTTCATATAGAAGAACTTACCGGCATAGATCATTTCCATCAGATCCAAGAGCGAGCCTTCGCCTTGCGGCGTGTAAGGCACGCTCATTCCGGCCAGGGCGCGAACTTTTTCAGGATAGAGTAGGGCGGTTGTATAGGTGATCGGCGCGCCCCAGTCGTGACCGAACAGGATGACAGGCTCATCGCCCAGTGCATCGATGACGGCCGCGACATCTGACGCCAAAGATTTTAACGAATACGCTGCAATCTCATGCGGTTTGGCGCTGTCACCATACCCGCGTACATCCATAGCGGCTACACGGTAGCCGCGTTCTGAAAAGTGCCGTACTTGGTGGCGCCAGGACCATGAATGCTCCGGCCAGCCGTGCACGCATAGGATAACCGGGCCTTCGCCAACGACATTCACCGCGATTTGTCCAACTTCAGTGTCTACAAAGTGTTGCATGCGACGTCCCTTGTTTGATGTCTCGGCTTTTTGGCGAACAAAAACTTCTATTTCGGTAACGGGCGAGAAGAAAGTGTAGGGTATAGCGTTGCGCTACGGTCAGTCTGCTTTTCGCTCGGTTGACTTGACGGCCTTCCAAAGCGCTTCTTGGGCGTCCAAGTCGAGCGTGGTAAATCCAGCGTGTTTGCCGTCAGCCATATCTTCCATCGCCCGAAACCGACGCTCAAACTTTGTATTGGACTTTCGCAAAGCAATTTCTGGATCGACGTTCAGTCTACGCGCGAGGTTTACCGCGACGAACAACACATCTCCGATCTCCTCCTCGATATGATCTTGGTCGCGCTCATCTATCGCCTCTTTTACTTCTCCGATTTCTTCTTCGAGCTTGGCGAAAACATCATTTGGATCGGTCCAATCGAAGCCCGTGCGCGCGGCCCGTTTCTGAAGCTTCTCGGATCGCATCAAAGCTGGAAGGGCATGCGCAACGCCGGCAAGCGCACTTGGATCCTCCGCGCTCTTTGAGCCTCGCTCAGCAGCCTTGATTTCCTCCCAGGCCGATAGCTGTTGGTCAGCGCCATGTTGGGCTCGATCTGCAAATACATGCGGATGCCGACGGATCATCTTTTCACTGATGGCTTGGGTGACCTCGGCAATTGAGAAATGTCCTTCATCCTCAGCGATTTGCGCATGGAAGACGACTTGTAACAGCAAATCGCCGAGCTCATCGCTAAGGTCCTCCATATCACCGCGTTCGATCGCGTCACTGACCTCATAGGCTTCTTCGATTGTGTAGGGCGCGATGGTCTCGAAACTCTGCTCCAGGTCCCACGCACAGCCTGTTTCAGGCGTGCGAAGCTGCTTCATTATCGAAAGCAAATCGTCGAAATCATAGGGCGGGGTGAGGCTGGGCTTCGACATTAAGACGGTCCTTCGGTCCAATCAGCGTTGGTGTGCGTATAGCACTGCAAGGAGTCGGCATGCGATTGCGACAAAAAGTTCATGATTCGATCGCTTGAACCGCAAAGAAATAGTACTAACTGACTGGTCAGTCATTAATTCGGAGTGATCAATGGACGTAGAGAATGCGCACCATCTGCAATCCTCGATGAAGGGGTGGGTGATCGGCCTGATACAATTGGTTTTCGTCATCGGAGTCATCGGTGGAGCCGTTGGGCTCTCTCAAGCCTTAAAGGCTTCGGTCAATGATCGCGCCCCGCAAATTGCTGACATGCGCGGCGAGGCGATTGTCTCGGTTCGCGTCGCCGATCTTGAGAGACTTGATTATGTCCCGACCCTGAGCGCAAACGGCACCGTTCAGGCAACGGCTGAAGTTTCTGTCAGCCCACAAGTTTCAGGTGAGATTAGGCGGGTTAGCGCGGATTTTCGTCCTGGGACTGAAATTCAACGCGGCGCGCTCCTGTTCGAGATTGAGCGTTCGGATTACGTCCTCGCGGTCGAGCGTGCGGAGGCGGAGATCGCATCGGCGCGTTCAGATCTTCAGCAACTCGAAGCAGAAGCTGCGCTCGCCGTTCAAGAATGGGAAGAGCTTTTCCCGGGTCGTGAAGTCAACGATCTTGCTGCCCGCGTGCCACAAATAGAGGCGGCCAAAGCCCGCCTCGGCAGTGCGATCGCAAATAAGAAAACAGCTGAACTGTCATTGCAAAGGACTCGTGTGTACGCGCCGGTGAGCGCCCGTGTTCTCGCCTCATCACTCGATATCGGTCAGATCGTTTCACCCGGCCAAGTGATCGGGCGGTTGGTCGCCCTCGACAGTATTGAAATTTCTGTCCCATTGTCGCGCGACGAACTCGCCATCATCGATCCGGCAATCGGCCGCGAGATGACATTTTCGCGCCGCGACGAGAATGGAGTTGTAACGCAAGCCAAAGTCGTGCGTGTCGATGCGAGTATGGATGCTCGGACGCGGCTCTCGAATTTGTATGCGACGCCTGAAACAGAAGCTGGCTTGCGGATTGGGGACTTCGTTGATGTTACCATTCGGTCTGATCAGATCGAAAATGCAATTGCGTTTCCGTCGACCGCACTTGCAGGTCAGTCCAATCTCTGGGTCGTTGAGAACAATACGCTGGCCCCGCGAACGATCACCGTCCTGGGAGAGCGGGCTGATGGGACTGTAATTATCGCTGCGCCGTTCGATACAGCAGACGGCGTCGTGGCGTTGCCACCGCTTGATGCTGAGGCGGGTCAAAAAGTGAGTGTTCGCAATCTTGCTCAGACAGTGAGCCTCTCCGGCGGAGCTTCCAATGGCACCCAATGATGAGACCCGCGGCGCCGGTCTGATCGGTTGGTTTATTCAGAATCCTGTTGCCGCCAATTTGCTTATGGTTGTCTTGCTGATTGGTGGCGTTTTGCTTGCCGGCAATCTGAGAACGCAAGTGTTTCCAACCATCCAGCCCGGAGTGATCAATGTGACGGTGCCATATCCTGGTGCCACCCCGGCAGAGGTTGAAGAAGGGATCACGCGCCGTGTTGAAGAGTCAGTGCTGGGCATTGATGGCGTAAAGCGGGTTTCGTCTGTAGCCTCTGAGAATGTTGGGACGGTGACAATTGAGCTGGCGGATTTTGCCGACAAACAAATTGTCCAGGACGATGTCCAAACAGCCGTTGAGAGCCTGGTTGATTTTCCGCCCGAGAATGCCGAGCGTGAAACGGTGAGCGCCCCAAAACCAACCAGTGGTGTTGTGTCGCTCGTGGTCGTGGGAAACGTCACGGCGCTGGAACTGCGCCAAGCTGCTGAAAACCTTGAACGCGAATTGCTCACTCAGAACGGTGTCTCGCTGGTTAGCCTGTCTGGAGACCGAGATTATGAAATCTCGATCGAAGTCAGCGAAGATACGCTGCAAAAGTATGGACTTGCGATTGACGATGTATCGCGCGCGGTCCGGACGGGATCACTAGATTTGGCGGGGGGATCGATCCGAACGCAATCGGGCGAATACTTGCTGCGCACCAATCAATTGCGCCGTACGGGCGCTGAGTTTGAGAGCATTGTCGTCCGCAACCTGCCAGATGGCTCGCAAATTCGCTTAAGTGACATCGCTGAAATTCGCGATGGTTTTGCAAGAGAGAAGCTATCGAACACGTATAATGGTCGCCCCGCTATTTTCGTCGAAGTGTCCCGCGCCGAAGCGGAAGACACGATCGCCGTCAAAGCGGCAGTTGATGCCTTCATGGCGACGTATACGCCGCCCGAAGGCATTGAAGTCATTGAGTTCCGAGATCAAACAGCGATTTTGGAAGAGCGCATCAATCTTCTGCTGCGCAACGCCCTGTTCGGGTTCGCGCTCGTCTTCCTCTTTCTCGTTTTGATGCTCGATCTGAAACTCGCCTATTGGGTTTGCATCGGCATTGCGACCGCATTCATGGGTGGCTTTATGCTGTTCGGCGCCGCAGGTGTTACGATCACAATGGTATCTCTGTTTGGTCTGATCATCGTCCTCGGTCTCGTTGTCGACGATGCGATTGTGATTGGAGAGAATATCGACGCAGAAATTGCCAAAGGGAAGTCAGGGCAACAAGCCGCGATCGATGGCGTGAAAGGCGTTTTCGCGCCAGTTTTGGTCGGGGTGATGACGACGGTTGTCGCCTTCTCTCCATTGCTGGTTGTTGGCGGCACATTTGGCGACATTACGCGGGCGATTCCGCTGGTCGTGATCTGCGTTCTGATCGTCTCGCTCATTGAAGCCTTTTTCATTCTTCCGAGTCATTTGAGCCATGGCCGCCCTTGGTCGCGCGGGCCCGTTTTGGCGGTGCAAAACCGCGTTGCGAAGCGAATTGACTGGATCAGTGAGAACATCGTTCGCAAGGGCGTCCGGTTTATTGCCAAATGGCGGTACGCGACGCTCGGGGCGGCAACGGCATTTTACATCTTGTGTATGAGTCTGGTCGGAAGTGGGCTGGTGAAGTTCATCTTCTTCCCGAATATTGAAGGCAATGACATCTCCGCGACGTTGGTGATGCCAGAAGGAACACCCTTCGAACGCACTGAAGCGGCTATGGCCCAGCTCACCGATGCCGCATTCGCCGTGGCTGAACGGATCAAAGAGGAGCGGGGCGAAGACTTGTTCTTGTCTGTCGCAGAAACGATTGGTGGCAATACAGCGCAAGGTGGTGGTCCTGTTGGCAATTCTGGCTTTTCAGCGTCAGAGAATATCGGTCAGGTACAAATTGAGCTGATCCCGTTTGGAACGCGTCGCATGTCTGCCTCGGAGATTGAGCGAGCTTGGCGCGCGGAACTCGGTGAGATTGAAGGCGCAGAACGTATCGCCTTCACCGCGTCAATCGGAGGCTTCGGGACCGATATAGAGTTCGAGCTAGCACATGCCGACGAAGCAACCCTGATCGCCGCAGCGGATCAATTGAAACAGGAGATTGAACGACTGCCAGGCGCCAACCAGATTGAAGATAGCTTCGACCTTGGCAAGCGGCAGCTCTTGTTTGAGCTCACAGATGCGGGACTTGCGGCGGGTCTCACTCCGAATGATGTTGCACGGCAAGTCCGACAGACCTTCTTTGGCGATGAAGTTCAACGCATCCAACGTGGCCGCGAAGAAGTCCGCGTTTTTGTGCGCTATCCTGAAGAAGCGCGGGAGTCGCTGCAGTCCCTCGAGACGATGCGCATCCGTCTGAATGACGGGTCCAGCGTGCCGCTATTTACGGTCGCGCGCACAAGCGAAAGTCGGGCCTATTCCTCGATCAACCGGATCAATGGTCGGCGGGTCGTTACCGTTAGCGCCGATATTGATGAGTCCATCAGCACACCCGCGATCGCCAATGACCAGCTGCTCACGCGTATTTTGCCAGAGATAGATGCCGCCTATCCGGGGCTGTCATGGACCCAAGCAGGCGCGAGCCGAGATCAAAATGAAGATCTCGCCAGTCTCGGCCAGGCGTTCATCATTGTCATGATCGTAATCTTTGCTCTGGTTGCGACCCAGTTGCGGTCCTACTTACAGCCAATCGCCATCATTGTCGCGATCCCTCTTGGTGTTGCTGGCGCAGTGCTTGGACACTTTGTGCTTGGATATGCGCTCTCATTCGTCTCGATTTTTGGGATTGTCGCGCTGTCAGGTGTCGCCGTGAACGCATCTGTCGTGCTGGTCGATTTGTATAATAAGTACCGATTGGAAGGTGTCGATCCGATCACAGCGGCTGCAGATGCTTCAGCGCGCCGTTTTCGTCCGATCTTATTGACGACGCTGACCACGGCTTTGGGATTAGGGCCACTCTTGCTTGAAACCAGTCCGCAAGCGCAATTCCTCATTCCAATGGGCGTCAGTCTCGGATTTGGCATTGTGATTTCTGGGCTTATGGTCTTGTTTGTTACTCCGGCCGTCACGCTTGTGATTGAAGATATACGAAACATGCCGGCACGATTAGGCGCTATTTTTACGCGTCGGGAGGAAATAGGAGGACCGGCTGAATGAGCGAGGTCATCGACCCAAAAGCGCCATCAGAGCCGTTGAGTAAACGCGAACATCAAAAAGAAAAAAAGCGAGGCGCCTTGATTGACGCGGCTTTGGCTGTGTTTTCGCGGGTTGGCTATGCTGCGGCCAAGATGGATGATGTAGCGCTAGAGGCGGGCGTCTCAAAAGGAACGGTTTATCTCTATTTTGACAGCAAGGAAAAGCTGTTTGAAGGCATGGTGCATTCCAAGATGATGCCAATGCTTACGCGTGCGGCAGACGCTGCGATGTCGGCGGATATGCCTGCAACAGAACGCCTGAAAGCGCATATGAAGTTCTTCTATTCAAAAGTACTCAATAGCGACCGCCGTCAAATCATGCGCCTAATCATGGCCGAAGGGCCAAACTTTCCGGATCTCGCAGAGTATTATCACGCCAATATTCTCTCACGTGGTCAGGCCATGATCGGCGCGATTATTCAAGACGGGATCGATCGCGGCGAGTTTCGAAACATGCAGGGTCATGGATTGGCGCAAAATATCGCCGCGGGTGCGCTGGTTGCAGGGATTTGGAAACTCGTCTTCGATCGCTTCCAACCGCTCGACTTGGACGCATATTTTGATACGCATGTCGACCTCATCCTGAATGGATTATGCGTCAGAGACTCGATCGATTGACAAGCGCTATGGAAGCGATGAGATCGCGCGAAGCGTGAGGCGTGGAGAATCAGCGTGTCAGAGATTGTGTGCGTCGGCCCGACAGGGTGCTTGCTCGGAGAGGGGCCTTTGTGGAGCCCAACAGAGGGCTTTCTGTGGTGGGTCGACATAAAACGCGCCAAGCTCCACCGTCACAATCCGAAGACAGGCAATACGAGGCGATACGAGTTGCCGTTGCATGCGAGCGCGCTGGCGCTTTCCGATGGTGGCTTAATCATGATTGGTGATCGCGAAGTGGGCCGCTATGACACGGCGACCGAGCGCTATGTGCGGGTCCTTGAGTTGCACGAGCCAGAGGGGTTTCGCACCAATGATGGGGGAATGGCTCCAGATGGAAGCTTCTGGTTTGGCACGATGGATGATGCGCAGGCGCTTCCAGAAGGACAGTATTATCGTCTCTCACCCGACATGCAGGTGGAGCGGATCGGGCTGCCGGAAGTCCTGGTGACCAATACAATGCAATTCTCGCCTGATGGTCGCACGTTTTACACTAGCGACAGTTCTGAACAGATGATCTTGGCCTTCGATCATGATCCAGGGACGGGTGCGCTTTCGAGGCGTCGCGTCTTTGCGTCGACATTGGAAGCGGGATGCTACCCGGATGGGTCCGCGGTGGACGCAGACGGCTATCTCTGGAACGCACAATGGGCAGGCAGTCGAATTGTCCGATACGCGCCGGATGGCCAGATTGATCGCGTCGTAGAAATGCCAGTGTCTCGGCCAACGAGTTGTGCGTTTGGCGGGCCAGACTTGAAAACACTTTATATCACCACGGCCCGTTTTGGGCTCAGCGATGCTGCGCTTGACCGTCAACCGATGGCGGGGAGCTTGTTCGCAATCGATGTCGAGACACCCGGGCTCCCCGTCCCAGAATTTGGTCACGCGCGACTCTCATAACTTGCGAAGTGCGATGTTTGCACCCAAGTGACTTCACAAGCACAGAAATGCGCAGTAAGGAGCGCTCTTACCCCGAAACTCAGGAACGCGAGACAATGGCCGATACGGACAAAAAGAAAAGCGTGGGTCCAATCACCTTTGCACGGCAGGTAGAAGCCGAGGGTCGCAAAGTGACCTGGACGTCAACGCCGGAAACGATCCAAGCAACCATTATGGTTGTTGTGATGTCGATTATTGTCGCCCTGTTTCTGTTCCTCTCGGATCAATTAATCGCCATGGTCGTTCGCTGGATTACCGGTCTCGGCGCATAAAGCATAAGAACAATAAGGAGTGCTGGGCCCATGGCTGAGGCAAAATGGTATATCGTTCACGCCTATTCGAACTTCGAAAAGAAAGTGGCGCAGGCGATCCGGGATCAGGCTGCGATGAAGGGCCTGGAAGAGATGATCGAAGACCTCGAGGTTCCGACCGAGGAAGTCGTCGAGGTCGTTCGCGGCAAGAAAAAAACCATCGAGAAGCGCTATTTCCCAGGTTATGTCCTGATGAAAGCGAAACTCACTGATGACGTCTATCACTTGGTGAAAGACACGCCGAAGGTGACCGGATTTTTGGGCGCAGATGGTGGCAAGAAACCTCTTCCCGTCCCGCAAAGAGAAGTCGATCGGATCCTCGGCACATCTGACGAGCCGGTCGAAGAGCGTCCGAAGCCAACTATTGTCTACGAAATCGGTCAGGAAGTCCGCGTTAATGAAGGCGCGTTCCAAGGCTTTGAAGGCACCGTTGAAGAATTCGATCAGGAGACCGGCCGTATGAAAGTGAACGTCTCAATCTTCGGGCGCGCCACGCCGGTCGATCTCGACTTCACGCAGGTCGATAAAATCGCCTAATCACGTCTCGTTCTGAATTTGGCCGATGATCTGCTGAGTGGTTGGATCATCGGCTTTTTTATCTCCAGCAAGCGCCGGTTTTAAGCGCGTCGCCATCGTTTTTCCGCGCTCTACGCCCCATTGATCGAAGCTGTTAATCTGCCACAAAACGCCCGCGAGATAAGTTCGGTGTTCGTAAAGTGCGATCAACGCACCGAGCCGTTTCGGGGTGAGGTCCGGCGCACTAAAAAACGTTGAAGGTCGTCCGCCGGGATGAACTTTTTGGCGCGCGATATGATCTGGAAGACCCGGCTCTTCAGATTGAACCTCATCGAGGCTTCGTCCATTCGCCATGACTTCGGCTTGCGCCAGCGCGTGGGCCGTCAGGGCCTCAACGCCTTCAGCATCCGATTGACTGCCGGGCGCGAGAATAAACTCGGCCGGAACGATGTGTGTGCCCTGATGCAGCCATTGATGATAGGAATGTTGTCCTACCGACCCCTCTCCCCCCCAAAGCAGAGGCGCAGTCGGGAGCGGCGCATCGGCGCCGCTCGGCCCTGCGGACTTGCCGTTTGATTCCATCTCGAGCTGTTGCAGGTAGGTCGGCAGCATCCGCAACCGACGTGAATAAGCGAGAACGGCGCGCGACGAAAACCCTAGGAAACTTGTGTTCCAAAAGTCCAGCAATGCGAGCTTAACCGCTAAGTTTGTCGTCAGGTCAGCAGATTTGACATGACGATCCATTTCTGCAGCGCCCGCGAGAAAGGCTCTAAACGTATCTGGGCCAAGACCCGTCATCACGGCAACAGAAGCCGCAGACCATATGGAATAGCGCCCACCAACACTGATCGGCATGTCCAGAGTCGTCGCTGGCGTGCCATCAAGCCAATCGGTTGCGCGGTTGGGATTTGCCGTCACCAGCAATAGGTGTTCCGACGCCCGTTGCGGGCCGAGCGCTGCCTCAAGCCAGTTTCGCGCGCGCGCCAAATTATAAAGCGTTTCCTCTGTCCCAAAGGATTTCGAGATGCCAATGATCAACGTGGCTGCGGGATCGAGACCTGAGAGGGCGAGGTCTAAGTCCAATGGATCGACATTGGCACAAAACCGAAGGGTCATATCCGCCTTCTGAAGGTCTATGAATGCATCGGCAAAGAGGCGCGGGCCGAAGTCAGATCCGCCAATGCCGATATGAACAATGGCTGAGAAACGATTGTCCGCGATGAGCGCTTCTGCTTTTTCAAGCGCCTTAACCGTGGTGTCATGCTCTGATTGGGTGAGGTCGCTATCGGGCGGCAGTCGCAGCGCCCAATGCAGGGCAGGACGGTTCTCCGATGGGTTGACGATTTTGGCCTGAAACAGATCGTCAATGGCGCCGCTCAAGTCGATCTCTTCGGCATGCGCGAACAAAGCCTGTTCAATCTCAGCGGTCATGTACTGACGGGCGGTATCCACGGTCCAGCCAGCGGCGAAAAGCGGATGGTTTCCAGCCTGCGCCGCTAGTGCCGGAATCGCTTCATTGCGAATGTTTGCTGCGAGCTTTTGCAAGGTTGGGAGAGACATTATGTGGGCTCCTAGTTGCAATAAAACACAGTGAGAGCATCACCCGCTGCACGGCGCATGATCGAGACGGGCGCATCGTCTGGTGCTGTCTCAAACACGTCACGCTTGGTTTTGCCGGTGATCAATAAAAGGATACGCCGAGCATAGGCGACGCAGGGTTGGGTCAAAGTCATACGGAGCAGGTTTGGGCCCGTGACCTCGCTTTCGATCGCTTCAATCGCAGCGACGACTGAAAGCGTTTCGGGATCGATTGCCGAATCATAGCCACGCCCGCCTGCAAACCAAGACAGCGTATGCGCATCCGGCCCCATGCCGAGCAACATAACATCGGTGAGGCCAGCGTCTTGATACAGCTCGTTGACGGCCTCAATGGCGGCGAAGGGATCTGCTCCGTCGACCTTCATCGGCGTGTAAGTCGCGGATGCAGCCTTATTCTGCAGCAGTGTCCGTCTCAGCATTGCACTGTTTGAGGCTGGATGGTCTTCATCGACCCAACGTTCGTCGCACAGACCAACGTTTACATGCTCCCAGGCGAGCGCCTCTTGGGACAAAGTCTCATAGATAGGGCCGGGCGTTGAACCGCCGGATCCCATAAAAACGGCGCTCCCTCTTCGCGCGATCGCGTCCCGAAGCCCTGTTGCCAACCAAGCCGCAGCCGCCTTTTGCAAAGCCGCTTTGCTTTCAAACGTTTCGAAGACATATCCTTGCGTCATGGCAGCAGGCTAGGGCCTTTATTGGCGGTCTTTGTCAAGCGCTTTCGAACCCGACTGAAAAGAGTTCGCATATGTCAGCAGTAATGGTGCTTGAAACCTGAGGCGGGCATGTGTATGTGGCGCGCTTCAACGGGACTCTTCTGGCCCGCTTTGAGAAAGGACCAACGTCCGGTGGGCCGGACACTGAGAAAAGGAGGCCTGACATGGCCAAGGAGAAGTTTGAGCGTAATAAGCCGCACGTGAACATCGGCACGATTGGACACGTGGACCATGGTAAGAC
>JBCBQS010000078.1:0-11343 GCA_039820085.1 Pseudomonadota bacterium
ATTGCTCGGCGCGACTGGTACGATTGGCCAAGCGACAGCAAAGGCACTGGTCAGACGTGGACATGAGGTGACGTGCATCATCCGATTGCGGTCGAACAAAGGTACCAATCGCACACTGTCCGATTTGGAGAGCGACCTGCCCGGGACCCGCCTGCGCATCGCTGACATCTCTGATCCAAAAGCGCTCGCTGAAGATGGATTTCGCGGCGATACATATGATGCTGTGGTCTCGTGCCTCGCCTCGCGCACGGGCACCCGGAAAGACGCAAAAAAGATCGACTATCAAGCCAATCTGAACGCGCTAAATCTCGCCAAGCGTTTGGGTGTTGCGCACATGGTCCTATTGTCCGCAATCTGTGTTCAAAAGCCAAAGCTGGCATTTCAGGAGGAAAAGCTCGCCTTCGAGGCTGAGCTGATCGGATCCGGATTGACCTATTCTATCGTCCGACCAACCGCTTTCTTTAAATCGCTCTCAGGGCAGATTGATCGCGTAAAATCGGGGAAACCCTATCTGATTTTCGGGGACGGTGCGCTCACGGCTTGTAAGCCGATCAGTGATGATGATTTAGCCGCTTTCTTGGCAGACTGCCTTGAGGATGAGAGCCTGCAGAACAAAATTCTTCCGATTGGCGGGCCAGGGCCTGCGATCACCCCGAAAGACCAAGGCGCGTTTCTGTTTTCTTTGTTGGGAGAACCAGCAAGGTTTCGCTCGGTTACGCCCAACCTGCTGAAATGGATCGGCGGTGGTCTATCGATTGCGTCACGGCTATTCCCGCCTTTGAGCGCGCGCGCAGAATATGCCCGTATTGGGCATTACTATGCGACGGAATCTATGCTCGCGCTCGACCCGGATACTGGAGAATATAGCGAGGCGCTGACCCCTTCGACAGGATCTGAGACGCTGTTCGATCACTATCGAAAGCTCTGGGTGGGATCTGCAAGCGATAAAGCGTAAACGCTGCCAAGATCGGTGCCCCGGCTATTCTGACGATCAACCGACTGCAAAATATGCAAGGGCAAATAGATCCAGGTGCCAGGAACACCCGTATTTGTCATATGGACGCCGCCCGTATCGATCCGAATGTCATAGACCTGTCGCCTCAAAGCGAACCTCTGCCTGAGGTTCCGACAGACGCGAAGACCCAGATTGTCGTCGTCGGCGGCGGCGCGGGTGGGTTAGAGCTCGCCGCGAAACTCAGTGCGAAATACAATCCGCGAGACTATGATATCATCCTGCTCGAGAAAAACCGAACTCATGTTTGGAAACCCTTGCTGCATGAAGTTGCGGCTGGGTCACTAGATGCGAATTTGGACGAAGTAGGGTACCGCGCGCATGCGCATCGTTGGGGATATCGATTCTTCTTAGGCAGTCTAATGGACATTGACCGCGATCGCCGAGAAGTCATTGTCGCGCCTTTGCTAGATGAAGATGGTCAAGAACTGATCGGCGAGCACCGAATACGATATGACTATTTGGTGATCGCAGTTGGCTCTGTCTCCAACGACTTTGGCGTCACAGGCGTAAAGCAGAATTGTATGGCGCTAGAAAGCCGACGCGACGCCGATGCGTTCCGATCTCGTTTGTTGAACCATTGCTTGAAAACCTCTCGGCGACTGTCAGTCGATCCCTCATCAGACGATATGGTGCGGGTTGGAATTGTCGGGGCAGGCGCAACCGGCGTTGAGCTCGCTGCCGAGCTTTATAATGCAGCGTCTTCCCTCGGTTATTATGGCTTGGAGGTCTTCGATGAAAGCCGTTTGAAAGTCACTTTGATCGAGGCGAGTTCGCGTATCTTGCCGGCACTGCCCGAGAAATTATCCGAGGCTGCGCACGCTGAACTGGAAGCGCTTGGGGTTGAAGTGATCACCAATGCGGTTGTGACCGAAGTCACCAACACTGACATTCACACCAAAGATGGGGCGGTTATTCCAGCTGATCTACGCGTTTGGGCGGCTGGCGTGAAAGGACCCGAATTTCTGCGCGGGATTGCCGGGCTCGAAACCAATGCCCGCGACCAATTGGTCGTCCGAGACACGCTCCAGACGAGCTTTGACGATCGAATTTTCGCGATTGGCGATTGTGTTGAGTTTATTCCAAATGGCGAAACCAAGCCGTTGCCACCTCGCGCTCAAACTGCGCACCAAATGGCCGCCACGGTGTTTAAAAACATTTCCGCGTCGATCGATGAGCGCACGCTGAAACCATTTGTGTATCACGATCATGGCTCGCTCGTATCACTCAGCCGCTTTGCGACCGTTGGATCGCTTATGGGCAATCTGATTGGTGGACGTATGGCGGTCGAAGGGCGCTTGGCGCGGTTCTTTTATGTCTCGCTTTACCGACTTCACCTGATCGCAATTCATGGCTGGCTTCGCGGCATCGGCCTGATCATTACGGGTCACGTCAATCGTATCACACGTCCGAAGCTTAAATTGCACTAGTCGGTCTCGAAGACTCGAACGCGAACAACCACTGCATTGGCGGTCATTGTTCACGCTCAGCGCTTTCTCAGTGCAGGTGATTCACCAAAGTGAGTAGATTCTGATCTTCTCCGAGTGTCTCTATTTTCCCCCAGGTGGTTGAAGTGTTTGGGTTTTTACGGCTCGTCTGCAGCCGCGAGCGGGCAATGGCCTCGCGTGCACATCTGGGCATACTGAGCAAGAGAGGCGCGGATCATGGAGACCCAAACGCAGGAGCGAATATCGCCGATTCAAATTTTCGGGCTCTTCGCACTGACGGCGCTGAATATGCAGGACGGTTTCGACATTCTCGCCATTTCCTATGCGTCCAGCGACATTATGGAGAGCTGGGGCATTAGCCGCACCGGGCTTGGTCTCGTTCTCAGCGCCAGCCTTTTTGGCATGATGATTGGAGCGGTCGTCCTCAGCCCGCTTGCAGACCGGTTTGGGCGACGCACAATTGCGGCTTGGGGTTTGGCCATTTCCGGGGTCGGAATGCTCTTAGCAATGGTGTCTTGGTCAATTGATGCCTTGTTGATTGGACGAATGATTACCGGCATCGGCATTGGCGCCATCCTCGCCAGCGTCAACACTTTGGTCGCCGAATATGCTGGCGAAAAATATGTTGGGATCGCGGTCGGGACGTTTTTGCTCGGATTTCCGCTCGGAGCTTACTTGTCCGGGTTTCTCGCCGATTATTTGCTCGAAACTGCGACTTGGCGGCACTTGTTTGCGTTCGGCGCGGCGAGTTCGTTTGTCTTCATCCCGATTGTCCTGGTTCTGCCGGAGTCCATGTCATACATTGCCCAACGCGGTGCACCTGGGGCGTTGGAGCGGATCAATAAGATTCGCCGTAACTTAGGGCGTGAGCCGCTTGATCAGCTGCCGAAGACAGCTCCGGCTATAAGTGGTCTCTCTGGAATCGCGAAGCTGTTCTCTGCCGAGTACTTGGCAAAAACGCTGCTGATTTGGACGGGGTTTTTCCTCCTACTCTCTACCCTCTATTTTCTGCTCTCCTGGATCCCGCGTCTGTTCGTGGAAATCGGCTTTACGGTCGCTGAAGGGAACCGCGCAGAACGCTTGATCAATTTGATTGGAATGCCGGGAATAATGGTGATGGGCGCGCTCACACTGTTCTTACGACCATCGCTTGTGACATCATTCTACCTCGCAGCGCTTGCGCTGTGTTTGTTCGTGCTCGCTAACATGTCCGGCGATCTCGGCATGTTGCTCTTTATTGTGGGCGCCGTCGGATTTTTCCTGCATGGGGGAATGATCGGTCTGTATTCGATTGTGCCGTATCTCTACCCCTCTCACATCCGCGCGACAGGGACCGGATGGGCGATTGGCATGAGCCGGTTCGGCGCAGTTGTCGGACCTTACATGGCAGGCGTCTTGCTCGACGCGGGATGGACCCCGCAAGACCTGTTTACGCTTTATGTTGTGCCGGTTCTTGCGGCGTCTGTTTGTGCGTTCGCGCTGTATTGGCTGCACATGCGCCAGGCGCCCTAGCAACGAATGCGACGCCCAAAACGAAGCTGAACCTAGAGGAGTTGTAGAGGAACCTTGAACGCTTAGGCCGCGGCCGTTTGTTGATTGCTGAGGAGCGTTTCAAGGTCTGTCACCGGCATAGGTTTATGAAAATAGTAGCCTTGAACCAAGTGACACCCATAAGCGACTGTCTCTGCCAACTGGTCGGCGGTTTCGACCCCTTCAGCAACGACATCTGCGCCGAGCGCGTGCGCCAGTTGGACGCTTGAGCGACACACACCCGCATATTTTGTGTGCGCATCGACTTTCTGCACGATTGATTTGTCAATCTTGACGCGATCGATCGGAAGCTCAGCGAGCCGGTGAATGTTGGAATACCCAATGCCGTAATCGTCCAAAGCGATACGAACTCCGGTTCGCTTAACAGTGTCCAGATTGATGCGCGTCGCTTCCATGTTTCTGAGCTTTTCGGTCTCAGTGATTTCAATCCAGACTTGGTCAGGCCGAACGCCGGACTCTTCAATTTGCTCGATCAAGGACTCGACGAAGTCATCCGCCGCCAAATCGAGCGGAGAGACATTTAACGAGACACTGTTGATCAGACCCTGATCGAGCGCCGGACGGATTTGCTCGAGCGCCATAGATCTGAGTTGCCGCTCAATCGTTTGCCCAATGCCGCTCTCTCGCGCGATGTCGAGGAACTCGATTGGGTTCACGTCGCCAAGCGACTGATGACGCCACCGCGCCAGCGCTTCGACGGATCGGATTTTGTTTGTCTGTGCATCAACCATCGGTTGGAACACAACTCTCAGCGTTTCCTGATAAGCACCAGATAGAAGCGCGGATTGGATCGTTCTTCGGCGATAAATCCGGTCTTTGATCCGGTTGTTGAAGACCGAAAGGCTGCCGCGACCTGTCCGCTTGGCGTCGAGAAGCGAGGCTGAGGCGTTGCGCCTTAGATCGCCAACTGTCTGCGCATCAATGGGATAGCGCGACACGCCAACCGATCCTGAAACTTTAATCGCCCGGCCCGATACATTGATCGGCCGGTAAATGAAGTCCCGCGCCGTGGCGATATCCGCGGCGACTTTTGCAACACTGTCCTTCGCGCTCCAATGCTTATTGTCGACCAGAATCGCAAACTCATCGCCGCCCACTCTGGCGGCTGAGAGCAAGTTTGGCAGCCGCGACACGCGGTGTCCGACGCGTCGCAGAACGGCATCACCCGTGAGGTGCCCGTAGCGATCATTTATGCCTTTGAAATCATCAAGGTCAAACAAGATAAGGCTCAAAGCACGCTCGCGATCGCTGAAGGTTTCAATCTCATTTGCAAGGTCGCGATCGAAACCAGCGCGATTGCGCAATTGCGTCAGTGGATCGGTTTCAGCCGCTCTTTTCAGATCGCCGATGGCGCGGCGAACAACGCGGTGTGCTGGAAGAAAAATGAACGCTGCTTCGAACACGAGGACGAGCGCCGCGATCAAGATTGTGATGTTCTGCAACTGATGCGCCCAATGGGCTTGCTGGCGCGCGCGTTGTTCGAAGGCACTCACCGCTTCATCCAAGCGTTCTAGGAGTTCTCCAGACCCTTTAAACTTGAGTTCTGCAAGTAGGGCAGATGGATATTCGCTGGTTGGCAGCGCTCGCGCGAGAGAGATAAAATTGAGGACCATTTCATCTGTTGATGGCGCCCGCGACAGGTATAGCCAGCCGAGACTTTCTTCCCGCGCGGCGTCTTGCATCAAGTTTAAATGCGCAGATTCGAATTCATCTAAGGATTCAGATAAAAGTTCGGCTGATCCGGGAATGTTGTAAGTGACCATATCTTGCGCGTGCAGGATGATGCGTTGCGACAACATTCGCTGTTTACCGCTGAGATTGATAACTTGGGCGTCTTGCTTTGCTTTTTCGATGGCCTGCGACTCGATCATATGACTCGCGCCCAGAAAGGCGAAGATGATGGCCAGGGCGATCCCGTAGCGCACCCAAAGAGTCTTGGGGTCCTGACTGACACGCAAATTCAGCAATTGAAACTCCGCTTAAGGCACCGGATTACCACTCAAAGTAGAATTTACATTGAATTCGAGGGTCGCGAGTTGGCGTGTTTACGCAATGTCTCGTTAAGGTGCGATAAGCGATCTAGGCTGCAAGGTGTGCCGCCATTACGGATCACCATGCGCGCAGATGCGCGCTCGCGGGATCATGGATTTTGATAGGGGACTACCGCTGGCTCCGCGAGTAGGACTCGAACCTACGACCGGGCGATTAACAGTCGCCTGCTCTACCAACTGAGCTATCGCGGAACAGCGAGCCGCCTCATTAGCAAAACCGGTTTGCCTGTCAAACACTGAAAGTCACACAACTGATAAAAAATTGGCGGAACATAAAAATGTTCCGCCGAGGCATTGGGTGATGGTGGGTGTCTCCAAAAGAAGACATTAACCTTATCCTATAGATTGGTTAACGAGAGCTAAACGAATTGCGAAAGATTTAAGTGACCGCGCAAATTTCTTCAGAATTTGCCAGAGTTTGGTGGCACTTTGGTAAGGATGGAGGCTCCGGCCGGAATCGAACCGGCGTACACGGATTTGCAATCCGCTGCGTCACCACTCCGCCACAGAGCCTCGCCGTTTGTGGTCATGCTCTGAAACGAGGTTCGAAGCTGATCACTTAGAGTGGAGCGCAGGTGTCTATACGCCAATTCAAATCTGATCAACGCCGGATCAGAGCTCGCATGCAAAAAACTCCAACATGGCTTATCCGTCGCGCTGATCTGACGAGACGCGCGTTGCCTCTTTCCGCCCATAAAAGGAATGCCAATCCGCCATATTGCTGCGGAGGCGCCCTGTGCTAATCAGGGTCGTTGAAGATTCGCGCCGAGGAGGACCCAAACCATGGATTTTGCCAAACTGCGCCGCATCATGGTCGACTCCCAAGTGAGAGTGAACGATGTCACATCTGTGGACGTAGTCAGCGCGTTTTCGAGCATCCCACGGGAAGTCTTTGTGCCAAAACCCATGCGCTCGAGCGCCTATGCAGAGCTCGAGATCGCGACCTCGGATACGCGTGCGATGTGGTTGCCGCGCGATTTGGGGAAACTCCTCGTTGGGTTGGAACCAGAGGCGGCGGATATCAGTTTGGTGATCGGGGCGGGCGCCGGCTATAGCGCAGCCTTAATAGGACATATGACGGAAGCGGTTATCGCGCTTGAAGATGATGAACCATTGGTCGACGCGATGACGGATCGGTTTGCTGAGATCGGAATGGATGAGGCCGTGGCTGTGTTGGGCGATCTCACTACAGGATTGCCGGATCAAGGCCCTTTCGACCTCATCTTTATCGCTGGCATGGTTGAAACCGTACCGCAGGCTTGGCTTAATCAACTGAGTGAAGGTGGACGGATGGGCGTCGTTGTCGCGAGCGGGCGCGGGGTTGGCGCTGCACGAATTTACAAGCGCGCGGGTTCTACATTCTCCTACCGTGAGGCGTTTGAATGCTGCCCGCCCGTATTGCCGGGGTTTGAGAAAAAATCCGAATTCGTCTTTTAAGGCCCTAAACTGATCTGGTTTGCATGGCTTTCGGATCGGCAACTGTCCCCTTTTCAGGATCGGGTAAAAGCTGTGTTGGGGTGACCGGTTGACCGGTGGCCTCAGCAATCAGCTCAGCGGAGCGTTCCTCCACCGCTTCAGTGAGGCGTTTCATCGCTTCGTCTTTAGGAAGCCCCGCTGGAATCGGCTTGAGAAACTCGATCACAGCAGTTCCTGGCTTTTTCAGGATCTCCTCCTGATTCCAAAAGCAATTGAGATTGGTTGCAACTGGCACGATTGGGACGTCCATCGCCTTTTGCATGTGCCATACGCCGGGCTTGTAGCGAAAATGGTAACCAACCGGCGCAAGATGCCCTTCTGGATATATCAGAACGCGGCGCCCGTCTTCGCGCGCACGGGCCATGCCTTCGCTCAGAGAGGCCGCTTTGCGCTCACCGCCGCCGCATGTATCGATCACGATAGCACCAAGTTTGCGCAAGATGCCGCCGACAAGGGGAAAGCGTTCAAGATGATCGCCTGTGACAAAAGCAAGATTTCTCACTTCCGGATAAATCATAAAGCCGTCGCCCCAACTTGCGTGCTTGGGGGCGAGAATGAAGGCGCCATCGGGCAAGTTCTCGCGCCCGCGAACCTCTTTCTTAATCCCGCCGATAAGGTGCAAGGCGATATTGATCGCTCGCGTATAGGAGCGAATGATCGAGGTCACTGGTCCGCGGCCCGGAAGGGCCAAAAAGGGCAGGGAAACCAAGACATAGATGACAGACAAGGCGTAATAGACGCCGGTAAAAAGCAGACCGCGGATCATGAGATGTGTTCCTTGTAAGCTTATTTCTGAAGCAAAATGGCCATGATGGCTTTGGTGAAGGTGTCGACATGCTGACTGAACGTGCCAGGCAAGCGATTGTAGATCTTGTTGAGACCCGATTGCATCACAATTCCGAGGCTCATCGCTGCGAGGATTGCTGGATCTCCTTTGGGAATATCGCCTTGATCCATCAGATGCTGGATCAGTTTCTCAATCACTGAGACGGGGTCATCATCTCTGCGCGTATCGTGCGGCAAATAGCGATTGAGCGAGACAAGATGGTAGCTAAACGACAGCCAGTCTTCGTCGGCAAAGGCGCAATAAGCGCTCACCGCGCCGCGCACTTTTTCTTTTAGGGTGCCGTCTTGAGAGAAAGCGGTGAGCATCATGTCGCCGAGGCGATTATGAGTTTCCAGAAAGAGAGTCAGTGCGAGCTCGTCTTTGCCCTTATAGTGACGGTAAAGCGCGCCTTCAGACACGCCAGCAACATCAGCAATGTTTCGTGTTGTGGCGGCATCAACGCCGTCTTTTATGAACAATTCCAACGCTGCGCGTTCGATTTTTGGCCGGGCGTTTCGGGCGCGTGGGCGTTTCTGATCTGCGATCGTCATTGCAGGTGACTCCAGTTTGTGAGCGCTTGCTAACATAAGGGGCTATACTTTGCAAGTGATTATTTGCTCACTTATTTTGTTTGACCCGCCTTCGCGTCAAGTCGCAATCTATTCTTGCGCGAAACATGGGAGTGAAACATGGCAGACGGTCACGCACCGGATCAGGCACAATTCCGCGAAATGCTGGAGGGGACGAAAGACGATTGGGACATCATCGCTGAGCACTCGAAACACTTCAACCGGGGTCTGGCCAAGCGTGTTCTTGATCATTTGCGGCTTTTGGACGGCGATTATGGTGGATTTCCCGTTGATCGTCTGACTCATTCATTACAGACCGCAACGCGCGCGCACAGAGATGGACGCGATGAAGAATATGTCGTTTGCGCCTTGCTGCACGACATTGGCGACACGCTGGGCAGTTTTAATCATCCAGACGTCGCCGCAGCAATTCTGAAACCGTTTGTCTCAGAGAAGAACCATTGGATGGTTGCAAATCATGGCATGTTCCAAGGCTATTACTTCTTCCATCATTTGGGTCTTGATCGAAACATGCGGGATCAATTCAAAGAGCATCCGTATTTCGAATACACCGCGCAATTCTGTCACCTCTATGATCAATCCGCGTTTGATCCAGACTATGAGAGTGAGCAGCTAGAGTTCTTTGAGCCAATGGTTGAGCGGCTTTTTGCCAAGCCGAAGACGTCAATGTACCTCAAAGCGCTCGAGACGGAATAGCCCCAGCGGCCCGGTGTCGGGACAAGTTTGCGTGGTTTGCATCTTGAAAGATGATGCGCGCGCGTCGACCTGAGGCAATAAGGATCGCACTCTGCCGATTGCTAAAGATCGGGGGGGTGGATATACGAGCGCAATTGTTTTGTTGAAGGTAAGTCTTTCATGCGGAAATTACTTCCCCTGACCATGGCGGCTGTGCTCGGCGCACCCGTCGCATTCGCCCAAGATGCGGCAGCTGGAGGCGGTGGTCTGGTCTCTAGCTTGATCATGTTCGTGCCGTTGATTTTGATCTTCTATTTCTTGCTTATTCGCCCGCAGCAGCAGCGTCAGAAGAAGCATCGGGAAATGATCGAAGCGGTGAAAAAGGGTGACACGGTGATCACTGCTGGTGGTCTCATTGGCAAAGTGACGCGTGTCGCTGACACAGAAATCACGGTCGAACTTGCCGATGGTGTACGTGTCCGCTCGCTCAAGGGCATGATCGCTGACGTTAAAGATAAAAACACGCCAGTCGCCGCGAACGACTAACACAAAGGCTGTACCGCCATGCTGAATTTTCCGCTTTGGAAAGTTGGATTGATTGTCGTTGTCCTTGCTTGGGGGACAATCCTCGCGCTCCCGAACATGTTTACGGACGGGTTTCTGGGGATTGAGCCAAAAGAGGTTTCCGATCCGACCAATGAAGTCGCGGTTGCCGCTTATGAGCAGCAATTGTCCGAAGCCGAAGACTCTTGGTGGTTCTTGCCCAATGGCAAGCTCAATCTTGGGCTCGACCTGCAGGGTGGTGTCTATCTCTTGATGGAAATCAATCCAGAAGAGATTGCGACCAACCGTCTGGAGCAATTTCAAGGGGATGTCCGCAGCGCTTGGGCGCAACGCGGTGATCGAGATGTGATCCTACGCGACCGCAACGTATCGCTGGTAGAAGGTCGTTTAACCTACCGACTAACCGAGCCTGAGCGGCAAATGGACGACGCGCTACAGCGTTTGCGACGGGTCAATCCAACCATTGGGCAAACGCAAATTGAGCTGTTCGACATCCGCGAAGGCGCGAATGGTAGCGTGGTCATTACCTCTCCAAACTCTGCACTGGCCGCTTTGGCGAAAGACGCTCAGGCAAAGATGATGGAAATCATTCGCCGCCGGATTGACCCGGATGGCGTGGCCGAGATCTCAATCACCCCGCAAGGCGACAATCGGATCATTCTAGAAGCCCCTGGCGAAGCCGATCCGAAACGGATTAAGGATATTCTCGGTCAAGCGGGGCGTCTAACCTTCAACATGGCGAACTTGGATCAATCTGCGATCCGCGCCGCCGTGTCTTCCGGTCGCCCGCCGCCACAAGAGCAATTGGTCGACTCTTCAGACTTCGGTCAGATTCTGATCAATCGGATCCCTGAGCTGACAGGCGCGGATATCGCGTCGGCAAATCGCTGTTTTGACGAGGCGAATTTTCCGGCCGTTTGCTTCCGATTGAACTCATCCGCTGCGACCAAGTTCTACAATCTGACGCGTAGCAATATTAATCGCAATTTCGCCATCGTCCTGGACGGAACCTCCATGTCCTCGCCGACCATTCGCAGCCCCATTCCGGGCGGCAATGTGATCATTGAAGGCCGGTTCACGATTGAAGAGGCGGAAGATCTCGCCGCAATCATCGAGGCGGGCGAACTGCCCGCGAAGCTGAATTTCCTGG
>JBCBQS010000079.1:0-11235 GCA_039820085.1 Pseudomonadota bacterium
GCAATAAAATGCGTTTACGATCAGGCTGAGAGGTCATTGCTTGTCCTTCACTCGGAGACCGCCATGCTACACGAAACGTAACAGAGGTGAACGCTATCGCAGCACTGCGCCGCGTCTGCATCTAGAACAGATGAAACCCAATCGATCGCCGTCTTGCCGCTCAGCCATTGAGCGATGGAACATATCTCGGTATCGCAAGTGCGGTCGAAGTCGTTCAGTACGGGAAGGCGGCATTTATGAAGCTGTTTGGATATTGGCGCTCCAGTGCGTCCTATCGTGTCCGGATTGCCCTCAACCTAAAGGGCATCGATGTGGAGCATATACCGGTGAATCTCCGCGCGGGAGAGCAGCGCGAGGACAACTATGCGAAGATCAATCCGCAATTGCTGGTGCCAACGCTTGAACGAGAAGACGGAACGCGGCTCACCCAATCTGCGGCCATCATTGAGTATCTCGAAGAAACCGTTGCCGGGCCGGCTCTGTTCCCTGATGATCCCTTACAACGGGCGCGGGTGCGAAGTGTGATGACCCTTATCGGCGCCGATACCGCGCCGATTCAGAACCTTCGTGTGCTCAAATATCTAAAGGGTCCACTCGACCTCCCTCAGGAGACTGTTGATGATTGGGCGCGGCACTGGATCGCGACAGGGCTCACAAGCCTAGAGAAAATGACGGCTTCATCCTCATCATCTTACCTCTACACGGAAACGCCGACAGCCGCAGACTGTTTCTTGATCCCTCAGATCTATAATGCCCGGCGTTATGATATAGATATGTCAGCTTTTCCGCGTCTCTCCGAGGTTGAGGCGACCTGTCTCGCCCTCCCCGCCTTCGATGCCGCGCGACCGGAGAACCAAGCCGATGCGCCGGACGAATGACGGTGCTCTAAAGCTCTTCGGGTAGTGCCCACCCGCGTCTGCGGCATGCCGCAATAACCGTGTTTCTCAACAAGCAAGCGATCGTCATCGGACCAACTCCCCCAGGGACCGGTGTGATATAAGCGGCCACTTCGGCACACGACGCATAATCTGCATCGCCAACGAGCCTGGTTTTTCCCTCACCCCGCTCCGGTGCATCGATGCGATTGATCCCAACGTCGATCACGCACGCGCCAGGCTTCACCCAATCGCCTTTGACCATTTCAGGTCGTCCAACCGCGGGCACCAGAATATCGGCAGTTTGGCAAAGCGCGCGCAAGTCTCGCGTGCGCGAATGGGCGATGGTTACCGTGCAGTTCTCAGCCAAGAATAACAGGGCCGCAGGTTTTCCCACCAAGATGGATCGCCCGATGATGACAACGTTTTGACCCGACAGGTCTTCACCGAGCGCACGCTTTGCGAGGATCACACATCCCGTCGGTGTACAGGGACGCAGACCGGGTTTGCCAAGGCTAAGCCGCCCCGCACTCGCTTCGGTCAAACCGTCAACGTCCTTATCAGGATCGATACGTTCAATCGCGGCCGCTTCATCCAAGCCCGCCGGCAGCGGCAATTGCAATAGTATTCCATCGACGTCCGGGTCTTGATTGAGATCCGCGATGGTCTGTTCGACGTCTTCCTGACGGGCATCTGCAGGCAGAAACGTGTGGCGAGACGTCATTCCACAGGCTTCCGTTTGCTTGATTTTGCTCCGCACATAGACTTGCGAGGCAGGGTCTTCGCCGACGAGCACAACGGCAAGGGTTGGTTTGCCCGGCAGCTTTGCGACTTCCTCGGCGATTGTCGCGCGCAGCTGTTCTGCAACCTCTTTGCCTGAGAGTTTTTGTGCCGCCATCAACCATGCTCCTCATCGATTGGAATCGCTGCGCTTTTACGACTCGCACTCGTCTCTTGGCTGATATTCATTCCTGGCTTCGGCGCAAGCGGTCTCATCTGTAATATCTGTGGAGCGACTGGTTTTCGGCGGAGGCTAGCTACGTGGCTGTTAGCGTCTGTGACAAGGCGCGTTTCCACCCAGCAAGCAATTCGCGGCGGTCAGCAATGCCCATTCTTGGTTCAAACCGCCGCCCGGGGGCAGACCGCTCAGCCCAATCGGTTTCGCTGATCCATCCCAATTGAATGCCTGCGAGCGCTGCCGCGCCGAGTGCTGTCATTTCGGTGAACTCCGGGCGCTCCACCGGTCGGTCACATATGTCTGCAACGAATTGCATGAGCCAATCATTTGCGGCCATGCCGCCATCGACGCGCAGCAGACCAACATCTGCTCCATCTGCCGCGAACGCTTCAAGCAGATCGTGTGTTTGATAAGCGGCCGCTTCGAGCCCCGCGCGCACCAGATGATCGGCGCCGGCTCCGCGGGTTAGACCCGTAATCGTTCCGCGCGCGTCTGCATCCCAGTGCGGCGCGCCCAATCCTGTAAATGCTGGGACAAGATAAACCCCAGCATTGTCTTTCAGGTTCGAAGCGCGCGCTTCACTATCGGCCGCATCTGCGATTAGACCGAGGTCATCGCGGAGCCATTGCACCACGGTCCCAGCGTTAAAGATGGCGCCCTCAATCGCATAGGCTTCTCCGCCATTGTCGATGGCATATCCGAGCGTGCCGAGAAGACGGTTGGCCGATTTTGGGCGATCATAACCTGTATTGGCGACCAAAAACGCCCCTGTTCCATAGGTGATTTTAGCTGTGCCAGCGCTCAAGCAGGACTGGCCAACTAAGGCTGCCTGCTGGTCGCCAATGGCGGAATAGATCGGGATCGGTTTGCCGAACAGGTCTGGTTCGGTTTCTCCATACAAGGCACCGCTTGGTTTGACGTCCGGCAGAAGCGAAGGGGGCACATCGAGGAGGTCCAACATGTGCCGCGACCACGTCGTTCCCGGCTCCACGCTGAGCGGATAGAGGAGTGTGCGGGACGCGTTGGTGACATCGGTGGCATGAATGCGCCCGGCCGTGAGCCGCCAGATGAGAAATGCATCAACGGTCCCGAAAGCGAGTTTTCCAGCTTCGGCATCAGCACGCGCGCCGTCGACTTTGTTGAGCAGCCAAGACACTTTCGTCCCCGAGAAGTATGGATCAATCAGCAACCCTGTTTGTGCTTGAACTTCAGCTTCGAGCCCGCGTTCTCTGAGCGACGCGCAAATATTCGCGGTCCTGCGGTCCTGCCAGACAATCGCCGGTGCAATCGGAACGCTGGTGTCCCGGTTCCAAACCAAAGTTGTCTCTCTTTGATTGGTGATGCCAATTCCAGCAATTCGGTCGACCCCACCTGCTTGCTTAATCGCTTGGCGGCAGACCGAGATGGTTTTCTCCCAAATCTCGATGCCATCCTGTTCGACCCAGCCATCATCTGGATAGGTGAGGCCCACTTCTTCTTGCGCTTGAGCGACGGGCTCAAACGCGCGATCAAAAACGATCGCACGTGTCGATGTTGTGCCTTCATCAATAACGAGAATGAGATCGGATCCTGCCATCCTGCCCTCCTGATTCGAGGCTGGAGTCGCCCCTTGCCTCTTTCGAGCACAACCCAATCAGACAGGCAATGTTCGCTTGTGAATACCGCTAGACCATCTGCAAAGAGGGAAAAGCGAGGTCTGATTTTCTGGAAACCGTATTCTAACTCACGCACTATTTTCATTTACGAACATAAAATGTTGTTTTATGAAAATCCTTCATGAGCACAGAAGAAAATATGTATGACCTTCTGGTCATTGGCGGCGGCATAAATGGCGCTGGTATTGCCCGTGACGCAGCTGGCCGCGGTCTGAAGGTTCTGCTCTGCGAAAAGGACGATCTTGCGGCCCATACCTCGTCCGCGAGCACCAAACTTATTCACGGTGGCCTGCGCTATTTGGAACAATACGATTTCGGCCTCGTTCGCAAAGCTTTGCAGGAAAGAGAAGTCCTTTTGAAAGCGGCCCCGCATATCATTTGGCCCCTGCGTTTTGTGCTGCCGCATCACAAAGATCTTCGTCCGGCTTGGCTGATCCGCTTGGGGCTGTTTCTTTATGACCATCTAGGTGGCCGCAAAATATTACCGCCAACCCGCACCCTCAAGCGCAGCTCAAGTAAGGTGTTTGTTCCGCTCAAAACTCAGTTTTCCAAAGGGTTTGAGTATTCTGATTGCTGGGTCGAGGATGCCCGATTGGTCGCCCTCAACGCAATTGACGCGAGCGAACGCGGCGCCGCAATTATGACCCGCACCGCGTGCACGCGCCTCACTCCGATCGGCACCCATTGGGAGGCGGAGCTACGCGTGAACGGAGCCGCGAGCAAAACGATCAAGGCCAAAGTTGTGATTAACGCTGCTGGCCCGTGGGTTGATTCCATCGCCCAACAGGTCGGCATGACGCGAAATGCACCGCAAGTTCGGCTGGTCAAAGGCAGTCATATCATTGTGCCCAAGCTGTTCGAGGATGAGCGGTGTTTCATCTTCCAAGCCGGTGATGGCCGCGTCGTCTTCGCCATCCCGTATGAACGCGGCGCATTCACACTCATCGGCACGACGGACTTACCCTACAATGATGATCTCGATGCAGTCGAAGCCTCAGCCGACGAGATCGACTATCTTTGCGATGTCAGTAACTCGTATTTTGACACTCAAATTTCGCCATCTGATGTCGTTTCGACATTCTCAGGTGTGCGACCCTTGTACGAAGACCAGGCTGAAAATGCCTCATCGGTCACGCGCGATTATGTGCTGAAGATCGACCATCATGACGGCGCGCCGATGCTGTCCGTGTTCGGCGGCAAGATCACGACTTATCGCAAACTGGCTGAAGATGCGTTGAAGCAATTGGCGGATTTTCTGCCAGACGCTCAAACCCCGTGGACAGCAAATACCCCGCTTCCTGGCGGTGATATCGTAAATGCAGATTTTGAGGCGTTTGAAACTGAGTGTGTCGCTCGGTATCCATGGCTTGATCCAGATCTGCGATATCGGCTGGCACGAACCTATGGCACGCGTGTCTTCTCCATATTAGGTCAGGCGGCCAGCGTTTCCGATCTTGGACACCCTTTCGGCGCTGGCCTATATCAGCGCGAAGTCGACTATTTGATCGCCCATGAATTTGCGCAATCTGCGGACGACATTTTGTGGCGTCGAACAAAGCTTGGTCTGCATATGACCCAAGCTGAGATCTTTGCGCTCAAAGACCATTTCAGCGCACGGCTTGTCGCTTAGAACGCAGCGGTGATGAACGATGACTAGCGTTCAGGGACGTTAGCGATATGGAGGTCCATATCACTTGCGCGGATCGCGCTCATAAACTCCACAGGTGGACGCCGATCCGTGAACAGAAGATCTATGTCCTCATACGACCCAAGGCGGACCATAGCGCGCCGTCCAAATTTGGTGTGATCGGCCACCAAAAAGACCATTCTAGAGTTTTGGATGATTGCCTGCGCTGCTCGGATTTCTTGATAGTCAAAGTCCAATAATGCACCGTCTTCGTCGATGCCACTGATCCCGATCACGCCGATATCCAAGCGAAACTGTTTGAGAAAATCACTGGTCGCTTCACCAACGATTCCGCCGTCTGATTGACGCACAAACCCGCCAGCGATCATCACATCAGAGCCGTCCGTTTCACGCATCATGTTTGCGATGTTTAGATTATTGGTGACAATTCTCAGATCTTTGCGCCCAACCAGTTCACTCGCGACCGCTTCTGTCGTGGTGCCGATATTGAGAAAGAGAGACGCCCCTTCGGGTATTCTCTGCGCCACCATACGCGCAATCTCGCGCTTGCCCTCCATGTCTTTATTCAAACGATCTTGATAGGGCTGATTATAGGCGTTTCCGATACGCCCAGCACCGCCATGAAAGCGTTCGATCAGATCGAGATCGCATAGCGTGTTAATGTCTCGCCGAATGGTTTGCGGCGTTACATTGAATTGGCGAACCAGCTGCTCGGTCGCGACATATCCTTGCGAGCGGATGAGCTCGAGGATTTCGATTTGGCGCGCCGGCAGACTGGCGACGTCGGAACTACTCATACCCGGCCCTTCAACTCATGTAGCTTCTAAATGGAATATAAGACAGGTCTCCGGCAACATAAGCGGCAATTGCAGACCAACATGCTGAAGCGCCTCGCCAGACAACACGCTGCCCTGATCATTGAGCGTAAGCGCGTCGATGACGGATGGGGCCGAGATCGCCTTTGCCGATTGCGGCCAAACGATCCGAACCTGATAGTGTTGTTCCGGATTCAATCCTGGCACGTGCAACCGACCAGGCAGCGTGCGCGGATTGCTGGCAAGAAACGCCCAAGAGACAAGCGCTTCTGTCTGGTCTTTAGCGACCACGCTTATGGCATTCGACTCAGCCGGTGTAGCGAGACGGTGAAAATCACCTGAATGGATCAATGATCGAAACTTTTTATGTAGCGCGATCCCGGCCTTGAGAGTGTCCAGATCGGCATCTGATTCTTTCAGGAGATTGAGCTCCATCCCCATATGGCCAAACATTGCGGTTGCCACGCGCATCTCCATGCTCAGGCGTCGACCGGTAATGTGGCAGGTTTCGGGCCCGACATGCGCGCCGAGTATTTCCAATGGGAAGAAATGAGTGGCGCCGCGCTGAATGCGCTGTCGGTTAAGCGCGTCATTGCTATCTGACGTCCAGATTCGATCAGTGCGGTGGAGGATCCCATAATCCGCGCGTCCTCCCCCAGACGCACAGCTCTCAATTTCGATGGTTGGATGTGCCGCGCGCAGGCGATCAATCAACGTATAAACGGCTTGCGTTTGTTGATGAACAACAGCGCGTCCATCGCGACCCGGATGCTGCAAATCGCGGTTCATATCCCATTTGATGTATCGGATATCGTGTTCAGAAAGGAGTGTGTTCAGGCGATCATAAAGATATGTGCAAACTTCCTCGCGTGTAAGATCAAGGACCAATTGATTTCGCGAAGGCACCTGATCCACCCCCTCAACGCGCAACACCCAATCGGGATGATTGCGGAAGAGCTCACTGTCTGGATTGACCATTTCAGGTTCAAACCAAAGCCCGAATTCCATACCTAAACCTGTGACTTGATCGATCAGCGGTGACAGACCGTCAGGATAAACGTCCTTAGAGGGCCACCAGTCGCCGAGCCCGGCCTTATCGCTGCGTCGTCCTGCGAACCACCCATCATCGAGAATGAAGCGCTCCGCGCCAACCCGCGCTGCGGCATCGGCCAGCTTGAATAGCTTGTCGTGATCGTGACGGAAATAGACCGCCTCCCATGTGTTGTAATGAACCGGGCGTGGTTTTGCCGTGATCCGACCATCCATCACATGGTCGCGAACATGGGCATGAAACTGCCGGGACAAGGCGCTGTAACCGTTCGATGAATAGCCAATATGAACCAACGGCGATCGATACGTCTCGCCGGGTGCCAGCTTCATCTCTCCAGGAAAGAAGTGTTCCGCCAGAGCAATCACCGCGCGACCATCGCTTAAGCGCTCGACGCTTAATTTGTGATTGCCGCTCCAGCCCAAGTGGAAGCCATAACACGCGCCCGACTGTTCGCTGGTGTCAGGTAAACCCGCTAAGAGCGCCGGAAAGCTATGGTGGCTCGTACGTCCGGATTTGTTTTCGCGCACATAAGAGCCCTGAAAGGAGGGGATGGTCTCACGCTCGAATTCTCCGGCCCACCGTCCAGAAAAACCAGTCACCTGTGTGAAGCGTGGATCGAGGGGCAGGCAAATCGAGGCGCACTGATCGAGCGTAAGGGCTGTGTCTCCGGTATTCTCGATTCCAGTATGACAGATGATCACGTCACCATCCGAGGGCGCGCGAAACGTGTGGCGAGCGATGATTTTGGTGTTGGCATCCTCACAAACCAACTCGATGTGCTGAGGCGATGAGCGGCTGGTCTCAATTATGCGGAATAGACTGGCCCAATCGCGTCCGTCGCGATGGGCTGAAAATCCAGATGCGCCCGCAAAGCCCGAGCCAAGTTCATTCAAAAGCGACGCGGAAACCTCTTGATCCGGACTGCCAGGGGCATGCTGACGCGTCAGCATCAAATCGAGGGTCGATGCCTGGGATTGATTAAGCCTGCGCCCCCAATGCAGAACGCGCGGGCGCGCCCCAATAGACGCATCCAGAACAAGGCTCGCCTCTTTTGTGTGAAGCGTGAGATACCGATCAGATTGCGTCATACACAGGCACCATCCGGCATGAAAAAACCGAGATAACCGTCTGACAGAAAATCATTTTGTTGGAAACAGAGCAAAAACGCATCGAAATCGAAAAAGCGAGGGCGTTGAGGGCCTGTTTTGGTCTGCTAATGGGGCATAGGATTCTATTGGATGATCGAATACGAACACCGCTTAGATGTTTGCACTTATCCACCAATTCTAAGGCCAAGCAAAACTGCGCATGTCCGACCCGATAAAAATCCTGCCGCGCAAGGTCAAAGATCATGAGATCTATCGCCGCCATCATACGAAATCGGATGGCCGAGATCTGTTTTTATATGGCTACAAAGCACACACCTTAGATCGGCTTCCCGGCGAAGACCTCGAACGTGTGGAGGGATCGGAGCTTCGTCGACATCCCTTGCGGGGAGATTGGTCTGTCTATGCAGCTGGGCGACAGAACCGCACGTTTAAGCCGAGCGCAGCCGCCAATCCGCTCGCTCCGAGCATGCCTGGAGCACCGCTGACGGAAATTCCGTTCGAAGACTTTGAGCTCGCTGTATTCAGCAACCGGTTCCCCAGCCTGTTTCCGAAAGCAAGTGCACCGCCAGTCACAGAAACGGAGAGCCGCGCCGCGAAGGGATCGTGTGACGTCATCGTCTATGCACCGAGTGCTGAGGGTTCGCTGGCCACCTTCTCGCAAGCGAAACGGCGCCTCCTCCTCGAAGCCTGGATTGATCGTTATGACGCCATGTTTCAAGCGGGTTGCGCCTTCGTGCTTCCGTTCGAAAATCGCGGTGATGAAGTCGGGGTTACGCTGCACCATCCGCATGGGCAGATTTACGGGTTCCCGATGACGCCTCAGCCGCAGCAATATGCGGCCGATGCATTTGACCGTGGATATGACCTCGCCGCCGATGTCAAACTCTGGGGGCCCGCCTATCAGATCCAAACGGCTGGGGGACTGATCTCATACGCGCCGCGCTTTGCACGATTCCCCTATGAGGTTTGGATTTCAGCTGAAACGCCCATATCGGGTCCATGGGCATTTAACGAGACCCAAGCCGACGGCTTCGCCCATTTATTGGGAGACACGGTAAGACGTTACGATGCATTCTTTGGTCGCGACACACCTTACATGTTAAGCTTGCACGCCGCGCCTTTTGGCAGAGACGGGACGTTTCAATTTAGCGCTCAGTTTTATCCACTCCTGCGTGCGCCAGGCCGGGTCAAATATCTCGCATCCGTGGAGCAATCGACGGGCGTCTTTACCGTCGATGTGATGCCGCACCAAACCGCTCAAAGCTTGCGAGACATTCTTTGACTCTCGTAGAGGCCTTTCATGCCGCCTATGGCACAATGCCCGCCGCGGAAGCGTCAGCGCCGGGCCGCGTCAACCTGATCGGCGAGCATACCGACTATAATGGCGGCGCCGTCCTGCCAGCGGCACTCAATCGAAGAACGCAGATCGCGTTTTCTCCCACGGCGACACCGACCTGGTCGATCAAATCAACGCGTTTCACAGATGGCGTCGAGCGCATGGTTGGAGACCCGAAGCGCGATGATTGGACCGATTATGCGATCGGCGCGCTGAGCAAGGCAGTTGATCTGGGTTGGATTGCCGGCGGTGGGCAGCTTTACATCGAGAGCGATGTTCCCGATGGCGCTGGCGTATCATCATCAGCGGCTCTGGTGACCGCGATCCTGCGCGCCGCGGCAAAGTTTGGTGCAATTAAAGTTGACGCGGTTGAGCTCGCCATGCACGCCCGCGCAGTCGAAAATGACTATATCGGCGTGCCGTGCGGGATTATGGACCAAATGGCTGTGGGGCTATCTGATTTTGGCGAAGCGCTCGCGCTCGATACGCGCGAAGTGAGCTATGAGGTGATCCAAATTCCACCTGATTGGGGCATAAGCGTCATTCATTCTGGGGTTCGTCGAGAACTCGCGGATGGTCGTTATCATGCCCGGTTTGACGAGTGTCAGTCCGCAATTGACTTGCTCGGAGCCGATCACCTTTGCCACCTGTCGCAAGACCAAGTGGGTGCGATCGCGGATTTGCCAGACACACTGCGCAAGCGCGTTCAACATGTAAGATCTGAACATGCGCGGACCGTTGAAGCGACCGCGGCGCTGCGGCGCGGCGATCGCGCAACCTTCGCGCAGCTCATGAATGAAAGCCACCGTTCATACTCTCAAGACTTCGAAGCCTCGACGCCGGTGATTGATATCCTAGTCGAGGATGCGCTGTCTCAAGGCGCAGAGGGTGCACGTTTGACTGGCGGTGGGTTCGGGGGATGTATTGTCATTCTGGCCGTCAAGTCCGAGGTCGACGCGGTCATCGAAAAACTCCTTCAGCGACATCCGAATGCCTGGCTCGTATAAACCGAGACCAGCACGTTAGTCCGCTGCAGCGGCGTCAATCACCTCAAGCTGGGCGCTGCGCCGACCATTCCACTCATTATCTTTGAGCCGACCGGCCAGGTGCACCCGTCCGCGCTGCAAAAGCGCATCCCCGAGCGGGGTTCCGAGGCAGCGCCAAACCAAAGCCTCAACCCGAGCGCCAGCGTCTTCAATCGTTAGCTTTAAGTGGTTCTCGCCGATTGGTCGCGTGTGCGTGATTTCAACATTGCGTAGACCGAACACCGGTTCAGGTGCCCCTTGTCCAAATGGGCCAAGCGTTTGGATTTTGTCATAGGTCTCCGTGCTCACCTGTGGCGAGGCCAAGAGCGCATCAATCACGAGTTCCCGCGCGGCGGCACGTTCTTGTTTGAACTCAGCCATGTGCGTTTGCATCCAGTCTTTGAGACCCGGCAATTGGTCTTGCTCAAGGCTCAAGCCACCGGCCATGGCATGCCCCCCTCCAGAGAGAATGACACCCGCCTTCGCCGCGGCGGCAATCGCGTCGCCAATGTTCACGCCGGGAACAGAGCGCGCTGATCCTTTCGCAACTGGACCGAGTCCCTGCCCCCACCCGATGACGATGCTTGGTAGGTGAAACCGGTCCTTCAATCGCCCCGCGACAATGCCGATCACGCCTGGGTGCCAGCCGTCACCACCTGCGATGAGGATCCCGGTGTCAGGGGTCGTCTCCAATTGGCGCTGCGCTTCTGTTGTCGCCTGCTCCAGAATAGCGGTCTCAACAGCTTTGCGCTCATCATTGTGG
>JBCBQS010000080.1:0-11215 GCA_039820085.1 Pseudomonadota bacterium
GATCCTGAAATAGCCCTAGGCATTTCGATATGGCGGCTTATGTCTCGCCCTCGGAAGGCTTAGGGTTATTTCAGGATCGTTGCGGCCTGCCAGCTTAGGTGCCGACGGCCTGCTCATTGCGCTCACCGGTGCGGATCCGAACAATGGTTTCAAGATCTGCAACAAAGACCTTACCATCGCCAATTGTGCCGGTGTTTGCAGCATTGGTAATCGCCTCGACGACGCGGTCTGTCTCGGACGCCCCACAGGCCACTTCAACTTTCACTTTTGGCAAAAGGCGGACCTCATATTCTGCTCCGCGATACACTTCAGTCTTGCCCTGTTGGCGGCCATAGCCGCGCACTTCTGAAACTGTCAGACCAGACACGTCCGCTTCACCAAGCGCATCAATCACCGCATCCAAACGGCTCGGTTTGAAAATAGCTGTTACAAGTTTCATGATTGCCCGCCTCCAATTGCAGCTTTCGGTATAGAGATATCGGCTTGGTTTGTAAGGTCAATTCCGCAATTTTGCGCACTTTTTACCGCGTCTGACGCTGCTACGTTTCTAGGCATGACCGTCTTGGGCCTGCTCGCCTTTACGGCTGCGGTGACGGGAGCAGCCGCGCTTCCGCCCGGCTTTGAATAGAGCCGTTTCACAGCCTCGACCAAAACCACACCGCCAAGTCCCGGCAATGCAAACTCTCCGGCGCGCTCCCAAGACTGAGATGCCGCTGTGATCAATCGCCAATCCAAAGGTGGCATGTGCACAGCAGTGGTGCTCGCGGTGACCTGGAACAGGCTGTCATTCAGGAAATTCACCAATTGTCGCCGCGTCCAAGGTCGACCATGACCGAACGGTTTGCTGTCGACCAGCGACCACATGCTGCGCCGATTGGTCGCCGCGACGACGATGCGGCCTTCGGGTGCGAGCACCCGCCAGGCCTCGCGCAAGAGTTGGCGCGGGCTATCTGCTTCTTCCAAGGCGTGCAGCAAAAAGACACGATCAAACAGGCCTTCGGGAAACGGCAAACGCTGTTCGGGCGCGAGACACAAAGTCTGTCCGCGCGCCGACGTCAGCCGGGCCTCACCGATTTCAGCTGGCACCGCACCAATACAGCTTGCCGCATCGGCTTGCCAAAGCGGCAATAGGGGCAATGGATAGCCAATCCCGAGTACCCGCAAACCATCGCACGGACCCCAAAGGTCGAGCATTCGCGCTGACATGAGCCGCGCGGCGCAATCACCCAAACGGGAGGCATAGAAGGCTTCAAGGGTTGCCGCAGGCTGGCGCATATGGCTCTAGTCTTTCAAAACTCACATCTTAGGAGATGGGTTCATGCTGACCATACATCAATTCCCCTGCCTCAGTGATAATTATGGCTACCTGGCACACGATCCGGCATCCGGTGAAACGGCTGCGATTGATACACCTGATGGCGAGAAGTATCTTGCCGAAGCCGAAGCTCGTGGATGGTCGATCACCGCGATTTGGAACACGCATTGGCATCCGGATCATGCTGGCGGCAATTTGAAGATCAAAGACGCAACCGGCTGCACGATTTTTGGTCCAAAAGGCGAAGCGGAGAAAATTCCCGGAATTGATCATGCGGTGGGCGGCGGTGATGCGGTCACTTTAGGGACGATGACAGCCCAGGTGCTGGATGTTCCAGGCCATACGCTCGGACATATCCTGTTTCATATCGCTGAAGCCAAAACCGCTTTTGTTGGCGATGCTGTCTTTGCGCTTGGCTGCGGGCGGGTTTTTGAAGGCGATATGCCAATGATGTGGAATTCTATGCTCGCCGTGAAGACGCTACCCCCAGAAACCACGCTCTATTGTGCACACGAATACACCCAAGCCAATGCGCGCTTCGCCGAGACCATTGAAACCGATAATGACGCTCTGAGGGCCTATATTGCTGAGATAGATGACAAAAGAAGCCGGGGTGAACGAACCGTTCCGATGCAATTGGCGCGTGAACTTCAAACAAATCCTTTCTTGCGCGCAGATATTCCGGCTCTGCAAGCGGCGATGGGTCATCCGGGTGACGCAGCCGCGACTTTTGGTGAGATTCGTGGTCGCAAGGACCAGTTTTAGTGGGGGCGATTTCTGGTGACTTGGGCGCGAATGAAATCATTCGCCAATTGGGCATGAGCGCCCACCCCGAAGGCGGTCACTATGTCGAAACCTATCGCCCGGATGCGGGTAATGGGCGCGCCGCATCGACAGCGATTTATTATCTGTTGCAAGCCGATGAGATTTCAGCGTGGCACCGCGTCGACGCAGATGAGCATTGGCTCTGGCATGCGGGCGGACCGTTGGCGCTGACAGTGTCACCGCCAGATGGCAAAGGCGCCAAGCCGCATACGCTCGGACCCGATCTGCGCGCCGGGCAACGACCGCAGCTCACGATACCGTCGCAGCATTGGCAAACCGCAGAGAGCCTCGGCGCTTGGACACTGGTCTCGTGCATTGTCGCCCCCGGATTTGACTTTTCTGGTTTTGAACTCGCGCCCGAGCATTGGCGACCCGAGGTCGGTTAGCCGGCGCGGACAGCCAAATCACACGTTATCACTGGCCTATAAACTAAGCTCAATGCTCCAGTTTTAGGGATCGAACTAACCGGATATTCACTCTGAAGTTGTATACAAATCGCCTGAGTTTAAATGGTGATTGGGCGACGCGCGTCTCATGGACAAACAGACTGATAGCTTCATGGCAGGCTTGATGAAGTGGGACGCCCTTCTGGGTCAGCGCGTTCAGGACGCCATTTCATTTCTCGTTCCGGCCTTTTTATTCTCGGCGTTCGCCCTCTCCCCGAAGGCGAGCGATCTGCAGAATGGGTTGATCCAGTTTGCGGTGCTCTCGATCTTTTTGTCCGGGGCGTTCATTCGTTTTGTATCAGGATGGAACCGCTTGCGCAGTTTTCGGTTTCAACTTGCGAGCGCGACATTTGATATCGGATGCCTATTTGCCTTCTTATTGATCATCCCAATCGCGTATAACAGCCCGATCGCGATCAGCCTGAAGGCACCAACCGCGAACCTTCTTTTCGTGTTCATCATTGCGCGGATCGTCTTGTTCGACATCCGACTGACGGTTTGGTCGGGTGTCAGTGCCGCGCTCGGCTGGATCGGTCTCACGCTGCTGGCAATCTATCAGTCTGGCACCCCCGGGCTTACGCGGGAGTTCGTCGACTATACCACAACTGGAAAGATCCTGATTGGCGCCCAGGTCGAACACGTCATTTCTATTTTGCTGGTCACGATTGTCTCGGCTGCCGTGATTAATGCGTATCAGCGCGACGGTCTCACCGGACTGCGCAAGAAACGGGAGTTTGTTGAAGCGCTCAAACGCCGGCTGCCTCATCGCGCAAAACAAGGTCCAACGGCGCTCATTTTGGTTCAAATCGAAAACTGGCACGCCCTCGCCAACACTGACAAGTCTGGCTCGAACAGAGCCCTTAAAGATATGGCGACCGCTTTGGTGCGCGCGCCGGTTCCGCATGATCTCGCCGCGCGATTTGAGTCTGATGCAATCATTCTTTGGAAACGCTGCGCGGACGACGATACCGCCTTTCTGCATCATCTCGAACATCTCAGAGACCTGGTTGCTGATCAACTCGCTTCAAACCGCCTCGGCGTCAGAATTGGGGCGGTTCGGATCAATGATTCCGCAGAAAACGCTCTTCGCCATGTTATCCTGGCGACTGAGCGCGCTGCGATGCGGGCCAACAAGGTCCAGATTTGTGATGCCGAGTTCGAAACATGGGTTGAGACCCAAGCTCAACTCAAAATACGGGTTGAACACGCGGTTGAGCGCGACTTGCTTGTCGTTCAGCACCAGCCAATCGTCGACATGCTCACCGGCACATATGCGGGCACAGAGGCGCTCCTCAGACTGCGTGCAGAGGATGACGGATTTATCTCTCCGGTTGAGTTCATTCCAATCGCCGAAGAGACCGGTGCGATTGATGAAATTGGGGCCCATGTTTTGCAAACGGCGGCCCGCGACAATCAAGTGATGCGTCAAGCCGGGCTTGCCGAAGACCTATTCGTAAGCGTCAATGTTGCGCCTTTGCAAATCCACGCCTGTTAGCGCCTCAACGCAAGCGCTCGCGCCGCTCTGCAGGCCGGCACGCCGCTTAAACTCGAGGTCACCGAATCCAGCGCGGCGCAAGACGAAAGCATGAATGACAAACTCATTGCCTTGCGCACAGCCGGTGCGAAGCTTGCGATTGATGATTTCGGAACCGGATACTCTTCGCTCGAACGGCTCGGCGACATGCCATTTGATACGGTCAAAATCGATATCGCTTTTACCCGAAAAATCGAGACAGACGCGGGGTTTGCAATGATCGATGCGATCGTTCGCATGGCGGCCGCATCTGGAAAAGATGTTATTATCGAAGGCATCGAAACCGCCCAGCAGCATGCGCTGGCAATCAAAGCCGGGATACGATTGGGACAGGGCTACTATTTCAGCAAGCCAGCAAGCGTCGAAACCCTTGTGTCTCAAACCCTAGGAAAAAAGGTGGAGCCACGCTCGCGTCTCAGCGCTTAGATCCAGCCATCGTCAGCATCGACCGACGCGTCGTCACATCTTGCTATTCAAACGCTGCGCCGCCACACTCGGGGTCATAAGACTTGGGAGGCGGCCAGAATGGTCAAACGTGTTCTATTGGGGCTCGGCGGGGTCCTTATTTTACTTATCGGGATCATTGTGGTTCGCACTATGACGTATGGCGGTGCGCCGCAAAACGTTCGTGACATCACTTTGCCTGATGTGCCTGCATTTGACGCCGCCATCGCCGCCCAGCACCTCAGTGAAGCGATCCAGTTTCGCACGATCACAGTCGCGCCGGGCGATCCGCGGGTCGGTCAAGAAGGACCATGGCTTGAGATGCAGGCCTGGATGGAAGACACATATCCTGCTTTCCATGGGGTCGCGACGAAAGAGACGATCCCAGGGGGCTATAGCCTGCTCTACACGTGGGCTGGGAGCGCGCCCGACCTCGACCCCATTTTGCTTATGGCGCACCAAGACGTTGTGCCCGTAAACATTGGCACAGAAGACGACTGGGACGCGCCACCCTTCTCTGGCGCCATCCAAGACGGCTATGTCTATGGACGCGGCGCGATTGATGACAAAGGCTCGATGGTCGGCCTGTTCGAAGCGCTCAACGCATTAGCCGAAACCGGGTTTGCACCGCAGCGGACGATCCACCTGATGCTTGGACATGATGAAGAGGTCTCTGGCTCTGGTGCTGCAGCGGGCGTGGAACTGCTCAAATCGCGCGGCGTTTCACCGATCATGGCGCTTGATGAAGGCTTCATGGCGGTCGAAAACAACCCCCTCACAGGCGGAACCGTGGCCTTTATCGGCGTCGCAGAGAAAGGCTATGTTACCTTTGAAATTACGGTCTCGGCTGAAGGCGGCCACTCATCCACGCCGCCTCGGAACAGCGCCACGGTGCGGCTTGCCCGCGCGCTTGTTGCCTTGGACGAAAACCAGATGCAGGCCGATTTAGGCCATCCCTTAGTGTCTGGCCTATTCCTCGCGACCGGCGAAGAGATGCCGTTCTCACAGCGCATGGCCTTCGCCAATCAATGGCTGTTTGGCGGCATGCTGAAAGGCATTTTGAGCGCAGAACCCGCCGCCAATGCGATGATCCGCACGACGACGGCCCCCACCATGCTGATCGGTTCGGCGAAAGAAAACGTCCTCGCCCAACGCGCGACCGCCATCGTCAATTTCCGTATCCACCCGAAAGACACTGAAGAGGCCATCCGCGCGCATATTGAAGAGGTGACCAAAGACATTGAAGGCGTGGAGATTAAATATGGCCGGACCGGAATCCGCGGGGCAGGGGCATCGCCGGTCAGTCCAATGGATAACCTTGCATTTGGTGTGCTGTATGCCGTCGCAGCTGATTCAAGCCAATCCCCGGTTGCGCCGGGCCTCGTCCTTGGGGCGACTGATGCGCGCTATGCAACCGCGATCACTGACAGTGTTTACCGGTTTATGCCGGCAATTATGTCGCCCGAGGATCTGACTGGATTTCACGGCACGAATGAACGGATTACGGTCGAGAATATGGAACGTTTGTCAAAAGGCTATGCCCAAATCATCCTCGCCATGGATGCCAATCGCGAGTGATGATTAGAGCGCTGCGATAATCGCATCGCCCATCGCGGTCGTCGAAAGCGATCCGCCAATATCGCCCGTACGGGCGCCAGATTCCAAGGCGCGGCCAACAGCTCCAAACAATTTGTCCGCTGTATCGGGACGGCCAAGCGACCAGCGCAGGGCCATTTCGAGCGACAAGATCGCCGCGCAGGGATTGGCTTTGCCTTGGCCAGCAATGTCTGGCGCCGAGCCGTGCACCGGCTCGTACAGCCCTGGCTTTCCGTCATAACTCAGCGACGCGCTCGGAAGCATCCCGATCGAGCCTGTCAGCATGGCGGCTTCATCGGAGAGGATATCGCCAAAGAGATTGCCCGCTAGGATCACATCAAATTGTTTCGGATGGCGGACGAGTTCCATGGCGCACGCATCTGCCAAAACATGTCGGAGCGCGACACCATCTCCCTCGACGGCATGCAATTCAGTCACGGTTTCCCGCCAAAACTGACCGCTTTCCATGACATTGGATTTCTCGGTTGATACAACTTCGCCGCGACGTCCACGCGCAATCTCAAACGCCACGCGGGCCACGCGATCGATTTCGCCTTTGGTATAGCGCGAAGTCTCATAGCCAAAACTCTTGTCGCCGATCCCGCGCTCGAAGCCACGCGGTTCGCCGAAATACACCCCTGAGGTCAGCTCGCGAACAATCATGATGTCCAAGCCTTCGACCACTTCGCGCTTCAAGCTGGAGGCGTCGACCAAAGCCGGGAAACAGAAAGCTGGACGCAAGTTTGCGAATGTGTCCATGCCTTTGCGAAGCTGCAAGAGACCCATTTCGGGTCTGAGGTGGCGCTCGACGCCCGCCCATTGGGGGCCGCCAACTGCGCCAAGCAGCACCGCATCGCTCGATTTCGCTTTGACCAAAGCGTCGACCGTGAGCGGTTCGCCATGCGTATCAATTGAGGCACCGCCGACCAAGTCTTCATCAAAGGCGAGATCTGGCGCGAGCACTTCTGCCACGCGCCGCGCTTGCGCTGTCACTTCAGGTCCGATCCCGTCACCGGGCAATAAAAGTAGGGTCTGGCTCATAAGATCCTCATCAGGCGCAAATCGAGTTTTGCGCCATAGATCAGGTTGTGGTGCGGGAGTCTACTGCGACCAAAGCGGGCAGGGCTCAGAGCGGCAGCGGCTCCGGCTCAGCCTCATACATCCGTACTTTCAGGTCTTGTGGACCAATCTCCGCCAAGGCTGCGCGAAACGTTGCCATATGGGGTTCCGCAAAATGACTGATCAGCGCCGCTTTATCTTTCCAGCGCTCAATGATGCGGAGCAGGTTTGGGTCGATGAGATCGCGGCTATACGCATACTCGATACAACCCGCTTCGAAGCGACTGGCCACGATCATCTCGCGCATGGCGGCTTCGGCTTTGTCCCATGCGCCTTCAGGAATGCGCGCACTGCCCTCGACGATAATCATTCTCGGACCTTGATGTTCAATGTCAGCGTTTCAAAGACGTCTTCAGGCGAGCGCTCATAGGAGAGCACCAGCTTCGATCGTCCGGTCGAGAGTGCTTCAAACACAAACATTTGGTGGCCCCCGCCGCCAACCATGCCTTCCGGCGCGGGGTCAGCAAAATAATCGTCCGTCAGAAGATCGAGCTGCGATGAATCCACGTCCTTCATGTACCAAAAATAGCCGGTCGTCGGATTTGAATCGAGTTTTAAGCGAAGCTTGCCACCGGGCCGTAACGTCACGTCGGTGCCCGTCTCTGGATCCGTGAAGGTTTGCACAGGCGCAGCCCCTTCAAGGCCCCGCACTTCTGGCTCGGTGTTCAAGATATCAGGGACACATGCCCCCAAAAGACTGGCGGCCAGCGCGAGGGCGACAAGGCGTTTCATGAGCGGGTCTCCAACCAAGGCGTTGCGAGTTTGCGCTGGGCTTCAAACGCGCTGATCGCGTCTTCTGACTGCAGAGATAAAGCAATATCATCCAAGCCCTTTATCAGCTTTTCCCGGCGGCCATCATCAAAGTCAAATGCATGCTCTACGCCGTCGGGCGTCGTCACGGTTTTGGTCTCGAGGTCAATCTCAAAGACGCTATTGCTGCCGCCCGCTTGCGCCGCCAGCGCTTCACAAACTTCAATCGGAAGGGCGATCGCAAGAATGCCATTCTTACCGCAATTGTTATAGAAAATATCGGCAAAACTTGGGGCGATCACACAGGTGATGCCCTGATCCAGCAATGCCCATGGCGCATGTTCGCGCGATGACCCACAGCCGAAATTCTCTCCGGCAATCAGAACACCAGCATCGCGAAATTGGGGCTTATTGAGGATGAAATCTGGGTTCGGCGAGCCGTCTGCCAGAGTCTTTAGTTCGTGGAACAGACCTTCGGACAATCCCTCGCGTTCCGTCGTCTTAAGGAACTGTTTTGGGATGATCATATCCGTATCGACATTTACCATCAGCTTGCCCTTATCTAATAGGGGCGCAGCGGTCGAGCGGAGGGTTGTAAAGGCTTTCATGGACCCTCTCTAGCGCGGCGTGTGGGCGATGAACAGGGTCGGCACGTTTTGGGTCCCGTCCCGGACTGTAAATACGTGCGAGCCTGGTTTGCGGCCGGTCCGAATTTCACTCACGTTCCGCCCTGCCGACTCGAGCCGCGCACGCGCTGCAGCCAAGTCATCGGTTTCCCAGGTCAGGCCCCAAATGGCATCGTGATCATCGGGGTCATGAGCCTCGCCGAGGCGGTGGATCACTTCCAACGTCAACCCGCCAAGACGGAAAAACAAGAACCGCGTTTTCCACTGCTCAGCCGTCCGGTCGAGCGCAAATCGCAATCCAAGCCGCGCGCCATAAGTCGCCACCGCGCGCTCAGGATTGGGTGTGTTGATAACCAAATGATCGAGCGACGTCGCTGCACCCGGCGCCGCGGGGTACGGGCCAAGCGGCTCCGCGCGGTTCAGGACAAAGCTTTTTATCCCAGCCATTTTCTCGTCCGGCAGTCTAAACCGCTGCCACGTTCGGGTCGCGCCCGTGTCGCGGTGCGCGCTGTCACCGTCCGCGATGTCACTCGGGTCTAATCCACGCCGCGTCATCACATGGTGATCGCCGTTCAGATCATCCGACGCATAAACCAGCGTTGTCAGTTTCGGCCCGTCCGCGGTCATGTCGCGTAGCTTTTGAGCGGTCTCGCCAGTGCCGCTCGGGGCCATCAATTCGATCGCCGTGTTGCCAACCGCGAAGATCGATGTCGCAACGCCGTCGCTGTCGGACTGCCAATCCGGCGCGATCCCTAACAGGGCTTCGTACTCTGAGGTCGCCGTCTCAATCTCTGGGCAAAGCAATACGAAATGGTCGAGCGCGATGATCATTTGCGGAGACTCTCCAAGGTTTGGACTTGTTGGCCCGACGCATCAAAGTTTGAGGGCGACAGCCAGGCCTCAAACGCCGATTTGACTGCGGGCCAATCTGTATCTGTCATCGCGAACCATGCCGTATCGCGGTTCTTGCCTTTAAGGACCATATCGTTGCGAAACACACCTTCAAATGGGAAACCAAAGCGCTCTGCGGCTCTTCGCGAGGCGCGATTCTCATTGTGGCATTTCCATTCATAGCGGCGATAGCCGAGCTCATCGAAGACATGGCTCGCCATGAGATACATTGCCTCTGTCGCTTCCGGCGTTCGTCGTAAAGCCCGCCCGAACGCAACGCAGCCCACTTCAGCGCTGCCATGAGGTTCGCGAATGCGCATATAACTCGCCATGCCGAGGACTTTGCCGCCATTGCCCTTACGGATGACAAGCGTTTCCCAACCCCTGCTCTGCATGACCTCGGCAAAGGCCGCCTCAAAATGATCGACTGACTTGAACGGCCCGATCGGCATATAATCCCAGATATCAGCCACTTCAGGCGCGGCGACCGCGGCATAGAGACCCCCTTTATGTGTGCCCCATTCGAGGGGTTCCAAGACGACGCGCGTACCGATCAACGGCCATTGGCCTGGCCGCTCTCGCGGGCTCCAATCGGCGAGGCTCACCCGCCAATCACCCCCGTAATCGCTGCGCGGGCAGCCAGGTATGGACTCATCAAATGGGTCCGTCCTCCGCGGCCTTGGCGACCTTCAAAATTGCGATTTGAGGTCGAAGCACATCGCTCGCCGGGCGCGAGAATATCCGGGTTCATGCCGAGGCACATTGAACAGCCTGGCTGACGCCATTCAAAGCCTGCGGCTCGGAAAATCTCATCCAGCCCTTCAGCTTCGGCTTGCGCGCGGACCAGGCCAGAGCCCGGAACAATCATCGCGCGGACCCCGTCAGCCACGGCGCCGGTTTCTGCGACAGCTGCCGCAGCCCGCAAATCTTCAATGCGAGAATTGGTGCAAGATCCGATAAATACGCGTTGCACCGGTGTACCGGCAAGCTTCGCCCCAGGTTCAAGCGCCATATATTCAAGGGCGCGGGCTGCGGCGGCTTTTTTGACGGGATCGGTTAAAGCATCAGGATCGGGAACAGACCCGGACAGTGGAATGGCTTGTTCTGGACTGGTGCCCCACGTGACGGTGGGTTCAATGTCAGCACCATTGATTTCGATCACCTCATCCCAAGCCGCATCATCATCAGAATAAAGCGTGCGCCAGTGCCGTTCCGCAATCTCCCAAGCGCCTGCTTTCGGCGTTGCCGGACGGCCTTTCATATAGTCGAATGTGACATCATCCGGCGCAATCAAACCAGCCCGGGCGCCGCCCTCAATCGACAGATTGCAAAGGGTCATCCGGCCTTCCATGGACAGAGCGCGGATCGCTTCGCCGCGATACTCCATCACGCACCCCGTTCCACCCGCAGTGCCAATCTTAGCGATCAAATGCAGGGCCAGGTCTTTGGCGGTCACGCCATCCCTCAGCGTCCCACGCACCTCGATCGCCATATTCTTCATTTTGCGCGCCCGCAGCGTTTGCGTGGCAAGGACATGCTCAACTTCGGATGTCCCAATCCCGTGCGCCAAGGCGCCAAATGCGCCATGCGTTGAGGTATGACTGTCGCCGCACACAATCGTCATGCCGGGTTGCGTGCGCCCTTGCTCGGGGCCGACAACGTGAACAAT
>JBCBQS010000081.1:0-11185 GCA_039820085.1 Pseudomonadota bacterium
CATCTGATATGAGTTTGTCGAGCGCTTCGAACTGCTCAAACTGGATTCCGATCGGCAAGGTCTCAATGTCTTGCCGTTGGACCGTCGGCAGGCGCGCAAAATCTTTCTCGGTCGTAATCAAGCGCGCGCCATGGTCCGCTGCCAATTGGCGCAAGTACCGAAAATCTCCCGCATGAAACGCGTAATGGTCGGGAAATGGGACCGCGTCACGCAGGTCAACATTCAGAGCCGATAACGTATCAAAGAACTTCTCCGGCCGACCGATCCCGGCAAAGGCAACATACGGACCAGGGGCAGGGGTCTGTATTGCCACGATACTACTTTTGAAAACGGGAACCTCGCTATCATAGAGGATCGCAGGTGGGTTGCCTTCACCGATTATAATGACGGCATCGGCCCGTGCCAGTCCGCTCAAAACAGGTTCTCTCAGCGGTCCCTTCGGAATGACGTAGCCATTCCCAAATCCCATGACAGAATCCACCACAACAAAAGATAAGTCTTTCGCAAGACCGGGATTCTGATGCCCGTCATCCATCAGAATAACGTGTACCCCATCTCGCGACATCGCTTCGCCTGCGCGTGCTCGATCCGCCCCGATCCAAGCCTCGCCAGAGTTGGAGAGCATCAACGGTTCGTCGCCGACATCTTTCGCACTGTGTGTATTTGGATCGACTTTCAAAGGGCCTTTGAGTTGGCCCTTATAACCCCGGCTTAATGTCGCGACACGTAGACCATATTTGCTTTCTATATGCTCGCGTAACGCCGCGACGACGGGGCTTTTGCCAACACCGCCCGCCGTGAGATTGCCCACACAAATGACTGTTGCATCGACGTGCTGCGGCGTTGTCTTTGTCAGTCTCCGAGCTGTGACGCCCGCGTAGACGGCAGCGGCAGGGCTTAGCAAGAAACGCAAGAGCGGCGCAGCCTCTCGTGACTTAGGATCGACATCGCGGGCCCAAAAGCGAGGTTCTCTCATGCGACCAGACCTGCTTTCTCTAAAATCGGATCGAGCTGTTCCAGGGTCACAGAGATTGGACCAATGGCGTCCGAGTCCAGCATGTCCATCATGTCTTTGGAAACCGGCGCCGGTGGATACGTTGCGATCAGGTCTTGAGCGTCTTCGACGAGTGTAAAGCCTTCATGTTGGAGGAGGCGCTTGGAAAGGTCGGAAAAGTTGAACACGCTTGGCCCGGAGAGAACCGGCTTGCCAAGCCGCAAAGCCTCTAAGGGATTATGCCCGCCGACGCCCGGGGCATGTCCGCCGCCCAAATAAACCGCGTCCGCGAGACGATACCAAAGTCCCATCTCGCCCATTGTATCGGCCAACAGCACGTCTGTCGTCTCTGTCACGGGATCGTCCGCGGACCGTCGCGAAATGGCGAGCTTGGTGCATGACAAAAGCGCATCGACCTCATCACCCCGCTCTGGATGCCTTGGCGCAATGATCAGGAAAGGCTCAGGCTCTAAGCGGCTCAACGAGTCGATGATCAGTGCCTCTTCGCCAGCGTGCGTCGATGCCGCGAGAAGGATAGGGCGCGTGCCGATCTGCGACCACATCGTCTCCAACTTCGACTCATCAACGTTCGGCGCGGGCAGGGCAGACTTCAAGTTCCCCGGACACGAGACGGGTTTCCCCGACAGTGCTTCTAACCCTGTTTTGGTTTGCAAATCAGCCGCGATGATCAGGTCATACGTCCCGAAGACGCGCGCCGAGGTTTTAGGCCACCGCATCCATCCAAGCGTACTTTTCTCGGTCATGCGTGCGTTCAGCAAAACGGTCGGTATGTCTTTGTCTTGAAGGGACAGCAATGTGTTCGGCCAGACCTCACCCTCCGCAAAGATAGCGATATTGGGCTTCCAATGGTCGAGAAAGCGCCGCGTCGCGCCATGCGTATCAATAGCGGCCATTTGTTGCAGAGCGGTTTGACCTGCAAAGGCAGGTTCGGCGCGGAGTGCGGATTGTACCAGGGAGGCGGCCGTTTGGGTCTGACACGTGAATAGGAATGTCGGAGTCTTGATGCCGCGCGCAATCAGACGGCGCGCCATTTCCAAAAGCAATTGCGATTCGCCGACACTCGCGGCGTGAAACCAAATCAGGTCGCCGGCAGGACGTGGCTGAAGGTTTCGAGCGAACCGTTCGTTCAAACGAGTACCGTCTTCTTTGCCTGCACGTGCTCTACGACAAAAGAACGCGCCTAAAAAAGGCGCGATCAAAAACGTCATAACCTTGTACAGATAAAGACCGAGCGGCATTCTCGCCTTATAAGCTGATTGGTGGGCTTTCGCCCACTCTCAGTTTCAGCCAGAGAAAAATCCAATCGCGCTGGCATTTGGCGCGGCGGAATTGGCCTCTTTATCTGAGTCTGAATCAGGCGATACAGAAAACCCCATCCAAGCTAGCAAGATAGCTATGGTGAAGTTACGAATAGCGACAAGCATCCCCAACATGGTGCACTCCAAAAACTTATCGAATAACATTAAACCAGAATGCCTTAAACGGAAAGTCCTAATCATGAAAAAAGTTGCGTTTGAGACTGGGCAATACGGCGTGCTGCCAAACGGGGAGAGGTGCCGGTGAAAATCGATATTGAACACCTGATGAGCATGACGGGTGGCGATGCTGATCTCGCCGATGAAGTCTTAGACATTTTCCGAAACCAAGCCGCGACCTGGGGGCGGATGCTAGACGCTAATCTTCCTCAAATAGAATGGGCGGACGCAGCGCATGCTTTGAAAGGGGCAGGGCTGAGTATTGGCGCCCACGAATTTGCCGCCTTGTGCGCCGATGTTGAGGCACTTGGGCGCGGTGCCGAAAGTATCAGCCGCGTTCAGGCGGCCACCAAATTGTCTGCATTAAAGGATTCGTTGGCGCAAACCTTGGAGGCGTGCGCGCTTGCAAGTTATGACTTATCCAAGCCCGGCTTGAGGCGATCAAAAGACTCAAATTCGTAAGCAATGCAGCGATCGATCAAGGTGCGCCATACCGGTTCTGCAATCGCTTTTGATAGACCTTGCCGGTCGGCCTCTGCTTTCACTTTCGCAACGACATCTTCAATCCGTGCGCGGTCGAGAACAGCCTTGCGTTGGCCTTTGATCCGAGCAGCGGCGTCCATGAAGGATTGACGTTCGACGAGAAGCGTTACGAGCAGGCGGTCGATGCGATCAACCTCATAGCGAACGTCCGACATGGTTTCAGCCGTTTCGCTGGTGTGCCGACGGTCGGTGGATTTTTGTATCGTATCTGGCATCATGCTTCGTCTTCAGTTACGCTTTCATCTAAGGTGATCCATCACGAAAACAGATGCGGTGCAGCGACGCGGGACGGACCTGATGTGGAATAGGCCCTCCGAGCGTAAGTCGGAAGGCCTATTTTCAGTTGAGGTCACGCTTTAGCGTTCGATAAGGGTCGGCATGCGCGCTTGGATGCGACTGTTGCGCGCCGCTTCGACTTCCGAGAGCAAGGCCTGGATCTCGGGATCGTTGACGATGCGCGCCAGCTCACCGAAGGCTTTGAGTTCTTCAACCGAAGCACCGGCAGATGCGCCTAAGAACGGGAAGGCAGCGTCCGCCATTGGATAAGTCACGAGCCTCACCTGGACATCAGATTCGATGTTGGCGAGCTCTTTGGCTTTCGAGATCGCTGCCGTGAGGCCTCCGAGCTCGTCCACCAATCCGTTGCTTAAAGCGTCTTGTCCGCTCCAGACCCGGCCACGCGCGACTTGGTCCAATTGGTTGAGACTGAGCCCGCGCCCTTCAGCCACGATGGTCGTGAACCGATCATACCCACGCTCAAGCCATGCCAGCATCGCCGCGCGCTGGCTATCGGTGAGCATTTCTGTGGTCGTGAACGCTCCGGCGAAATCGCCACCTACTTTAATGGATTCAGCGTTTACACCGACGCGAGCGAGACCTTCCTCGATCGCGAACTTTCCGCCAAAAATCCCAATCGATCCGGTGATGGTTGAGCGATTCGCCATGATCCAATCAGCGCCTGCAGAAACATAATATCCGCCGGAAGCTGCAACAGACGCCATTGAGACAATGACCGGTTTGTTTTGTTCTTCCTGGATGCGCTCGATTGCGCGCCAGATTTGGTCAGACGCACTGGGTGAACCACCGCCACTATCAACGCGGAAGACAATCGCTTGAACGTCTTCATCTCGGCCGGCTGCGAGCAGAGATTCTGCAATCGTATCAGACGCAAAACCGCTGCCTTCTTGAAGGAAGCTCCCGCCAGCCCCACCGGTAATTATTGCGCCTTGGCCACCAACGATGGCAATGACGGGAGATCCGAACGGGGAGGTCGGCGCGGCATAGGAATCGATGTCGATCGCGATTGAACCTGGGCCAGCGCGCTCAAGGGCGGCGTCGAGCGCCTCTTCCGGCCAACCGAGGCTAGTCGCCAAATTCGTTCTGACCATCTCTTCCGCGCCCATTGGGGTCGTTTCGAGAATGGCGCGAATTTCGGCTGTACTCATGCCGCGATCCGCGGCGATATCGGTCAAAGAAATATTCCAAAGCGATTCGGCCAGTTCGGTCATCGCAAGGCGATGGGACTCGGTATAATCCGTTTCTTCAAACGTATTTACCGCGTTCTTGTATTCGTAGAGCGCTTCAAACTCTGGGGTCACGGATAAGTTTTCAAACAGTCCGCCAAGGAAGAGTGTCTCGAATACGACACCGCTGGCAATCAGGTCTGTGCCAGGCTGTGCCCAAATCTCGTCTGCTGACGCGATCGTGCGATAGGCTGATGGACCGCCTGTGTAGGTTCCCTGGCTGTGCGCGATGATGAACTTGCCTGCCGCCTTAAATTCGAGGAAGGCGTCACGATACTCTTCAGCGCGCGATGACCCGACACCCGTTTCGCTGCCTCGGATGAAGAGACCTTTGACCTGATCATCTTTCGCGGCCGCTTCGAGATTGGTGATCACGTCGATGAACCCGGTTCCGCCACCAAAAAATACTTCGGGGCCGGTCGTTGCCGCTTGATCTGCGTAGCCACTGCGAAGATCGAGTGTGAGGACAATCGCGTTGCCATCGTCTTGACCGGTCGCTGGACCGGACGCAGAGCTGATTGCATCATTTATAGCAAATTGGATCATGGCTGTTCCGATGAAGAAGAGCAGGAACAGTCCGAGGATGGATCCAATCACCGCGCCGCCGAGCGACGCAAAAAAGGTTTTCATAAGGTCGACACCTTCTTGTCAGCATTTATCGGATAACGATATGGTGGCAATCCACAGATTTGTCAAAACACAAACAGCACGGGCCGACGGAATGCCACAGGCTGATGTCAAATCGTGCCTTGCGTGGCGAAAATTACAGCGATCCGAAACTCTGCGGTGATTTGGCGGTTGCAACGCGAATGACGATTGGCTATGTCCGCCGCTCAGTTGGGGTGTCGCCAAGTGGTAAGGCACCGGTTTTTGGTATCGGCATTCCCAGGTTCGAATCCTGGCACCCCAGCCACTCTCTTTAGTTGTCAGATCTCGAACAGGTTCGTTTGTGCCGGGTACGATTTGAGCTTCATATGTAATAATATGTCAAAAAATGCCTTGCAACTGCCTCAATTATGAATGAAAGTTTGACAAGCAGTTGAGCTTTTTGCAGAGGTGAACTCGTATGCGATCATGACCTGCGGTTAATGCCGTTTCGCTGCGTAGACTGAGAAAACAAAAAAGAGCGCGAGGTCAAAAAATGGGAGGAGGTGGGCGTCGCCCACGGTTTCCTTTTGTACTTTTGCGGGGTGTGTTTGTCCCGCTATTTAATCGCTTCGGTGAGGGCTGAGGCATAAAAAGTTTCTAGCGACGTCATATGGCGGCGCACCAATTGGAGAGTGAGAGGCAGACTTCATGAAGAAAGTTCTGACACCGGCTCGCGGAGCCATTCTAGCAGCGATAACGGTCGGGTTTACCGCACCAGCCATCGCGCAAGGATTGGATCGCGCGATCGCGACCGGCGAAGAGGCGACCCGCCGCGCCGAACAAGTTCAGCAGCAAATCAATCAGCTCGATGATGAGCGGTCAGACATGGTCGGGGAATTCCGGACCTTGCTGCAGCGTAAAACAGCCGCTGAATTGTACGCACGCCAGCAAGCCGCTGCCGTGGAAAGTCAGGAGCGCGAAATTGCATCTCTGACAGATCAGCTTAGCCGTGTGGACGAGATCACCTCTCAGACCGTCCCAATGCTCGAAACGCTGATCGATGATCTCGACGCATTCATTGATGCAGATCTGCCGTTCCGCTTGGAAGCCCGCAAAGACCGGATCGCGCGTCTTCGCGAGTACCTCGTTGATCCAAATATTTCAGTGACGGAGCGCTATCGTCAGATCATGGACGCTTACACAGCTGAAATGGAAGTCGGTCGAACCGTCGATACATGGAAAGAAGATGTCGACATCGATGGCAGCACTGTAAACGTCGACATGGTCCTGTTTGGACGCGTCGCGCTTGTTTACATGGACGCCACGGGGCGCAACGCGAAGCGGTATGATCGTGAGACCCAGTCTTGGGTTGACCTCGAGAACCGCTACAAGCCGGAAATCGAAAAAGCCATTCGCATCATCCAGGGTAAGCGTACCCAGGATGTTATGTACGTTCCAGCCACCAAGCTTGCTGTTCAGTAAGCCCCAATGGAGTTGAGGAAAGAACACATGAAATCGTTCACGAAATCACTTAAAACCATTGGGATTGCAGCGGCGTTTGCTGGTGCCTCAATGGCCGCGTCTTTACCGGTTGCTGCGCAATCGCTCTCAGACATTCTCAATCGCGTTCAGCAAGATAGCCAAGAGCTGTCTGCTGAGAACCAACAGCGTCTACGCGATTTCCAAACCGCAACGGCGGAGCAAGAAGCTGCGATGCAAGCTGCACGTGGCGAATTGAACCAAGCCAATGCGCGCGGGAACGCCCTCAGCGCGCAGTTCGATGCGTATCAAGCAGAGATCAATGAGCTCGACGCTCAACTGCAAGAGCAAGCCGGTGACTTTGGCCAGCTGGTCGGTGAATTCCGCGCCGTTGTTGGTGAAGTTCAGCCGCTCATGCGTGAAAGCCTCGCAAGCTTCGACTATCCCGGTCGCTATGAACAGCTTTCTGAGGTTGCAGAAGCGGTTGCGCTCCCGACGCGCGAAGAGCTTGATCGCCTGCCAAAGGCAATCTTGCGCGAAATGATCGCTCAATCTGAGGTGAAAACATTCAGTGCGGCGGTATCGATGGGCGGCAGCGACGAGTCGACCCAAGATGTCGAAGTGACCCGCGTCGGAACATTCATCGCCGCGACCAATAATGACGCAGGCTTCGTCACAATTGAGCGCGCTGGCAACGGCGAGTTCTTCCTTCAGAAACTGCAAGCCCAGCCTGGCGGTCGTTTCCGCAGCGCATTTCGGTCTTTGATCAATGCAGATGCAGGTCGAACACTGACTGTGCCGTTTGATCCAAACCGTGGCGAACTGTTCAAGATTGAAGGCGACAAGCCAAGCTTGGTCCAACGCATTCAGCAAGGTGCTGAGATTGGTTACATCGTTATCGGTCTTCTGATCTTCGGTATGGCGGTTGGTATCTACAAAATCATCACGCTCTTCTTCATGGGCAACGCCATTCGCGCAACCGCGAAGACCAAGCAAGCTGGCGACGGTAACCCGCTCGCACGCGTGTTTGAGGCCTATGAGACCAATAAGAACGCAGATCTTGAAACATTGGAACTCAAGCTGGACGAACAAATCCTGCGTGAGTCACCAAAAATCGAACGCTATAATGATATCATTAAAGTGCTTGCCGCTGTGGCCCCACTAATGGGTCTGCTTGGTACGGTTATCGGTATGATCATTACCTTTACCGCGATTACAAATTTCGGTGCCGGTGATCCAAAACTGATGGCTGGCGGTATTTCAGTTGCGCTTATGACCACAGTGCTTGGACTGGTGGCTGCGATTCCACTTCTGCTGACACATGCACTCGCGGCTGCAATGGCGCGTGGCAATCAGCAGATCTTGGATGAGCAAGCGGCTGGCCTTGTGGCTGAACGTGCAGAACGCGGAGGGGTGGCGTAAAGCCGCCTCTGAGATCGGGAGCCCTAAATGTTGGGAATAACCGAACTTCAGGAGTTTTTGGCCCGCGGAGGGCCAGTGCTTCTCTGGATTATGGGGGCCACATTTATCATGTGGGCCCTGATCCTGGAGCGCTTGTTTTACTTCCGCATTGCCCATGCTGCTGTCGCAGAGGAGGCTCTTTCAGAGTGGCAGTCGCGCTCTGATCATAAGTCAAAACTCGCGCATTGGATCAAAGACAAACTTGTTTCAGAAGTCCGTCAAAAGGCTCAGGCGAATGTTTCGTTTGCCAAAGCGATGGTGGCCCTCGCGCCGCTGCTTGGACTGCTTGGAACCGTGACCGGAATGGTCACCGTGTTTGACAATATGGCGATCACGGATGGTGCGGATGCAAAGGCTCTGTCTCGAGGCGTTTCGCAAGCGACGATCCCGACAATGGCGGGTATGGTTGCGTCGATCTCTGGCATTCCGTTTGCCAGTGGTATGGACAAAAAAGTGCGCCGCTTGGTCCAGCAGGTCGAAGATAAGATGGAGATTAGCTGATGCGAGGACGTGCAAGTCGCCCAAGCGAAGAAGCTGCCGTCGATCTGACGCCTATGCTCGATGTGGTGTTTATTCTGCTCATCTTCTTCATCGTGACCTCGACCTTCATTCAAGAAGAGGCGCTTGGAGCTGAGCCGCCCCCACCGCAAACCAATGCCCCATCGCCACCGAACCCGGCCATCATCGTCTATATCGATGAATCCGATCAAATTCGGGTCAACCGGTCGCTTACTGATATTTCCGCTGTTCGCGGTGGAATGGAGCGCGCCCGCGCGGAAAACCCGGAGAGTGCTTTGATTATTCAAGCGCACCCTGAGGCGACCACCGGGACCATTATCGAAGTTCGTGACATCGCCTATGATGCACAAATGGAGCGGGTGAATATCGTCCGTTCAGCAGGATAGGGGAGGCAAGTCATGGCACGAAAAGTACGTGAAGCGGCAGGTAGCGCTGAAGACGATGTGAACCTCACACCGATGCTCGATGTGGTTTTTATTCTTCTGATCTTCTTCATCGTGACGGCCCAGTTCATTCGTGAGCCCGGCGTTGAGATTGAGCGGATCGAGGTGAACAATAAAGAGCGCCAAAATCCACTTGGCATTTTGATCGCGATCGACGCCAATAGTGAAATCTACATGAATAAACAGGTGGTTCCGTTGTCTGAAGTCGGGTTCCGAATTCGAGAGCTGCGCGAGGACAATCCAAAGGGTCGTCTTGTTGTTCAGGCGGATGCGGATGCGCAGGCTGGGGTTTTAATCGACCTGATGGAGGTCGTTAACGAGATCGACGGATTGGGCCGTGTGCCACTGTCTGTCGTGAACCAATAGAGGAAGGATTCTCATAATGTTTGCTAATCCACTCATTCGAATTGCGATCGGGATTCCTGTCGCGATCATCGTGACGCTGATCCTCTTTCATTCCATGCGTCTATTGATCAGTACTGATTTCGAAGAGCCCGATAATCTTCGAGAGTATAATCTTGAAGCGATTACGCCGGATGCTCAGGAAGAAGAAGTGACACGCCGCGCGCGCAGTAAGCCGCGTAAGCTGAACAATGCAGATAAGCCGCCACCGCCACCAAAGCTGACGGCAAGTAAGTCTGACATCGATTTGCCAACGCCGAACATTCAGGGCGCGCCTCCGAGCGAAATTCCAACCACGCGTTTGAATTCCTTGGCGATTGATCCGGTTGCGATTTCAGATCGTGACGCACAACCGATCCGTCCGCCCGTGCCGACCTATCCCTCGCGCGCGGCTGAACGTGGGATCGAAGGCTCGTGTGATGTCCGCTTTGACGTGGATACCCGCGGGAAACCATACAACGTAGAAGCCGATTGCACAGATCGTGTCTTCAAACGTGAAGCGGAACGCGCCGTAAGCCGTGTGGAATTCGCGCCTAAGATCATCCGGGGTCAAGCTGCGGAACGCCGTAATGTGGTGTATCCGCTTGAGTTTACGCTCGCGGACTAATTCAGTCTTTCCACGATTAGGGAAGGGGAGTTGAAAACGGCTCCCCTTCCTTTTTGTGTTGACATTGTAATAGTATGACATATAATAATATTACAGTGGGAGGTCGTGATCATGTCGAGAAACTCATTCGAGATTGGCGGTATCAGTTCGAAGATGACGCACCGATCCCTAATTGCATTGGTTCCGGCTGCGATCATGACGATCGGGCTTTTCACAGTTATGCGCGGTGCAATTGCAAGCGAGGAAATCTCGCCACCAATACAAACCGTCTACGAATTACAGCCATATTTAGAAAGCGCGGAAAAGGAAGCAGCTGAAGTCTTAAGCGTGAAGCCGCCGCGGCCGGACGTATTGCAACCGCCACCCCAAGTTCCGAGACTGACAGCTGATCCCACGAAGGTCGATCTAAGTGCTTTCGATTATACCGGTGCGCAACCAGCCGATTACGCCGCGCCCACTATGAAGAACATCTTACCGACGCGCATGACCACCCTGATCGATACAGACATGCGACCACTCCAACCGCCTGTCCCGGTCTACCCGCGCCGAGCGGCCGAGTTAGGTCTCGAGGGGATTTGCGACGTGCGCTTAAGCGTTTCGCCGCGCGGTGAACCGTTTGATGTACAAGCCGAATGCTCAGATCGTATGTTCGAAGAGTCAGCTGAACGAGCGGTCAAAAAGGTCAAGTTTACGCCAAAAATCCGTGATGGTCTGCCGGTAACCGTGACGGGAGTGGTATACCCACTTGAGTTCCGGTTGGAACCATAGGAGAGTGGAGAGAAATTATACGGGGAAAATGCTTCAACTTATCCATTGAAGCGCTTGAAATCGGTGCAAAGTTCCGGTTCAAAGGAAGAAATCGCCATCAGGCGGAGAGGAGTGAAACGAAATGATGAAGTCCATCATGAAAGGCGCAGCAACCATCGCGATTATTGCGTCAATCGGCATCGGCACTGCAGTCGCTCAAGCCTGTGAAGAAACACAGTTTAGTTCGGCCAACGCTGAGGATTACCTCAAAGCAGAGACTGAGTTGATGGTGAACGAAAATCCGCAAGGCGCCTTGGCCGCATTGAACGCGCTTCGGGCGAAAAACCTCAACTGCTACGAACAAGGCGCGGCCTTGCAGCTTG
>JBCBQS010000082.1:0-11183 GCA_039820085.1 Pseudomonadota bacterium
CTCTGACGGCTGCAGGCCAAAGCTGCCCACCCGGATCCAGCGCTGGGCGCCTTTGGCTTCATAGCCATCAGAGTTCGCCAAGCCGGCCTTAATCGTATTGACCGGTTGGTTGCTCGCGCAAAGGCAGATGTATCCGAAAGGTCCTTGGGCTGCGATCACTTTGGTCTTTTTCTGCGTCACGCTCGGCTTCTTGTTGTTGCAACCAGATGTCGGGCAATCGGCGCTTTTGACCGCGGCGTTCGTGATTACCTTTTTTGTCTCAGGTCTGCCGTGGCGATGGGCAGCGATTTTTGCGGGTGGCGGCGCAGCCTTAGCGGGGCTTTTATACGCGACGCTTCCGCATGTGCGCTTTCGGATCAATTCGTTCGTCAATCCAACCGACTATGACACCTATCAAATCGACAAGGCCTCTGAAGCGATTGGCCGCGGCGGATTGTTTGGCGTCGGGCCGGGGGAGGGGAAGATTAAATCGGCGCTCCCAGATGCACATACCGATTTCATCTATGCGGTGATGGGCGAGGAGTTTGGGTACATCGCCGCGGTCGGCCTGATCTTGCTGTTTGGATTTATCGTCTGGAAAGGGCTGCGCGCGGCAGCGCGATTGCACGATCCATATCCACGCGCGGCGGCGACTGGATTATTTGCGCTTTTTGGCCTTCACGCTGCCACAAACATTGCTGTTAATGTCAGCCTGATCCCGCCAAAAGGCATGACGCTTCCATTCATTTCCTCAGGCGGGTCTTCAATGCTCGGAACAGCTTTAACGCTCGGCTTAGCGTTGGCGTTGATCCGTCGAGGGCAGCGCGTTTAGAGGGATTGAATGAGCGATAAACCACTTGTCGTGATTGGGGCTGGCGGAACCGGGGGGCATATGTTCCCAGCCGCCGCATTTTCTGAGGAAATGGCAAGCCGAGGCTGGGACGTCGGCTTGATCAGCGACAGCCGCGGTTTGCGGTACGCTGAAACGTTTCCCGCCAGTTGGAAAATGGAGGTTCAGGCGGCGAGTCCAAATATGCGCAAACCTTGGACCCTGCCTGGCACAGCCTTGAAACTGCGCGCCGGGGTGAACGCTGCGGTCCGCCAATTTAAGCAAAGCGGACGTCCAGCCTTGATTGCGGGCTTTGGTGGGTATCCGGCCTATCCCGCTTTATCTGCCGGGCGGCGGCTTGGGATTCCGTTGCTGATCCATGAGCAAAACGCGGTGCTGGGCCGCGTCAACCGCGCCTTCGCTCAGCGCGCCAAAGTCGTGGCGTCTGGGTTCGATCGCCTCGATCGTTTGCCCGGCGGGGCCAATCATCATCCCGTCGGAAATCCAGTGCGACCACCAATCGCTGCGGTGCGGTCTGTGCCGTTTCCAAGCATGGATGGCGAATTGACGATTTTCATCACTGGCGGGTCACAAGGCGCGCGAATTTTAGGGGAAGCGATCCCACTCGCCATCGCAAATCACGTGCCCGCGCCATTACGGGTTCGTCTGCGTGTTGTGCAACAAGTCCGCGAAGAGCAGATGGACGCGGTCCGCGCGATTTATGACAAGGTGCAGGTCAAAGCGACCTTGCAGCCCTTCTTTTCGGATATGCCGGATCAACTGGCCAACGCGCATTTGGTGATTGCGCGCTCCGGCGCTGGGACGGTCAGCGAGATCGCTGCGGTCGGACGTCCATCGATCTTGATCCCGCTAAAGATTGCCATGGACAATCACCAAGAGGCCAATGCTGAGGGCCTGGTTGAAGCGGGCGGCGCTGACATGCTGCTGGAAGACAATCTGTATCCCAATCTGCTCGGTGAATTGATCGCGGTCCGCCTGAATGATGCCAATGACTTGGCGGTCCGGGCGGCGGCGGCTAAAGGGCTGGGGAACATTCAAGCCGCCCAGGACCTCGCTGATTTGGCGGAGTCGATTGCGGCGCGATGAGGACAGATACGATCAATGAAACCTAGCCCCACTCCTTTCCCCCTCGGTCCGGCACATTTGGTTGGCATTGGCGGTATCGGCATGTCCGGCATTGCCGAGATCATGATGAATCTTGGCTACCAAGTCCAAGGCTCAGACATGAAAGAAAGCGCCAATGTCCAGCGCTTGCGCGAGAAAGGCGCAGTGGTTCATATCGGCCATGTGGCCGAGAACGTTGTCGGCACCAGCGCGGTGATCATTTCATCGGCCATCAAGGACGATAATGTCGAGGTTCAAGCGGCGCGTGATGCCGGCATTCCGGTCGTCCGCCGCGCCGATATGCTGGCGGAAATCATTCGCCTGAAATGGACGGTCGCCGTTGCGGGCACCCATGGCAAGACGACGACGACTACGATGGTCGCGGCTTTATTGGACGGCGCCGGGATTGACCCGACTGTGATCAATGGCGGCATCATCAATGCATATGGGTCGAATGCGAAAGCCGGGGATGGCGATTGGATTGTGCTTGAGGCGGACGAATCCGACGGCACATTCATGAAAATCCGGCCGACCATTGCCATCGTCACCAACATGGACCCTGAGCACATGGAGCATTACGGCTCGATGGAGGCTTTGCGCGACGCGTTCGATACCTATGTCGGCAATATTCCATTCTACGGCTTTGGCGTTCTGTGCACTGATCATCCAGAAGTCGCGGCCATGGTGGCACGGGTGTCTGATCGCCGGATCATTACCTATGGCTATAACCGACAAGCTGATGTGCGAGCCGTCAATCTCCAGCCGGCGGCGGACGGGGTGACCTTTGACGTCATGATCCGCGCCCAGCTCAATGCGGACGAGCGTGTGATCGAGCAAGTGTTTCTGCCAATGGCGGGTGAGCACAATGTGTCCAATGCTTTGGCGGCGATTGCGGTCGCGGTCGAGCTTGGCGCGACCAATGAGCAATTGCGCGAGAGCTTGCGCGCCTTTGGCGGGGTCAAACGTCGATTCACCTCTGTCGGGACTTGGAAGGACGTGCGGATCATTGATGATTATGCCCATCACCCGGTTGAGATTACGGCATGTTTGAAAGCCGCCCGCGCCATTCAAGGACAGGGCCGGGTCATCGCCATATCGCAGCCCCACCGCTATTCTCGGCTGAGCGATTTGTTTGAAGATTTTGCCCAATGTTACCGCGAAGCGGACATTGCCGTGATCACCCCGGTCTTTGCCGCCGGTGAAGCGCCGATTGACGGTGTCGACCACACCGCTTTGGTCGAAAGCATGCGGGAACACGGCCACAAAATGGCCCAAACGCTTAACGATTTGGACGATTTACCCGCGCTTTTGAAGGAGATCGTTCAGCCCGGCGATATGGTTGTTTGCATGGGCGCTGGGAGCATCTCAGCGCATGCGAACGGTCTGATCGAGGCGCTCGATGCCTAACCGTTTTGGTGAATCAGATCGGGTAAATTCACCCCGTTTTGGTGGCAGGCTTTAAAGCCTTCCATGAGACACTTTCCTCAGGTGAGACATGAGGGACGTTTCATGCTCAAACGCGTATTGGTGCTATCAGCGTCGCTGATGGGCTCGGCCGTGATTTCGGTCGCGGCTCAAAGTGCGCAAGATGCCGAACCGGTCTTGCGGCTGCGCTTGCAAGACCCGTTGGCGGTTGAGCAACCGCGCCAATTGCTACGCCCCCGCTTCAATCCGGAAAACGCGCGCCGAGCGCTGTCAAACAGTGTCCCGCAGGTGCGCACCGACAAAGACAGTCAGGTCGGCCGATTTGCTTATGTGTCGACACCGCACCCAAACCTCGTGATCGCGGTTGGGGCGGCAGATGATCCCTCAGAAATGGGCCGCCAAATCGATCGCGCGATTGTTGGCTTGGGCGGCACGACCGAACTTTACAACCGGTCTCGAGACACCGCGCCATTCGTCGGACTTGGCCTGCAATCGGGAAACACCCAGCGCGGCTGGTCGATGGATGCCTCCATCGGGGCGCATTTGCTCGATCAAGCCGAACAAGCGCGCACGTTTGATACAATTGCACTGCAATATCGTGATGGCTACGAGGCCGAAGCGCGCGCAAATTTGCGGCTGCGATACAAGTTCTAGCCGGAAGATCGCCGCGGCGGGCATGTGTGGCATGCGATCCCCTCTTTTCGGTCCTGCCAACTAAGGGTAGGCGATCTTATGGTTTTGGACACGGCTGACTTCCCCAAGACGCGCGGCAAACTGATTGAGCGCCCCAGTCTTGCGCCCTATACCTGGTTTCGGGTGGGGGGACCGGCTGATGTGCTGTTTCTCCCGGCGGATGAAGACGATCTTGCTGCATTTCTAAAAGCACTGCCGCAATCGATCCCGCTGACCGTTCTTGGCGTGGGGTCCAACACAATTGTCCGCGATGGCGGCATTGCCGGCGTCACGGTTCGATTGATGGGCAAGTATTGGGGAGAAACCAACCGCATTGCCGACACGCAGCTTGAGGCGCGTGCCGGTGCGCTCGATCTATCGGTCGCCAAGGCGGCTGCGAAGTCTGGCCTGTCGGGCTTGTCTTTTTTGTCCGGAATTCCTGGAACGATTGGCGGCGCGCTGCGCACCAATGCGGGGTGCTATGGCCGCGAGTTAAAAGATGTGCTGAGCACGTTGCATGGCGTGACACGTGCAGGCGATCCAGTGGTCTATCAGGGCGAGCTCGCAGATTTTGGCCATCCCAAGATTGGCTTCAGCTATCGCCACTCGGACCTGCCACCTGATGTTATCGTCACGCGCGTTGTTTTGACGGGCGATGAGACGGCCGACCCTGAGACTTTGGAAGCTGAGATTGCCGCGCACCAAGCCCGGCGTGCCGAAACCCAGCCGATCAAAGACAAAACCGGCGGGTCAACCTTTGCCAATCCAGACCCACCCGGCACGCCTGATGCGCGCTCAAGCTGGAAGCTGATCGATGCTGCGGGCTGTCGCGGTTTGCGCGTCGGCGGCGCCATGGTCAGCGAAAAGCACTGCAACTTTTTGATCAATACAGACGATGCCACAGCCGCAGACATCGAAGCTTTGGGCGAACTTGTTCGGGCCCGTGTGTTCGATCATTCGGGCGTTGACTTGCGCTGGGAAATTCGCCGGATTGGGCGCATCCAGGCCGACAAAGCCGACTAAAACGTGCCTTGAAGACGGAGTGTGAGAATGCCGCCAAAATTCCGGCTGCGTTCTTCTATGCGAACGATTTCGCCGCGCCGATCAGGCTCGTAGACCAGGCGTTCCAAATTATCATCGCTGTCGAGAAGGTTGGCGTAAAAGATTGAGCCGGTCATTCCAAACACATCTTTGTGCTCAATGAACCCCCAGGCAAATCCTTGTGGTTGAGTGAATAGGGTTCGTGCATCTCGACGGAAATTGGGGGCGTTTTCGAACCGCTCATAATTCAGACCCCAAGCCCAATCGGTGTTTGGAATATCATGACGAAAGTTCAGTTCGTAATAATAGATCGTGCTGCCGCGGAAATCGCGCGTATCGCCGGTTAGCGGATCATCGACAAATGTGTCCTGCATGAACGTTTCATAGTCGAGCTGCGCGCCTTTCCAGCCGAGATTGTCGAATTTAAGCGTGCCCTCAATCTCGAGCCCAACCCGAGATGCGGTGTCAATATTGCCAGGGCCTTCAGCCGCCGCGAAGAGCGGTGAGTTGGGCACGTCTGGATCGATCGGGCGAAAGATCGGGACCTGCTCGGTCAGATCCTCAATTTCGTCGCCGAACACCTCCGCGGTCACGGCCCCCCAGCTGCCAAAGTCGCGTTCGACTTGGAAGGCGAGACGCCATCTTTGATCCGGCACGATTTGCTCATTACCGGTCTGATCGTCGCCTTGGTTGAGATCAACATTAGAGACGAAGTCAAAAAAGTTGAGCTGCCCGACTTGGCGCTCCAATGAGGCATTCACGACCGTGTCTTCATCCATATTCCAGGACAAGGACGCTGACCCTTTTGGGCGCGTAAAGCTTCGCGTTTGTCCATTCGCGCCATCAGATGTGATCTCGGATTGCTCAGCCCCGAGGGAGACTTGCAAGCGGAGGTCTTTCGTGAGCTGACGTCCATGCGTGATGAAAGCTTCGGCGCGTTTTTCTTCGACCCGAACGCCGGAATCGTCCATTTCGACTTCGCTGACCGCGTCAAACGTGTCGCCGCGAAACAGAGACGCTTCGCTGTCGAGTGTGTTGAACGCCCCCTCAATCGAGAACTGCCAGTCTGAATTGTTCGCACCTGACAGATTGTATTCGCTACGCAGGATGCTTTCGCTCTCATCGACTTCCCGCGCGAAGATTTGATTGGCGAGATTTTGCCCGTCGACATCAGCGCCAAAGAATTGCGAGCGCGTCGGGCTGTACTCGTTGCGTTGAAGACCGATAAATTTGAGCCGTCCAGGCCCAAAGCCGAGTTCATAATCACCGCTGACCTCGCTGTTCCATTCATTTTCTTTGAATTGGAAAATGGTCTGGCGCAGCAAGGTTCCATCCGGAGCGAAGACACTGCTGGCCTCGCGTTCGTCTGGTTCCCAGAGATTATACTCGGCATTGAGATTGGCGATATGACCATTGGCGGGCTTCCAGTTCAGCGTGCCATTCAGGCCGACAAAGTCGGCGATGAAGGTTCCGTCTTCTTCGCGAAATTCTGTAAGATTGCCATCGCCATCGGTTATGTTCTCACGCCCCGCTGCGGCGCCGCGATTGGGCTCAGTCTGCAATCCGAGGGTCCATCCTAGCGTGCCCGATTGGCCGTTCACAGAGAACTCAATCCAGTCGAGGGCCGGGGGCAAGTTTTCGCGATAGCGCTGGCGATAGGTCCATGTGCCGCTAATCCCATTCGCTGTTGCGATGACATTCGCGACCTGACCGCTTAAGCCCGGAATGTCCAAACTCGCGCCTTCGACGATTTCGATGCGCTCGACATTCGTGGCCGGAATTCGCGACAGCACTTCGCGCGCGCTGGTCGATTTAGAAGAGATCCGCTGACCATTGATCAGGACGTTTTCCTGGGCTTGACCAAAGCCGCGCTGACCATCGCTGCCACTGATCGTGAAGCCAGGGATTTGCGCAATCATGTCGGCGGCGGAGCGCGGGGCGAATTGTTCGAAATCTGCGAGGGTGAAGACCCGGGCATCCTCGCCGGGATCGGTGGGCACTTGGGCATGCAGGGGAAGAGAGAGGCCAGCGAAGAGCCCGGCGAGGAAAGTCTTTTTCATTATTATAATAGCTCCGGCAGATACGCACCCTGACGGAAGCCGTGTTACAAGTGTAACGTTGCTCGCACAACCCCTATTCGAAAAATTTTTGTGAAAAGATCTGAAGCGGCGAAACGCTTTGCCTCTAACATCCTAACTGACTGGAAGTCTGTGACGGAATTGGGGCAATGCGTCTAACTTTTTGCTCGCATCAATGTGCCTCTTAGGGTGATTTTCAGATCACGTGAACACCCTTCGAAAAAATCTTTCAGCGCGTCCGGCATCCTTAAGAGAGTTTTACGACTTTGATGCAAAATTGCCCGTCGGTAGGATCGCACTGGAATGGGATAGCGGGTCCGCTTGGTGGTGAATAAGCAGCTGATCGCACGAACAGCACACTAGAAGCATCAAGCGTTTTCGATATCCATTCGCAGGGGTCCGGATCAGCAAACTGGCGAGACCGAAAGGACACGCAATGCCACGGGCCAAAGCCAAGAAACAGGCGCCTGAACCAGATATCGTCATGGAACGGACTCAGATTTCATCTGTTATGTTCGGCCTGGTGATGGTGGTCGCGCTGATCGTGGCGGGTGCGGCATTGCTTGGCGGGTCGCTATCGCAAGTCGGCAAGCGCTGGGGCAGCGCTATGGATGGCGCATCGCGCACCGTCGGGCTTTCTGTCGACAATGTTGAAGTCATCGGTTTGGAACATGTTCCGGCCGTCGCGCGTCAAATTCGGACAGCGGCCATGATCGAACCCGGCGAGAACATGTTTCGGGCCGATCCGCATCTCATTCGCCGCCGCGTCGAAGACACGCAACTGGTCGCCAAAGTCCGGGTCTATCGCCTTTGGCCAGATACGGTCATGATCTATGCAACTGCCGCTGAGCCAACCGCGTTATGGAATGATGGCGAGCGCTGGTCCGTTGTCGATAGTTTTGGCCGCTTGATGCCGCGTGCGCGTGCGAGCGACCATAAAGATCTCGTCCAGTCGATCGGAGAGGGCGGCGCCGAAGCAGTGCCTGCGCTTGAGAAAGTCTTCGCGATGGCGCCGAGCCTGCGCCAGGAGACCGAATATGCGCAGCGCGTCGCGGGGCGGCGCTGGGACCTGGTTTTGAAATCTGGCGCGGTGGTTAAACTCCCTGCAGATGAGAGCCTAACGGACAATCTTTATCAGTTCGCTGATTTGGAAGCAGATGCAGAGCTCGCGCGCAGACCGTTGAGCGTGATCGACCTGCGGGTCGAGGGTCGCGTCTTTCTAACCCCGCGCACCGCAACACAAGGAGGAGCAGCTTAATGGCCACGAGCGAACAGAGACTGAAGCCGAGACATGTTGGCAAAGCTGGAACCGTTGTGGCGGCGCTTGACATTGGCTGCTCAAAAATTGCCTGTTTGATCGGGCGAGTTGATCCGGGCAGCCGCGCCGGGTTTGCGTTTATGGGCGGTGGGCGGCAGCAGAGTCGCGGGTTTAATGGCGGCGCGATCACAGACATTGAAGCGCTTGAGCGCTCAATCCGTCTCGCTGTCGAAGATGCGGAGCGTGAAGCGGGTGAACGAATTGACCGCGTCATTCTCGGCATCACCGGACCGAAGGTTGATAGCCAACTCGCTGAGGCAGAGATCGAACTGGGCCAGCGCGAGATTAGCAGCCGCGACGTTCAAAAAGTATGGGCGCAGGCGCTCAACAAAGTTGTTCCCAAAGACCGCGAACTCCTTGGCGCGTATCCCGTCATGTATGGCGTGGATGACCAGGACGATATTCGCGATCCGGTCGGCATGATTGGCGATCGCGTGCGCGTCTTGTTGAACGTCGTGACCGCGCCGAAATCGCTGGTCAAGAATCTCAAAGAATGTGTGCAACGCGCGCATTTGGGCGTCGAACGGATCGTACCATCGGCGCTTGCCAGCGGTTCTGGCACCTTGATTGATGATGAGATTGAAAATGGGGCCATCTGCATCGACTTTGGCGGCGGCGTCACGTCGGTCTCTGTGTTCCTGAACGGTGCGCCAGCTTGGCTCGATTTGGTCAAAGTCGGTGGCGCCCGCGTGACCTCCGATATCGCGCAAGGCATTGGAACCACCTTTGCGGCGGCAGAGCGCCTGAAAACACTCAACGGCACAGCCGACCGCAACGGGCCTGGCATGGCGGAGCGGATCGAGGCGCCCTGCCTCGGCGATGATGGCCGGCTGAAAGCGAGCCGGATGACACGCGGTGAGCTTGCCAACATTATCGCGCCGCGAATCGAAGAGCTGTTCGAAATGGTGCAAGCGCATCTTACGGCGAGCCCCTTGCGCCCGATTTTACCGAGACGGACCGTTCTCACTGGCGGCGCCAGCCAATTAGCAGGTGTTCGTGATCTTGCAGCTTCGGTTTTAAAACAACCGGTTAGAATGGGCCGTCCCATTGATGCTGATGTTTTAGGTGAGAATTATGGGAATCCGGCCTTTTCCACAGCCGCAGGTCTGATATCTTATGAGCTGAAGGGATTTGCCGACGCATCACGGGCTGGGCATGCGGCGGCGTTTGCCGGAGAAAAATCCGGGCGTGGAGTGTTTGCAAAGGTCTTAATCTGGATCCGTGAAAATTTTTGAGCGAGATCACAGTCATTTAAGAGTCTTTTAGGCCAAGCCGTTCATTCTGCCCTGAGACAAAACTTTGGTGCGTAAATTATAAAGAACGGGAACAGGGCATGACGAAAGAACTCAAACCGCGGATTGTCGTTATCGGTGTTGGGGGTGCGGGTGGTAACGCCGTCGACAATATGATCGAGGCGAACCTCCAAGGCGTCGAGTTTTATGTCGCGAATACTGACGCGCAGGCCATGCGCCGTTCTAAGACCGATAACCGCATTCAACTTGGCCTCGAGACCACATCTGGCCTTGGCGCAGGCGCGCGCCCCGATGTCGGAGAGGCGTCGGCGGAAGAGTCGATGGATGAAATCCTAGAAGCGCTTGAGGATGCCCACATGGTCTTCGTCGCAGCCGGTATGGGCGGCGGCACAGGCACAGGTGCGGCACCCGTCATCGCCAAAGCGGCACATGATAAAGGCATCCTGACCATCGGTGTTGTCACCAAACCATTTGGGTTTGAAGGGGCGCACCGTATGAAGACGGCCGAAGGCGGCCTGTCGCGGATGAAAGATGTCGTCGACACGTTGATCGTTGTGCCAAACCAAAACCTCTTCCGCATCGCGAATGAGCGCACCACGTTTGCCGAAGCCTTCCGCATGGCCGATGACGTGCTGTATTCCGGTGTGCGCGGCATCACCGATTTGATGATTATGCCCGGACTGATCAATCTCGACTTTGCCGATGTCCGCACAATTATGAAGGGCATGGGCACAGCCATGATGGGCATGGGCGAAGGCGAGGGCGAAGGCCGCGCCTTGGAAGCAGCCCGGTCTGCCATCGACAATCCATTGCTGGATGACATTTCGATGCGCGGCGCCAAAGGCGTGCTGATCAATATTACCGGCGGATATGACATGACGCTGTTCGAGCTTGATGAAGCGGCCAATGAAATCCGCCGCGAAGTCGACGAGAACGCGAACATCATCCTGGGCTCGACATTCGATCCTGAGCTTGAAGGGCGGGTCCGCGTGTCCGTCGTTGCAGCAGGGGTTACCGCGCAAGAGATTGCCGTCGCCATGGCACCTACGGTTCCGGATACGGTTGAAGCGCCGGTCGTTGTCAGCCAGATCACAGTGAATGAGCCCGTGGTTGAACCCGATCAGCGGCCTGATTTTAGTGGCCGTGACTTGCCGGCGGCGCATGTCGAGGCCCAATCCGGGGCCGATACGGTTTCTGCTGATGCGGCGTTTACAAAGCCGGTCGCCGAGAATAGCCCAGCCGGGTTTTCAAACCTGTTTGGCTGGCGCCGTGAAGACGCCGTGGGCGACAATGATTCCGGCCATGAAGAGCCGCCAATTGTATCGAGCCCGGATGACCATCCAAAGCCGGCAGCGTTCGACGACGAAGATCTTGAAATTCCAGCCTTTTTGCGGCGTTCTGCCAACAATTAGCGCTGTCCAAAAACACCAGAAAAGCCGTCCGTCGCTGGGCGGCTTTTTTCG
>JBCBQS010000083.1:0-2629 GCA_039820085.1 Pseudomonadota bacterium
GTCGCGCGGACAAATCTTCGCGGTTCAACTCAACCCCGAGGCAGATTTTCCGTTTCAATCTGCGAGTGAGCTTACAGTCGAAGACGAAGAGGCGAGCGATCAAGACGAGGCGGATCGCGGCGAAGCGGACATCCCATTTGTCGGCATCTCTGAGCGCCTCTTCCAAGTCCCGGTCGGATCGGGTGACTTTGATAGCCTTGCAGCAAATGACAAAAATCTCTTCGTCCTGAGCAATGGCGACACGTCGAAACTGCAAAAAGTCTCGTTCACGCCAAACGCGCCGAAACTGTCTGACTACGCTTCCAATGTCCGGCAATTTGAACTGTCAGCGGATGGCGAGACGATTTTCGTTCGAACAGGTCGCGGCGATAATGCGAAGTTTTTGCTGCTTCCGGCCAATAAGGATTTTCCATCGGATACGAGCAACAACGCTGTGCGTCTGTCAGATTGGACCTTGCGCATCGATCCGAAACAGGAATGGCGCCAATTGGTCTTAGATGCCTGGCGTTTGCACCGGGACTTTGCCTATGATCCCAATCTGCGGGGGGTCGACTGGGACGCGGTCAAAGCACGCTATGTCCCCCTTCGCGACCGCATTGGACACCGCTCAGAAGTTGATGATCTGCTCAAGCAAATGTCTGCAGAGCTCGGGATTCTGCATAGCCAGATCCGCAGCGGCGATGAGCCGGAGGATGTTGAAAGTGGACAGCCAAGCTTTCTCGGCGCCACTTATACAGTTCGCGCCAATGGCCTTGAGATCGCTTCGATTTATCGCGGCGAACCTGATCGGCCCTCGACCCTCGGTCCTCTGCAACAGCCGGGCATTGATGTGCGGGTCGGCGACATCCTGCTCAAAGTTGACGGCATCGATATCCGTACGCCGCGGGACCTGTCCGATGCTCTGATGATGAAAGCCGGTGAGGAGGTCCTCCTCGAGTTGCGCCGCGGCCGAGAAACGATCCAAGAGATCGTCACGCCGCGCACCCTCTGGTCGACCCGCCCCCTTCATTATATCGATTGGGTCGAGGGCAATCGCGATCGCGTGGCTGAAGCGTCGGGCAATCAAGTCGGCTATCTTCATATGCGCGCCATGGGGGCATTCGATGCCGCCGCCTTCGCCCGTGATTTCTTCGAACATTTCGACAAAGACGGCCTGATCATCGACGTTCGCGGCAATAGTGGCGGCAATATTGATAGCATCATCTTGAGTACGCTTTTGCGCGAGGCCTGGGCCTATTGGCGCAACCCGTCGCATGGCGACGCCTACACCAATATGCAGCAAACCTTCCGAGGCCATCTCGCCGTTCTGATCAATGAGGGCACCTATTCGGACGGTGAGACCTTTGCCGCTGGTATCAAGGCGCTTGATCTTGGCCTGACCATTGGCACCCAAACCGCTGGTGCAGGCATTTGGTTGTCCGACCGAAACGGATTGGCCGATGGCGGACAAGCGCGGGTCGCGGAATACGCGCAGTATGGGGCCGATGGGCGCTGGCTTGTCGAAGGACGCGGCGTGTCGCCAGATGTCGAAATCATCAATCTGCCTCGGGCGACATATGAGGGCGGAGACGCGCAGCTTGATTACGCGCTGTCTTATCTCTCAGATAAAATCGCATCTGAACCAATTCCAGAGCTCATCCCGCGGCCATTGCCGCCCCTTGGCGAGAACGGTCAGGATATCGATTAAAGCCGACCGGCGCTTGGTCCGTTCAGTCTTACCAAGCGCCGTGGTTTTGACACTCATATTGTCAATAGAGGTCGATCGCCGTAGAGCGATAGGTTCAAGGGAGGGTTGGCATGACGGATCCAGAGAATAGTCGGAACTCATCGTGGATGCGGAATCCGCCTGGGATTGTGCGATCCATTTTCCGCATGCGTGTGGATCAGATCATCAGCCCGGAGAAACGCCAAAAGCGGCGACAGAAAGCAGAGGCCAAGCGGGTCAAGTCCGGCGCGCCGCACACGGTCGAGTATTTCCACCAATTGGATGATCCATACTCGCACCTCGCTGCACAGGTCCTGCCAGCGCTCGCTGCGCGGTATGATATCGATCTCGTTGTCCATCTCATTCCCGCGACGGGTGGCAGCTCACAACCCGAGCTCGAGAAGCTTGCAATCTGGGCTCGGAAAGATGCTGAACTGATCGCGCCGCATTACGGTTTGGCCTTTGATGCAAACTACCCGGTGCTGCCCGATCCTGATCTTATGCGCAAAGCAATCGATTACCTTCCAGATCTTTCCTATCCTGAGAGGGTTGCAGAGTTACACGCGATCAGCACAGCGCTCTGGTCAGGCCAATCTGACAGAATCCCAGACAGTACCTGGACAGGAGAAGTTGAGCTGGCGGACGGTGCGGCATCCCTGAAAAAACTGGGCCACTATTCCGGCGCCATGTTTTATTATGGCGGTGAATGGTATTGGGGCATTGATCGCCTCTTCTACCTCGAACAGCGGCTGCGAGATCTTGGGATCGCTCGAGGCGAAGCGGCGGCTCCGGACGCAGATTACATCGCACCACGACCCTCAATCGATGTCTCAGGTATCGACGCAAGCGCACTGAGGCTCGACTTTTATCCGTCAATCACTTTGTCATAGATGATCGCCGTGTAGGGCGAGTTGATTGACGGAT
>JBCBQS010000083.1:2636-10976 GCA_039820085.1 Pseudomonadota bacterium
ACGCCGCGCATGATCATAGGCAGCACGGGCTTATGGTGAAACTCGATCCCGCACGTGTCTTTCACGTCAATCAACTCGCCCTACACGGCGATCATCTATGACAAAGTGATTGAAGTGAAAGACACGTGCGGGATCGAGTTTCACCATAAGCCCGTGCTGCCTATGATCATGCGCGGCGTCCCGGCGCCCCGTCCTAAAGTCGACTATATCGTGTTCGACACCAAGCGTGAGGGCGAGTTTCTCGGCGTTCCGTTTGGGCCCATGTTGACCCCGATTGGCGATCCAACTCGCAACACATATGCCATGTTCTCTTGGGCCGCAGAGCAAGGCAAAGACGTAGCCTTGATGAGCGCGCTTCTCAAAAATGCGTTCGCCAATGGAATCGGCATTCACACTGAAAAGGGCATGCGTCATGGCGTTGAGGCGGCAGGGCTGGATTGGAACGAGGCAAAGACACGCCTTAACACTGACGATTGGAAGCCCCTCATCGCGCAGCATCAAGACGAGATGATTGAAGGGCTCGGCCTATGGGGAGTGCCCAGCCTGCGCCTCAGCGGACCTGATGGCGAACCCGATATCGCCGTCTGGGGCCAAGACCGGCTCTGGCTCATCGCGGCTGAGATTCGCCGGCGCGGCACCCAGAAGGCTTAAAGCCACCTGCCGCCTTGGACGACCGGCAACGCGGCGAGGCACCTTTCTAATGTTTCACATTAAACCTGTTGTTGCGATCCTGCTGAGGCGCTACGCCAATGGTAAGATCACGCGCGGTTTTCGCGCTTGTGGACGCTAGAACAAAGGGAACTGACCAATATGGCTTACGCATTTAGAGCAAAAACACTCATGCTCGGACTCGCACTTGGAACATTTGCACTCGGCGCAGCAGCGCATGAGCATGGTGCAAAACCAGCTTGCTATGATGAGTTAAGCACGCCGGGCCAAGAGATATTCGACTTTGCTGCAGAGCTACGAAAAGATGCGATGGCGGACGGAGAAGTGACCGCAGCCGAGCAAGAGGCCAACCAAGATGCCATCCGCTCAGAAGTTCGCAGCAAAGTGATAAGCGGCGATCTCAACCGCAGCGATGCCCGCGCCACGGTAGAGGCGGCGATGAGCTGCATGCAAAGTCAGAAGGCCTCAAAAGCCGAATAAGGTATGGGTAGGCTTACAGCCCGCCAAACAACAGATCGATCCAAATTGAGAAAAGCGGTACTTTCTTGCCTTTCAGCGGATCAGCCGCGAACATTGCACTGACGGTATCTTTATCGGTTCTCATTTTGAGGTCCTAATCATGTTTGACCTCATCCATACGCGCATGTGACCAGACTGGATGAGCCGCGGACTGCGACACATTCAGCGCGACGTTCTGATTACCCAGGCTTACGGGCACTAATAATGTGATAGCCATATTGCCTGCGGTGCAGACCCATCAGCACGCCATAAACCGGCGCGATAAAATGGCCGAACTGAATGCGCGTGTCGTCTTTGCGAAGAAAGATCGATTTGAAGAAATATTTGATTGAGACCCACGGCACGTAAGACACGCTCACTGCGACGCGCCATGAGGCTTCTTGCACTTGAATATCTTCATAGCCGATTTGCTCAAGCGCTTCGACGAATTCGTCCAATCCAGCGAACGTCTGCAGAGCCCAACCATCGCAAACCTTGCGATACAGATACCTGAAAAAGCGCGATTGAGTTTTGCGCTTGGTAAAGCCATCAGCAACGACGAGGCGCGCACCCGGCGCCAAAACCCGATACGCCTCGGTCAGGAAATTACGCTTGTCTTTGCCATGATCATAGCAGCTGCTTTCGATCGCATAGGCGCCATCACAACTCGCATCGTCGAGCCCGAGATCGCAATAATCTGCAAGCGTATAGGTGAGGCGGTCCTTGTAAATCTCGGCGGTCGACATCTCTTTTGCCATCTTGATTTGCCATGGCACGAGCGTGGCGGCGATAATTTTGGTGTTTGGAAAATGCTCGATCGCAAACCGGGCGCTGGTGCCGACCCCGCAGCCAAGATCGGCAAGCGTGTTGGTCTGGGTGGAGTCCAAATCTAGGCGCTGAACCACCTGCCGGTTCATTTCATCGAGCATCTGCTCGCGATCAAACGGGTTGAGCCCCCACCGATAATAGCCGAAATGCATATTGAAGCGTCGGCTCCACGGCTCATAGTCCATGCCTGCTTCGGAATAGTAATCAATGATGCCCTGCTGATAGCCTGAAGCCGGCGGCGTTGTTTCGACTGCGTCGATCGCATCCATAGGTTTGGTCATAGGAGACCCTCCAGCCCTTAGGAGGTAGAAACGCTGATTCCGTTTATAAAGTTGTTAATTCGTCGCGCGACGGAACGTCATTTTGCGGGTCACTTAGACGTCGCTTGCCGTTTTAACGCCGGGGCTTGATTTGTTAGCGTTCAAGCCGGGCACTTTCCCTTGAATCACCGTTGGGTCAGGGCAGGCTGGACGACAAAGCCCCCGACCCTGGGTTCAAGTCCGTTCCCGATTGACCCTTTAGGCCTGCCCGATCATCCAATCCGCGAAGTCTTTGTCGAGCGCTTCAAATGTCTGCGGCAACCCAAACGCGGCGCCGCGCTCGTAGAGAATCTCGTCCATGCTGACCCCATCTTTCAAATCCTGAGTGATGAGCTGCAATGCCCGCGGATCGTTTGATTTTGCGGCAAGATAATCGATAAAACCTCGAGACATGGAATAAAAGTCGGCGGCGCCGGAATCGATTTCCAGTCCTGCCGCCTCGAAATCGTCCACTGTAAACAAGTAAGCGCCAGTGGATGGGCCATCGCCCTCACGCTCCATTCGCTGCGCAAGCAATTTCATGGCGGCGCCGTAGACCGGGTGCTGCATATTGAACCAGTCTTCAAACGACATAATCTCATCATTGATTACGAGCTCTTTGATGTGCTCTCTTCTGCGCTCAGTGAGCACCGGGTCTTCTGCGAGGACGGCAGCGGTCTCATCCAACCAATCTGGCGCGCCAGACGCATATTGTTGCACGTCATCATCGATCGCCCAAACGCCATGAACAAAGAGCATATGACCCAATTCATGGCGCAGGGGTTTGATACTGTCTGTACTGACTGTCTGAGTTTGCTCTGCGAACTGTTTCAGCGCCGTCTGATATATCGTCTCGACCATTTCCGGGTCAGGTTCACCCCCGCCGGCGGAGAGCTGATCAACAATTTGTTGTCTCATCGAAGCGCGTTGCGCGTCGCTTGGTTCAGGGCTTGATTCAGTTTCCTGATCCTCTGTAGAAAGCTCGGACAGCCCAAAATCCCACGGCATCACCCAGTCCAAATCAAAGACGCGCTCGATTTGATCGCGTTCGCTGGCAATGGAGTTGACGATAACCGCGCCGCGCTGATCCTGGAGATCAAAGTGTTCGCGCAACGCCGTATTTGCAGCTTCATACTCTATGATTGCAGACGTTACCTCAGCGTCTGTATGAGCGACAACGACACCCCATGGCATGTCTTTCCAAATGTAGTCACTGTGGTTTGCGATCGAGGTAATGGCGCTGCTTTCTGCCATGCCCGGGCGCGTGTCGCTCGGACTAGACGCGGCGTGTGGACCAGACGCGCACCCTGTTGATAGCGCGAAGAATAGGCCAAGCAAAAGAACAGGTTTCATAGTTTAATCTCTCGAGCAGCGAAGTCTCCAAATCCCCTGATCGCGATTGAAACTTCGCGATAGCTCTAAGGTGTCAGGACAAGTGACTTTTTTGTCTGGACAGTCCGCGCATCAAAATTTTTGACAGGATTTGGCTGCGCCGACGGGGCCGAGACGCGCCAAGTTCCAGATGAGGCCGTTGCACGCTTCGAGATGACAAAAGTAGGCTGTTTCCATCTCACACATCCGGTGAGCGCGTGTCTTCGTATAGAGTATGGGATCAACGGAGGCAGGCCATGAGTGACCAAAACCCACATGTCGAGCACACAACACGACAAGATGTGCTTCAAATCGTTTCCACGCTATACGGCGAAGGCCCCCAAACCGCCGCGCAGATTGCGATAGACCAAGGCTGGATTGATGCGAATGGACAGGCGACGCGATCCGGGCTGGACCTGGTGCGCGCCCTCAATGATCAACAGGGAACCCGAAGCGTTTTTCGGCCGTTCTAATCCCGTCTGACTCTGAATCCGTCCGCGGCCTCGCATTTCAGGCGATTTGACCGCCAACACCTTGTCGCTCCAATTAAGGATCTACCGAGTGCTCGCGGCCTGCAACGAGAAAGCGGCGGAGCGCATCTCGTACATGCATGCCATCGTCGCCATTTGTGGCGATGACGAATCCTGCATCATGGTCTTCGTACATCTCTATCAGGGAGATCTGTCCCCAGTTTAAACCTCCATGGCCAAGCGTGCGACCGAACGGCGTTTCGAGTATGCGAGGGCCCGCTCCGTGATAGGCAGACCAATCTGTACCACACGCTTTGTCGCCGGTTTCGATTTGAGCTTCGAACATGGTTGAATATCCTGCGTCTGAAAGGCCCCCGCCCCGCTGCATCCACGTGATCAGCAGCCGCGCCATACTCTCGGTGTCCGCCATCATGGAGTAAGCCGCATGCGCTTCTTCAGGCGTTGGACTGATAAAGGCCCTCAGCTCACTATGCCCAATAACGAAAAGATCATGCCAGTTGCCACGTTTTGAAAACCGCACGGCATCGTTCATTCCAAGCGGCTCAATGGCTTCGCGGATCAAGACCGTTTCCAAGTCTTCCTCAGTCAGGTGTTCGATGACGCGACCAAGATAATCATAGCCTTCGCCTGAGTATCGATACCCGTCTCCTGGTGTGAACGCGATATCCAGCTTTCGATCATCGTTTTGCCATCGCCAATTTGGCAGCCCAGTTTGGTGAGATAGAACGTGGCGAGCGGTGAACAGTTTAGATCTTTCATCCTCGGCAATATCTTTAAATGGCATGTATTCGTATAAGGGACGATCAAGGTCGAGAACGCCTTGGTCGACCAATCGATGCACGGCAAAGGCAAACACCGCCTTGGTGATCGATCCCATATCGAACAGGCTTTCCGGACGCACCGGCGTTTGGGTCAGCCAGTTTGTCACCCCATAGTCCTGGCGGTAGACGATCTTCGCATCCTTGATGATCGCGACGCTCGCCCCGGGGATGGTGTAGTGATGCATGTAATCTGCCATCATCGCGTCTAAGCGCTGCGCCGCATCTGCATCAAAATTGAATAGAATTTCGCTCTCTTGAATATGGTGATCCGGCACCATGCTAAGAGTTTGGACCAGCGTTTCTGCGTGTGTTTCCATCCCGGCTTGAACCTCTGCGCACACCTCGACCTCATCATTGATCCGAAACTCTGCAGCCGGGCCGGTGAGCATCAAGAATGGCGTGACGCAATATTGCCCGCTTGGGAGTTCAACCGTGTATTTCGCCTGCTCATCTGTCTCGACCAGAACCCAGAGCTCAGGGTCATTGATATCGCGAATACGAACGCGATACGCGCCAAGGTCGGGACCATCCACGCCGTCCGCCCAAGCCATATTTCCCGATAGGCGCCCCGTCTGGTCGTCGTCGCCCAGAAGGATCAAATCCCCGAGCCGGCTCGCCCGGTCTTCTTTGCTGCCATACTTCCCCCAAGCGATGACCGCCGGCGGGGTCCCGAAAGATGGATCGTCAATATCCACCAGGATCATGTCGAGACCGATACTCATGCCGGCCCGCACCGATTGATCAAGCTCAACGCGCCACTCATAAACGCGCCGCCCGTCTGACTGCTGCACAGCCAATTCGACCATACTGTCGCGAGCTCGGGCTGTCTGGGGGTCCCAACTCAGCGGCTCAGACATATTGCTGACGCGCCCCGGTTCGCCGCGGAACATCCACGGCCCCGATCCGTGCATGCTGTGGTCTGCATCGATATAAATCACGGCTGTATCTTCATCCGTCGGACCACCCTCTGGAAGGTCGACCAGGGACTCATCTTCGGTTTCGATGGCCAAATAGAGAGACGTTCCAGATGGATCATAAGCGGCCCGAAACACCGCCGCGTCCCGCCAGCCTGATCCATCGTCAAAAACGCCTGTTTCAATCGGGTGGCGACGCGCATTTGACGGCCAATCGCTGAGATCGCCGTCGACGATAATCCCGCTCGCAGGTCGTGCATAACCAAGCGCACCATTTTCCGCATGTGCCTCATGTACAGGCGCGAACCATAGGAGTGAACCGAGTGCGCATGCCCGAAAGATCATCATCATTTTCAACCTCAAAGCTTAATTCGATGAGGTCATTGTCTCGATTTTTCTTGACGCGTCTCGGCGAATTCACTGTATTTCGTGGACGGAATTCTTCAAAAAGTGACTGAAAGTGATCTAAATTCGCCATGCTGGACACATTTGACGCAGCGATCCTCGATATCATTCAATCCGATGCCAGCTTGTCTCACGAGGCCATTGGCAAAGAGGTCAATTTGTCTGCCTCCTCGGTCCGCCGTCGGATCGCTCACCTCCGGCAGACCGGGATCATTGAACGCGATGTCTCGCTTGTGAACATCGAGCAGTTCGGTGTGCTTCTCATCGTTTCGGTAATTCTCAATCAAGAAACCCCAGAGATTTATAATGAGCTCGACGATGTTTTTGCGGGGCAAGATCTGGTCAAACAGTCGTATCACGTCTCGGGAGAGAATGATTATGTGCTCGTCATCCATGCCGCGTCCATGCGCGCCTATGAAGAGTGGTCGAGATCTGTCCTGATGAGCAACCCCTACATCAATCGCTTCAATACGACCGTTGTGTACTCAAGACGAAAGTTTGACACCTCCGTCACCACATCAAGTGATTAGACCACTCGGGTGATCGGTTGGGGGCGACTCTAGAGTCGATACACGTGTTGGCTTTGGCGCGCTGAGCAATCCTTGCTCATTCGACGTCGGTCAGCAGCGCCAATCGCATCGCTTCGGCGACGATGCGTTCGAGGAAAGCGCTTCGTTGAGATGCATCAACGATCTGCATCGTCGCGCCATCTATCAGTGATGTGATCAACTTGGCTTTGAAGCTCCGCTCTGCGGAAGAGAGCCCAGGATTCAATTGCTCAATCAGGGGTTCGAGAGACTGATAATGACGCTCGTAAACCGTGCGATAAAGATCTGCGAACGGATCGGCGCTCCCACGCAACAATTGTAAGACGATGTATATGGCCCCGTCATGTCGTCGCCATCGGCTGAATAGGTCGCGAATGATCAGGTCCAGCGCAGCCTCTGCGCTTTCGGCACCCTCTAGCAATTGCGCAATGGCCTCATTGTCTTGGTCTGCTTGACGCTCAACCAGCGCAAAGAACAAAGCCTCTCGTGTTGCGAAATAGTATTGGAGATTGCCGAGCTTAATCTCGCACCGTTTGGCAACTTCCCGCAAACTGACCCCATCATACCACTGCTCCCGCAACAGGGTCAGTGTCTCATTCAAAATTCGATCGCGAGTCGAATGGCCTTTGCGCGTCAGCGGCTTCATTTGGGATGACTTTCTAAAATTAGGTCATTGACATATTTCTAGTACGTACCTAGCTCTGCATCAAGAACGAAATGGGTCGAAATTAGCAAGCGCGAAGATATGACCCCGACCGCTGCAGGAGTTGAAAATGCAGATTGTAAAAGCAGACGCGACGTTGGCGAAGGCGCATGAGGACGCCATTCCCGGCCTGGTTCATTCGACCGGACCGTCTTCCTATGACTACCAATTCGGCACCGGTTCGCTTCTCGACACCGTGGTTCGGAAATCCTGGTACATGCCGGACACGCTGTTCAGTCATGATGCTTGCCATCTCGCCTTGGACGGCGATGCGGTCGCCGGATTTCTCATCTCCTTTCACGCACCCGAGTTCCGCCCACGCGGTGATAATCTTGCCCCGCTTTGGAAAGAGCTTCTCGCGAGCGGAGAATTGAGCATGGATGATGTCAGCACCAGACTGGACTGCTTTGAAGCCGCCCGCTGGCTGAACCCCGAGACGCGGCCTGGCATCTATTATATCCATGCGGTGGCGACGATGCCTGAGTATCGCGGTCAAAAAATCGGCCTCCGGCTCGTCCAAACCGCAATCGAGACGGCCAAGTCGCATGGGCACCGCGCGGTGGAGCTCGATGTTCTGTCAGACAATCCCGCCGTAAGCTTCTATCGGTCGCTTGGCTTCGAACTCCTTGCAGAGACGAAAGCCCCGAAACCCTTCGCCGGGGGTGTGCCGGTCGAGTATCGGATGGGGCTGACGCTTTATCACCAGCCCGAGTTGTCACTGTCCGACAAGCTGAGCGCTCTAATGAGTCTGTCAGCCAAAAGGCATTTTCGGGTCATCGCGGCTACATCTCTG
>JBCBQS010000084.1:0-10974 GCA_039820085.1 Pseudomonadota bacterium
TGCGATTTCTTCCAGCGGGAAGCGTGAGTCGACTTTGGTCTTGATCTGACCGCTGGCGATTTGCGGGACGAGCGCTCCGAGGGCGCCCTGCTTGTCGGCATCGCTCGCGGTTTCAAACCATTTCGACAACCAAAAGCCACGTGGGCGAACGTCATTGGCGATCAGAGCGCTCATATTCAGCGTCGGCATTTGCCCAGAGAGAGAGCCGTACGAAACGATCGAAGCACCATATCCAAGCGTCTCGACAAGGCGTTCAAATGTCGGACCGGCGACTGCATCGAATGCCAGGCGGATGTCTGCGCCACCGGTTTCGGCGCTCACGCGCGCGGCAAGATCATCGCCATCCAAAACAACCACAGTGGCCCCGAGTGCTTTCAGTCCTGGAACAACATCGTCACGCCGCACGACATTGACCGTGTTGATGCCGCGCTGCGCGGCAAGCTGGATCACCATTTCCCCAACCGCAGAGTTTGCTGCGCTTTGAATGACCCAGTCGCCAGGTTGAAGGTCCGCGAAACGCGTCAGCATCAAGTGCGCGGTCAGCGGATTAACTGCCATCATTGAGAGCTGTTCGAGATCGCCAGGAGGGGCTGGAATGAAAGCGGCTGCCGGTGCGACGAGTTCATCGCGCCACGTGCCACCCACGCCGACGAGTAATACCGTTTGGCCAACTTGGAGATGAGTGACGCCGTCACCGACTTCGATCACTTCGCCAACGCCCTCGCCACCAGGATTGGAGGGCAGATCTGGGCCATCGCCGTAATTCCCCGCGATCTGTAACAGATTTGCCGGATGGATGGGGGTGGCGAGGACTTTCACGCGCACATCTCCGGGACCGACCGCGAGAGGTGGCAGCGTCTTCAGTTGCAGAACCGTTGCGGGATCGCCGAGCTCACTAAATTCGATGATTTTCATTTGATAACCTCCATTCGATTGCGTTTGGAGGCGTCTAGGTAGGCGGCTTGATTGCGTCTAAAAATAATATGAATTGAGAAACAGAGTTGCCAAAAAGGCATTAATGCGTCAGCGGTAAAGTCATCGGAGACAATCAAAATGGACCGCCTGAAAGCGATCGAGTATTTTATAAAGACGGTTGAGCTCGGCGGGTTTACAGCGGCCGCGAAATCAATGGGCGTTCCCGCTTCTTCTGTGTCTCGGCGTGTCCAGGATTTAGAACACGCGCTGGGTACAAGCTTACTCCATCGCACAACGCGGACCGTTAAACTCACTGAACTTGGCGCTTTGTATCTCGAACAGGTTCGACCCGCACTCGACGCCTTGTCTCACGCAGATGAGGTCATTCAAGACCGCCCGACATCACCGACAGGGCAATTGCGGATCACGGCTGCACCTACCTTCGGGACGGTCGCTTTGTTGCCTGCAATCTCAAAATTGAGATGCGCATACCCGAACTTGATCGTTGATCTGGAGCTCACAGATCACGCCTATAATCTCGCCAGCAATGAGGTAGATATTGCCATCCGCGCGACGGCAGACTTGCCTGAGCGGGTGATCGCGCGAAAACTGGTTGAGAATGATCATCAATTGGTCGCATCGCCCGAATATCTCGCCCAGCGCGGAACGCCGCGCGTCCTGTCGGATTTGAAGCAACACCAAGCCGTGTTTTATCGCATTCCTGGCCGGATCGTGGACTGGCACGCCCATACCGAGACGGGTTGGCGGGATGTGGACATTCACCGAGGGTTTGTTTCCAATATCAGCGAGGCATTGCTGAGCGAAGTGGTGGCGGGAAGAGGCTTCGCCTTGTTTCCGAAATGGGGGATTAAGGCCGAACTTGAAGCGGGCAAGCTCGTTCCCGTGACACTCAATGATGCGCGATTGTCGCTGTCACGCAGTCACACATCTGGGGTCTATTTGCTCTACAATCAGCCCAAATACAGACTCAATAAGATAAAAACCACGGTTGACTTTTTGGTGCAGGAACTCGCGCAATAATCCGACAGAGTGTCGCTCGAGTTCGTCTAGTAGAACAGTTTGCGAAACCTCAGCATGACAACCCGTCCTTGCGGATCGAGGAGGTCAGGCTGATAGTTGATCGGTGTGAGGCCGCTTGGATCAGTTACGCTCTGCTTTGCATTGAACAGATTGTCGATTGAGAGCGCGATGCGCGAGCTGTCCAATGCAGGATACTTTAGGAGCAAACGCGGATTGTTGCCGAAATTGTACTGCAATCGAAGATTCACGGTCGCGAGATCATCGAAGTTTAGGGGCTGATTTATACCGTCATCGAACTCTGTCTCACTGCGCCAGTTGCCGCGAATGAATGCGCCTAACGGGCCCTGGGAGTAGCCAATCTGTGCTGTGACTCGATGCTGCGATGTGCCGCCTTGGTCGCTGATAGCATCTCCATCGAGGAGGTCGAGCGCAGCGCTACCTGGTGCGATTTGCAGGGAATCTTCGAGCGTGATCGTGTGGTAGACTGATGCGAAGACACGCCCGCCGCCGCCTCGTCCTCCGCGCCCTCCACGTGGTCCGCCACCACCGCGGGCTTGTCCGGTGCGCGGCCCGCCACGGGCTTGACCTGCGGCTTGTCGCGCTTCGCGCTCTGCGATCCGCTGCTGAACGCGCGCACGATCTTCCTCGTCGAGCCGCTGTAAAAATATGTCGCGTAATTGGCGTCGCTCGTCCTGATTGAGATCCGGTAATTGCCGGCGCGGCAAAGTATGTGACCAGTTAAAACCGTAGCGAACCTCACGCGTCGTCGATTGCTCAATATTGATGGCTCGCGCATCGACGCTCAACAGGGTCCCGTCCGTATCGCGCACAACGCGATCTGCGAATGCCGCTTCGATTTGCGGCGTCAAACCCGGGAAACCTAGGATAGCGTTTTCGGTTTGTGTGTCCGTATAGGTCAGATTGAAGCGAATATCCGGGGTCTCAAACGGATCGAAAGCCAGGTTGAGCCGATGTAGTGTTTGTTCCTCGGCTCTGAGCTCTGGGTTGCCACCGGAGATGCGTGTGACGTTCTCGACGGTCTCCCCGGTCGAAAAATCAAAGACACGTGCGTTTTCTGTGATCGATGTCGGCGCGCCGAGTGAGTTTAGTCCAGGCGACGTCTCCGAATAGGCGGTCGATGCCAGCACCTGTAACTTGTCTATCGGCTGCCAAGTGAGACCAACCCCATAGGAGGGCAATGTGCCAACGTCAGATACATCGTCCAGCCGGCCGTTTGCGTTCAAGTTCAACGTCCCGAGGAGGGTGCGCGCCTGCGATCCGTCGAGCACGGGGATATCGATGTTGACCTGTGCATTGGTTTCAGTGCGTGAAAGATCGGTCGTGGTTTGCACGCCGTTCTGATCCGACTGGGTTTCCAATTCGCTCACATCTGCGCCGATTTTCACCGTTGAGACAACGTCGCCGGCTGGCAGCCCAAATAGCTTGGTGAAGAGGACCCCTTCTAAATTGGCGTCTTCGGATATGGATTCCGTACCCTCTTGAAACCCAGAAATTGGATCGAGGGCGGTGTCGGTTTGTGTGTTGCGATAGGTATAACCGCCGTTCAGCGTCCAATTCCAATCTGAGTAGACTTTATTGAAGACAAATTGAGCCTGGCCCCCAACTTCATCTGTGTCGCGCGCAAGGGTGTCGCTTAAATCAGTTTGCGCGATCTCGCGGGTTGACTGCGCGACGTCGACGCCGCCCGAATAGGTCGCGCTGATATCACCAGGCAGGAAATGGCTCAAACTGGCCGTCAGGTCGACCGACTCCCGTTCGGGGAGCAGCGTTCGATCGGCGGTGGCGCCAGTAGCGTCACTGACAATATCTCTGTCAGATTCAAACAGCGCGTCCTGGACCTCATACTCAATATCGACATTCCAACGCTGGTCATTCCGAATCCTGAGTGTGGATAGATCGACATCACCAAGCCATTGACCGCCATCCGTCGGTGCCCCGACGCTGCCGAGCGACGTCACAGCATGAAAACGATCGCGCAGAATGAAGTTTATGACTTTCTGATTGGCGCGAAAGCCGAACTTCAAGGCAACCGCTTCGGGCAAGACTTCAACTCGAGCGAGGGCTTCGGGAGGATAATTTCGGATCTCACGAAACCCGGAGATGCGTCGTCCGTTCAGCAGAATGGCGGGCGCGCCGCCTCCAGAAGATTCGGTCAGCGGCGCCAGATCAGCGAGCAATTCCTCTAAACTGGCAGCACCATAGGATCGGATCTCAGCGAAATTAAGCTCAACCTCCGCTTCGACATCGGCAAGCATTGGGTTTGATCGGCTGCCTTCCACGATAATCGTGTCTTGCAACAGCAGATCTTCTTGAGCGTTGACACTGAAGGTGACGATGAGCGCGCTGGCGCTCAGGGCAAGCTGTTTGGGAGAAAGCGTCATTATCTGGGAGGTCCGTCAGTTTAGAGCGAATAATACGACAGAGATTAAACGAATGAGACATCTCAATCCGTCCCCAGGAATTACATTTATACGCAAAAGAAGTGGGGTGTGGTCAAGCAGCCAAGCGCAAAACATAAGTCTATCAAGCAGATGGCATTGATTTTGAGTATCGAATAAGCGACGACGAGGCGTAACGGCCCTGTCTGTGCGTTATTAATGAGATGTAGAGTGTTACCGCTGCCATTATCAAAATTGATGGACCCGCAGCTGACGTCACTTGGGCGTCTCAGTGCGCGTGCCAATATGCAAGCTTTTGCGCATGAAGCGGAACTCGCAAAGGGTCAGTCGGCTTGGCGCAAGTCTCTCAATGGGACGTGGCGGTTTCAGCTCGTGGATCGACCCGATCAAGCCCCAAATGATTGGATCACGGCTCAAACGGATATGGCGCCTTGGCGGAATATCGACGTACCTGGCGTCTGGACGCGGCAAGGGACCGGAGATCTTCCGCATTATACCAACTGGCAAATGCCGTTTGAGGGATTTGATCCACCGCATGTGCCTGATGACAATCCGACGGGTCTTTATCGCTGTACTGTCAGTCTCGATGCCAACTGGATAGAGCGTCAAACTGTTCTGCATTTGGGAGGGTTTGAAAGTCTCGCAGCGATCTGGTGCAATGGCGGTTTTGTCGGCATGGCGAAGGATTCAAGACTGCCGAGCGAGTTTGACCTGAGTCCGTATGTCCACGCTGGGGAAAACCAAGTCGCGATTATGGTGATCCGCTGGTGCGACGCGACCTGGATCGAGGATCAAGATCACTGGAATCATGGCGGGATTCATCGATCGGTCTGGATCGAATCTCGCGCCCCCACGCACATCTCAAATTTGGTGATCGATACCGATTTCCACCCAGAAACCCGGCAAGGGGTCGCGCAGGTACGAGCGGATGTTTCCGGCGCGTCTGACGACTTTCTCATTCGTTGCCGACTAGAAGATCAGGCGGGTCAGATCGTCATCGACCCGATCGAGGCACGTGTCTCGCAATTCCCCATCGATCAATCCACCGCTCGTCAATGGCGCGCTTCGTATTCGTTCGATGGAACGTGCGCCGCCGCCACACTTGAACTTGAGGCCTGCGCACCCTGGTCCGCCGAGCAACCGAGCCGCTATCGATTGATCACAGAGCTGGTCAATGGCGATGGCATCGCTCAAGAGGTTCACGAAACGTGGATAGGGTTCACCCGGATCGAAACGCGAAATCGGCGATTGATGGTGAATGGATCGCCGATTGTCCTCATTGGCGTCAATCGACATGACCATCATCCGGAAAATGGAAAAACGTGCTCTGAAAGCGATATCCGATCGGAGTTGGTGACGATGAAGCGGCACAATATCAATGCCATTCGAACGGCGCACTACCCCAACGATCCCTTGATCTTGGACCTGGCTGACGAGCTGGGTCTCTATGTCATCGACGAAGCAAACGTTGAGTGTCATGCGCGTTGGTCTGAAGTCGCGCATCATCCACGCTACTTCAACGCAATTGTCGAGCGCACCACGAATATGATCGCGCGCGATCGAAATCACCCCTCAATCATTGGCTGGTCGCTTGGTAATGAAGCTGGGCATGGACCTGCCCATGATGCGGCAGCCGCGGCTGCGCGCCACCTCGATCCCAGCCGATTTGTCCATTATGAGGGCGCCGTTGCGTTTCGCCTCAGCTTCCCCTTTGGCAAAGCCCCTGACACCACCTTGCAGTCACCCTCCCAAAAAGAACGCGCGGGTACGGATGTTGTCTGCCCGATGTACGCACCGATCGACGATATTATCGAATGGGCGGATTGGGCCGAAATGACCGGCGGCGACGATCGCCCGCTGATCCTCTGCGAATACTCCCACGCGATGGGCAATTCGAACGGATCGCTCGGCGAATATGTCGACGCCTTCTTTGAGCGACCGGCCCTTGCGGGTGGATTTGTTTGGGATTGGCGTGACCAAGGACTTGCCGAAACACACGAGAATGGTCGGTTTTATTGGGCCTATGGTGGTCATTTCGGCGATGAACCAAATGACGCAAACTTCAACATCAATGGCTTGGTTGGTCCAGACGGGACGCCGCACCCGGCCTTGCGAGAATACAAATGGGCAGCGCGCCCGATCACCGCGACAAAAGGTGAGGACAAGGCGTTCGTTTTCCAGAATCGCCGATCGTTCTGTGATGCCAGCGACCTTGAACTGCATTGGTCGCTGCTGCGCGATGGGCAAGTGGTGGAAGCTGGAATCGAAGCCCCAGGTCTTGCCGCTGGTGCCAGTCTATCGCTTCAACCGACATTCGAAACCCCCTTAGACGCGCCCGCCGAATGGCACCTCTTATTGGAGTGGAAACTGAAAGACGCGACAGCCTGGGCACCTGCAGGGCATCGGGTTGGATGGGACCAGTTTTTGCTCAAAGACGCGGTCCGCGAAGATGCGATCCCAATTCGGCGACGACCGATGTTCAAGCCGTTCGTTCATGAAGGCTTGGAACTTGCGTTCGCGGCGGATGAAACGGTGGCCGGAATTCATTTAGGGGACATGTTGGCGATTGAGAGCCCGATCTCGCCGTGCCTCTGGCGTGCGCCGACCGACAATGATGGCGGAAAGCCGGGGACGCGCCCGCTCTTTTCAAACAGCACCTCGCGGTGGGTCGAGTTTGGCGTGAACGCCCTTAATCCCGGCCCAACCCGGTCTTTGGAGTTGCCGCGCGAGCTTGGACTAGCCTTGGGGTTTGAACGTGACTGGCATGGCGCCGCTGACCAGTCGCTCACGCACCGGTCTATTTGGCGGTTCGTCGAAGGCGGTATTGCCATTGAGGAAACACTAATTGTGCCTGACGCTTGGCAGGATTTGCCTCGCGTCGGGATTCGGTTCGAGACAGCATCCGCACTGAAACGTCTTGAGTGGTTCGGCCTCGGACCGGATGAATCCTACCCAGACCGATACAGAGCTCAAACGGTTGGGCTTTGGTACTCGACGATCGCTGAACAATATCACCCTTATGTGCGCCCACAGGAATACGGAGCGCGCGAGCAATGCCGGTGGTTCCGTTTGTTGGACGAAGATGGCGCCGGGCTTGAAATCACTCTGCCGAACCCGCTGAGTTTCACAGCGCGTCCCTATCATGATGTCGATCTCAATGCGGCAGAAACGATCGCTGAGCTGACATCGCGCGGCTCAACGGAAGTTCACATTGACGCTGGCATGCGCGGGCTCGGCACAGGCGCGTGCGGTCCAGACACGCTGCCGCCATATCGGCTCGAAGCCGGGACGTACACAATTCACTGGCGGATTAGAGCGATTAAGTCCGAATGATCGCGCTTATTTTGTTCGTAATGGCTCGAATTCATAAAGAGAAATACCGCGGGCATGGGCATCAAACTTTAGTTTGCGGTTAAGCGGGGCATGTGCCCGCGACGCGCAATTTACGCGGTCGCAGAGATAGCAGTTTACGCCAATTGGTGTTGGCTTTTGAGTGGTCAGGTCGAGCCTGTCGCAATAGACCAGACTGTCTGCGTAAGCTTTGTCGCAGCCAAGCCCAATCGCGACGCGGGCAGGGGGGCGACCATGATGTCCGCGCGATCGGTTGATTGCTTTTGAGATCGACACATAAGTCGTATCATCGGGCATCTGAATGAGCTGAGTGAGCGTCTCACCGGGTTGCTCAAAGGTGCGGTGAATGTTCCATCGCGGACACGCGCCGCCAAATTTTGAGAAGTGAAACCGACCCGCGCTGAAGCGTTTCGACACATTCCCCGCCGCATCAATCCGCAAGAAAAAGAATGGGATGCCTTTCGCGTCCGGTTTTTGCAGCGTTGTGAGACGGTGCGCGGTCTGCTCAAAACTCGTTCCAAATCGGTGACTTAAAAGATCGACATCATAGCGTGTGTCTTCGCAGGCCTTCAAAAACGCATCATAGGGCAGTAAGAGCGCGGCCGCGAAATAGTTGGCGAGCGAAACACGGGTCAGCCCAAGTGCACTTTCGTCAGTCAGCCCAGAAGACTGAACGATCTCTTCGATCAAGTCTCTATATTCTAGAAGTCCGAGCTGGAAGGCGAGCTGAAACTGTCGTCCTGTGCGGTGTAGAAGTTCGGATATGTCGATCCCAGATCGGTGGCGATCAAAATAGGTGAACGCAGACGGCATGGCCGAACTGGGCAAGACGCGGATCCGAAGTTTATATTTTTCCTCAAGGCGCTGTTGGATCGCGACATCAATCGGTTTGCGACCGGACATAAGTTGATCTCTGAACCGTGTCGCTGTCTCATCAAGGTCTGGAAAATAATTGCTTTGCTCATGCAAGAATTGACGAACGCGCTCGACGGGCCGGGCGCTTTCTTCGAGCAATTCGACTTTTTCGCGATCGGCGAGCGGGTTGGCGTCTGAGTAGGTGCTGAGCGCAAGCTCGCGATAGCGCTCATGTAGGCGCAAAAAGGCTTTGATCGTTTCCGGGCTTGCGCCAACGAGCTCTGACAGTTCTGCTTTTGGAATGCGTGCATCTCCGAAGACGGGGTCTTGCAACGCGCTCGACAGATCATTGATCAGCCCAACATCGCTGTCACCGGAAAGCTCTGAGATATTGATATCAAACTCTTTGGCGAGCTTGGATAAGACAGCCGGGCTGACCGAGCGTTGATTGCGTTCGATCAAATTGACATAGGTTGCCGATATATCGAGCCGACGCGCAAAATCTGCCTGCGTTAAGCCAAGCATTGTGCGCAGTCGTTTCACGCGCGGTCCAATTAGCAGTTTTTTCTTCACGTCTTACCCATAACAGAATTTACAACTTTTACATATTGGAATTTACATTCTAAACAATTAAAATCAATAAAATAAGTCTATTGTGAGTATGGCATAACAGTTGTAAACGGCTCCACAAATACAATGAACAGGAGTACGCCGTGTCAGACACGCTCATTCAAACTGCGGTTTCGGCCTCGAAACCAACCCCTCGTCACCGCCGACCTGCGGAAGTCGTCGGAAAGATTCCAGCAGAATATGAGCGCGTGCTGACTCATCGTGCTCTACTGTTTATCGCTGACCTGGAACGCCGCTTTGGTGGCCAGCGTCGCATCCTGCTTGAAAACCGAAAACTCGCTCAGATGCGGTTTGATGATGGCGAGATGCCGAGCTTCCCATTGGAAACCGCTCATATCCGCAATTCCGTTTGGGAAGTCGCGCCTGTGCCAAAAGTGCTTCAGGACCGCCGCGTTGAGATTACTGGGCCGGTTGATCGGAAGATGATGATCAACGCCCTGAACTCCGGCGCCAAAATGTTCATGGCAGATTTTGAAGACGCGTCATCACCGACCTTCGAAAACATGATCGAAGGTCAAGCCAATATGCAGGACTATGCCGCGGGTAATCTCGAGTTCGATGATGAAGCGCGTGGCAAGTCATACCGACTGAATGAAACGACGGCGACCATGCTCGTGCGCCCGCGCGGCTGGCACTTGGAAGAAGCGCATGTCACTGTCGACGGCCAGCCAATGTCGGCGAGCTTGTTCGATTTCGGATTGCACATCTACCACAATGGCAAAGCGCTCATGGAGCAGGACAAAGGTCCATTCTACTACCTGCCGAAAATGGAAAACTACCAAGAAGCCCGTCTTTGGAATGACGTGTTCAACTTCTCACAAGCGGCGCTCGGTATTCCGAACGGCACAATCAAAGCGACCGTTTTGATCGAGACGCTTCCCGCTGCATTCCAAATGGATGAAATTCTGTACGTTTTGCGTAACCACATTGTCGGTCTGAACTGTGGCCGTTGGGACTACATTTTCAGCTACATCAAAACGCTGAGAAATCATCCAGAGTACGTGCTGCCAGACCGGGCTCAAGTTGGCATGGATCGCGCTTTCTTGAAGGCCTACTCGCTGAAACTGATCCAGACCTGTCACCGCCGCCGGGCGCACGCCATGGGCGGCATGGCGGCTCAGATCCCCGTCAAAGGTGATGAGGAAGCCAACACCGCGGCGTTTGAAAAAGTTCGCGCCGATAAGAAGCGTGAAGCCCAGCAAGGTCATGATGGCACATGGGTCGCGCACCCAGACTTGGTGCCGGTTGCAATGGAAGTATTCGACGCTGAAATGCCGCAAGCGAACCAGGTCCTCAGCCAGCGCCAGTTCCCGAAAATTACAGAAGAGTCTCTGCTTTCACCGCATACGGGCGACGTGACCGAAGCTGGCATTCGAACCAACATCTCAGTTGGGATTGAATACACCGCTGCATGGTTGCGCGGACGCGGCGCTGTACCGATCCACAATCTGATGGAAGATGCCGCGACCGCTGAGATTTCGCGCAGTCAGCTGTGGCAATGGCTCACGCATGGGACGAGCTACACGACCGCTGACGGGAAATCTGAGGTCTTTACGGCTGCTGCCTTTGATGCGCTGCTCAATGACGAGCTTGGCAAGATCAAAGCAACGCTTGGTGACAATGCCTATGCCGATGGCCGCTATCCGGAAGCCACTGAAGTGTTCGTGCAAACCGCCACCGGTGACACGCTCGCAGACTTCCTAACCTTACCTGCTTACGACGTCCTTCGTGGCGCCGACTGATCTCAATCACATAAAATTAG
>JBCBQS010000085.1:0-10949 GCA_039820085.1 Pseudomonadota bacterium
ATGTTGACGGCCATCTCGTTCAATCGGGCTTGGACGAGCAAGAGGTCGCGCCACGCGCGGCTTTTGTCTTGTGGACGGCGCAGTAAGTAGGCGGGATGGAACATTGGGATCATGGGAACTGTGGTGCCAGCTGGCGTTTCGAACGGACGCTCAGACCCCCGCAAGCGCATGATCCCAGTTTTGGTATCAAGCAGGGACTTCGCCGCAACGCCCCCAGTTGCAATGATGATTTTGGGCTTTGCTAAATCCACCATGCGGTTCACGAACGGTCGACACATTGCAAGATCATCAGGTTCTGGATTGCGGTTTCCAGGCGGGCGCCAGAAATTGACATTGGAAATGAACGTATTCGTCTGTCGGTCGAGCCCGATGGCTGCGAGCATTTTATCTAAAAGCTGTCCGGCTTTGCCAACAAACGGCCGTCCGATCCGGTCTTCTTGTCCACCCGGGCCTTCGCCGAGGACCATGACAGGCGCAGTGAGCGTACCGTCATAGACAACGGTCTTCTCGCAGAGCTGCTTTAATGGGCAGCCATCAAAGCTCTCGATCGCGGTTTTGAGAGATTCTAGCGAATCGGCACTTGCAGCCCTATATTCTGCCTCTGCAATCCAGTCTTCCAGGGATTTGGATTTCTGACGCCGATTTGAAGACCGTCCATCCCCGCGAGTGCTTGGATCTGATGTGGCTTGAATTGGGGCCTGCTTTGACGAAACGCCCGCTTTTGTAGGGATGGACAAGGGCTGTTCGCCGCGCATCATTGCAGAGATTTCGGCCTGATCGACCTCCACACCCATTTCCTCCCACCATTCTGTGAGTGCCTTTAACGCTGCGGCAGAGGCATTTTGGAGCATTGAGACCTTGTAAACTTTGGCTAAAGAGGTGGTTAGATAGTGGAATATACCTAGATGGCGCGCAAGTCAGTCGCCAACTTTGCAGGAGAGAAATGATGAGCGAACGCGAGTCAATGGAATTCGATCTGGTGATTGTCGGCGGTGGACCGGCCGGTCTCGCCGCAGCCATCCGTGCCAAACAATTGGCCAATGAAGCCGGAGAAGAGCTCGAAGTGGTTGTTCTCGAAAAGGGCGGTGAAGTTGGCGCGCATATCTTGTCTGGGCTGGTGCTCGATCCAAAAGCGCTGGACGAGCTGATTCCTGATTGGCGCACGCGCGATGACCGTCCGATCCGGACAGAGGTCAATGCAGATACTTATAAGCTGCTCGGCCCGAACGGCTCAATGGCTATGCCAACGTTCGCCTTCCCGCCGTTCATGCACAATCATGGCTGCTATATCGGCTCGCTTGCCAATGTTTGCCGCTGGCTCGGAGAGCGTGCAGAAGAGCTTGAAGTCCAAGTCTTTCCGGGCTTTGCAGCCTCGGAAGTTGTTTACGGCGACAATGGCGAAGTGCGCGGGGTCGTGGCCGGCGTTATGGGCATTGCCGAAGATGGCAGCCACAAGCCAGATTATGAACCTGGCATGGAGCTGCTCGGCAAATATGTCATGTTTGCTGAGGGCGCGCGCGGTTCGCTCACCAAAGAAGTCAAAGCTAAGTTCGATCTTGAAGCCGATTGCGACCCGCAAAAATACGGGATTGGCCTAAAAGAAGTCTGGAAAGTCCCAGCCGATCATCCCGAGTTTAAATCGGGCTTCGTCCAACATACGTTTGGCTGGCCGGTGAAGGAAAAAGACGGCAGCGGCGGCGGGTTCCTCTACCATTTCTCAGAAGGCGGCGAGAATTATGTCTCCGTCGGCTATGTCGTTCATCTCAATTATAAGAATCCACATCTCTCTCCGTATGATGAATTCCAGCAGTACAAACATCACGATGAGATTTCGAAGTTTCTGAAAGGCGGAAAGCGCGAAGCTTATGGTGCACGCGCGATCACATCGGGCGGCATCCAGTCGATCCCCAAACTGTCATTCCCGGGCGGCGTTCTGATTGGATGCTCGGCTGGCTTTGTAAACTTGCCGCGCATCAAAGGCACGCATAATGCGATGAAAACGGGCATGCTCGCGGCGGAGGAAGCCGTCAGCGCGATCCAAGCGGGTCGCACATCAGATGAGCTTGCAACATATGACCAAGCGGTGCGCGATTCTTGGGTTTGGACAGACCTCGCACGCGTCCGGAATGTGAAGCCGCTCATGGGACGGTTTGGGACAATGCCTGGGGCCGTGATCGGCATGCCAGATATGTGGATGCGGTATCTGCTCGGCTTTGGCTACATTCCTCAACTCAAGCACGGCAAAGCCGACTATGAGTACCTGAAGCCAGCGAACAAGTGTAAGCCGATTGAGTACCCGAAACCGGACGGTGTGCTCAGCTTTGACAAACTCACAAATGTGTCTTTCACCAATACGTATCATGCCGAAGACCAGCCGAAGCACTTGAAAGTGGCGGACAGCGACCTTCAGAAAATGTCTGAATTTGACGTTTTTAAAGGTCCGTCACAGCGGTATTGCCCTGCCGGTGTTTATGAATGGGTTGAAGAAGACGGTCAGGCTCCTCGCTTCCAGATCAATTCGCAGAACTGCATCCATTGCAAAACCTGCGATATCAAAGATCCGAACCAGAACATTAATTGGGTCACCCCGGAAGGTGGCGGCGGCCCAGCCTACCCAAATATGTAAACGGCGAGGCGCTGATGCGGGAATATAGCTTCAAGCCAGCGCCAGTTCGAAAAGCGCAGACCTGGGCCATCAAGGACGATCACCTGATGCGTCGCGGTGGCACGTCGGCTTTAAATTTGGCGAAAGTGACGGGCGCAAGTTGGAACACTGTGACGTATCGGGGCACAAGAAGCGCTTGGCTGCACCTCTATTCCGAGGACGAGACCGTCAAAATCGAATGCACAGATAGTGGTGGCGAACGCAACGAGTTCTTATCTCTGATCCAAGCGGTGCTTGCCTCTTTTCAACGGGTCAATCCGGCGCTTGAGATCGAGTATGGTTATTCCGCGCCATGGCGTGTGGCGCTTTTTATTCTCGGCCTCTTAGGGACGTTTGGTGGGATCTTCTTTGTCTATGCCGGTCTGACGGATATGACCGGTCGCGGCCAAGTCGAGGCGACAATTGTTGGTACGGCTTTATTGATCCTGATGGCACCCGTCGCGTGGACCTGCCGCCCAAATTTGGAGGCGGCAAAGTTTAGCGCAGCCTCACTCGCGGTTTTGGTCGCTGAGATTGGTGGACCGCCGGTGCTGGACCCAGATCGCACTGCCAGCCAGTGATAGGGTCCAAAAGACAGCAAATGGCGCGTCACCGCCGGCGAGCGATGCGATATAGGCTGCACTCGCTGCTGTGGCAGATAAGCCCCAATACAGCACGGCAGTTTCGAGATGGCTCCACCCGCTTGCGATCAGTCTTTGATAGGCATGATCGAGATGCGCTTCGAGCAAGTTGCGGCGATTTTTTGTGCGCCAAACAAGTGTCAGCAAAACGTCTATGAGAAAGGGGAGGGCTAAGATCGCGATGATCCAAACATCGACGCCGACAACAATGCTTAAGCTCGCAAACAATGCGCCCAATCCCAATGCACCCGCGTCACCCGCATATAAGCTCCCGGACAGATTGTGGATCAGGAAGCCGACCACGGCACCAAGTAAGACGACCCACCAATGCGTCAGCGTGAAGGCTTCGGTTTGGATACCGATTACAGCGAGGCCGACCAACATGATCGTCACACAACCGACCGCTAGCCCATTCGACCCATCCATAAAGTTCACAGCATTGGTAAAAACGACGAGCCACAGCACGCTGCCGAGCATGACGGTGATCTGCGCGTCCACTGCGCCCCAAGGCGTTGTGAGGGCCGCAGGGTGCAATCCATAAACTGAGACCAAGGCAGCAATGATCAGCAAAGCCAACAGTTTCGGGACGGTTTCGGCTTTTCCAAGATCATCAATGAACCCGATAAGGAGCGCAATAACGACAAAAGCCACACCTGGCCACTGCGAGACGATCCAAGCCCTTTCAGCCTCAAAGAGGGGCTTTGCCGGTTCCCAAAAGGAGGCGAGAGCAACAAACGCTATCCCGCTAACTACCGCACTCAGGGCGATGCCAATCCCCCCTAATCTTGAGACTGGCTCAGCCTGATGTTTGCGAACGCCGTCTGGTGCATCAAGGATACGAGTCTTTTTGAGGCGTCCGCAAAGACTGTAAGACAGCAATACCGTCACCAAGCACAGTCCAAAGGACAGCCCGAGTGTTTGCATCGCCTAGCGGCCTCCCAGCAGAGTTGCACTCGCCCACCAGTTTGGATGTTGATGAACGATCTGTTGATGCCCAGCCTCGGCTGAGTCGACAGTTTCAAACAGGGCAAAACACGTGGCACCAGACCCGCTCATCCGCGCCAACTTGACGCCAGGCAGGGCCTTTAAGGATGCAAGCGCTTGGGTGATTTCTGGACGCATGCTCATGGCAGGCGATTGCAGGCTGTTTTGCGTGTTATCGGATAGCCAGGACAAGAAGGCGCGGGTGGTCGTTCGATTGTCAGGGAGAGGCGGGTGGTCCGGAACGCGGTCTGGCGCGAGCGCATCATAGGCTTTGAAAACGGGCCCAGTCGGGCACGGCACCCCTGGATTGACCAAGATGGCGGGTAGAATGGGTAAGCTGAGCACAGGATCAAAATGTTCGCCCTCGCCTGACATGAAGCCTGGCATTCCGATCAAACATGCCAGAACATCTCCGCCGAGCAGCGGCGCAATCGTCTCTGCCAGGGCGCGGACCCGGTCGCCGCCATGCGCTTTGATGATTAATCTGAGCGCGGCAGCAGCATCTGACGATCCGCCGCCAATCCCTGCGGCGCAGGGCAAGTTCTTCTGCAGTCTGAACGCGAGCGGCGGCGCATTGCCATCCAGCGCATCATTCATGGCGCGGGCGGCTTTCAGCACCAAATTGTTCTTCGCAGGCCCAGAAGCCTCAGCATACGGGCCATCGACAGCAAGGCTGAAATGACTGGCTGGCTCAGCCGTCAGTCTATCGGCTGTCTTCTCATCAGAAAATGCGAGCAAAGATATGAGATCGTGTCGCCCCGTCTCCTTTGGCGGTCCAACATGCAGAGATAAATTGACTTTCGCCGGTGCAAATTCAGTCAGCTGCATCAGGGAAAAGACGACGTGCTATTGCTCGTCGACGCTTGTAAAAGCGCGATTCCGCCATCAAGCTTGCGACGAAGTAAGTCCTGCTCTTCGGCGTCGTCAGAGTATTTCAACGCCCGCTCCCACTGAAACCCGGCCTCCTTAAATCGACCGACTTGCCAATAGGCATCGCCCAGATGATCGAGGATTTCTGAGACATCAGGCTCTAGAACCGTGGCGCGTTCAAGATAGAAGATCGCGCGTTCGTAATTGCCAAGCTTGTAATGTGCCCAGCCTAAGCTGTCTGTGATCGCACCATTATTTGGCGCCAATCTCAGCGCTCGTTCGATCAAATCCAGACCATCTTCCAAATTGATGCCTCGGTCGACCCAACTGTAGCCAAGATAGTTCATGATCGTTGGAGAGTTTGGGTTAAGCGCCATCGCGGTTTTCAGGTCATTTTCCGCAGGCGGCCACTCGCCGAGACGTTCCCGCGCGCTCCCTCGAGCGAAGTAAATCCGCCAATCGTAGTCACCGGCGGATTCATCTGTTTCGATCACATCGGTAAAGATCGCCTCGGCTTCGCCATCTCGATTGAGCGATTGCAGCAGGTCGGCGAGTTGAACGCGGATATTGCGATTATCGGTGCGTGCCAATGTTGCCCGGGCGACCTCAACAGCTTCTTGATCGCGGCCTTCGCGACGCAGCGCCCAAGCGAGTTGGCCTTGCGCACTGGTGTGGTGGACTGACGTTGCTGGGATCGATTGAAGCAGCGCAATCGCATCCTGACGACGGTCCGCGCGATCTAACGTATCGGCCCACAGAGCTTTGGCAGAGTCCAAACTCGGATCGAGATACACGGCCATCGCGAAATAAACGGACGGAACATCGCTATAGTCCTGATTGGCCTGTGAAGCTGTCGTTAGATAAAATGCCAGGGCTGTCCCTTCAGCGGCGGAGTATTTTTGAAGCGGTGCCACAACGCCCATTTCGATATTTTGAGCGAGGCGAACCAATGCCGGATGACGCCCAACTTCATTCCGGAACGTTCGAAGCCGTTGCAAAGCCAGCTCTTCTTCACCCGCGAGCGCCATTAAGCGCGCTTCGATCTCAACGCCTTTGGCCATTCTCGCCGACACGTCCCAGAGAATGCCAAGGTCAGATCGTGCGCCATCAACATCGCCAATATTCGCTTTCATCAGCGCGCTGAGCGTCTGGCCAATCAGCGTGTAGATCCCTTCATCGCCACCAGCATTCTGCTGCAGTGTAATCGCTGTTTCGGCATCATCTTCCAACACCGACCATGCCGCTAAGCTGCGCGCCAACATTGCGTGATAGTCATTGCTCCACGGCGCGGTCAGATATGAGAGCGCTTCAAGTTGCTGATCGCGTTTAAGCGCATCCACGGACAGCAATAGACGAGGGATCTCGGTATCTTCGATGGTTTCCGGTGGGAGGCGTTTGGCGAGCGTAATCGCGCGTTCGACTTCGCCGATCCGTAAAACGGCGAAAATCGCCTGCTCTGCAAGCCAAGGATCATCCTGGACCGAGCTTAGCAGACGAGAATAGTTTCGAGCAGCTGTATCTGCGTCTTCGGTGAGACCGGCATACTTTGCGACCGCATAGGCGCTGAGCGTTTCAATTTCGCTCCTGAGCTTGGTCGCCGCTTCCGCCTCTTCTAGTAGCGTAGCACTCGGGATGCGATCGCCCGTTATACAGGCGGCAACCGTAAGGCATAATGCTGATAGAACCCATGAACGCCACATAATTCTTTGTCTCAGCGTACGAGGTTTCAGGCAAGTAAAAGTCTGAGATAAATTTAGTGAACGCGGCTGACGCAAAAGTCTGCAAGATCCGATAGCGCTTGGCGCCACGGGCTTTCAGGCAAAGCCCGTAAGGCTGCTTTTGCCATATCAGCGTAAGCATTCGCTTCGGCGACCGTCGCTTCTGCTGCACCAGTTGCGCGAATAAGATAAATCGCGTGAGAGAGATCAGCCTCTTCTTGTGTGTCGATGTTTAGGGCGCGATCCCAAAAGGCTTGGTCTTCGGCGCTGCCCCGTCGGCGCGCGATGATTACCGGAAGAGTCGTTTTGCCTTCTCGGAAATCATCCCCAATCGACTTGCCGATAACAGACGTCGTTCCACCATAATCAAGCGCATCATCGACGATTTGGAAGGCGAGCCCGAGATTTTTGCCATAAGCGGCGAGCGCCGCGGCGTAGTCTTTATTTTCGCCGCCTGCGGACAGCGCGCCGGCCTCCGCAGCGGCTTCGAAGAGCGCAGCCGTTTTGGCTTCGATAATGCTCAAATACTCTTCTGTCGGCAGGTCGGTTCGACTGGCGGCCGCCAGTTGTTGCACTTCGCCCTCGGCAATCACAGAAGACGCCGTTGATAAAATTCGCAAAATTTCGAGATCGCCGGTCTCGACCATCAGTGTGAACGCTCGGGCGAATAAAAAGTCGCCGACAAGGATCGAGGCATTGTTGCCCCAGACATGTTTTGCGGCGCGTTTGCCGCGGCGCAGGTCACTATCATCGACCACATCATCGTGCAGCAAGGTTGCGGTGTGAATAAACTCAACAGCGGTCGCCAAAGCGTGGGTGCCCGGATTCGTTCCACCGCACGCTTGCGCAGCAATCAGTGTAATCATTGGTCGCAAGCGTTTGCCGCCTGCAGAAACAATATACCCTGATAGATCCGGGATAACATCGACAGGACTTTTTGCGCGCTCGGTCAGCAATTGTTCCGTTGCCGCCAAATCATCAGCGAGCATGGCTTGCATGCGCTCGATAACATCGCGATATCCAAGATCGCTCGAGGGATGGGTTTGAGCCGTCACGTGTGTGGTCCTATTCCACTTTATTCTCTTTATCCATAGAGTAGCGCAAATTTGAATACTGACAGCTGCGGTATGCCACCGCATGGGTCAAACGGAGATATTAGCTTTGGAAGAAGTGTTTCGCACCAATGATTTAGTGAAGCTTTCCTACATTCGGCACTTGCTGACCGAGGAAGGGATTGAGCCGTTTGTGCTCGATGAACACACAGCCATGATCGATGGGCGCGGACCAATGGTGCCAATCCGAGTAACTGTGCGCGAAGATCTTGCCGACCGCGCGCGTTTCATTCTCCGCGATGTGGAGAAAGATGCGTGATCGAGCACACGCGCGATGCATTCTATGGTGGTCGCTTACATGTGTTCCAACCGAGCAAAGGATTTCGGGCGGGCACAGACAGTCTTTTACTGGCTGCGGCGCTGCCGAGTGAATTCAAAGATGAAATTCTAGAACTTGGATGCGGGGCGGGTGGGGCTTTGCTGCCGGCGATGCACAGAGTACCGCACGCCGATTTTGTCGGTTTGGAGCGAGATCCTGATATGGCGGCACTCGCTCAAGCAGGACTAGATGCGAGTGTTTTCGGCGCGCGCGGACAAATTGAAATCGGTGACGCGGCAAACCTGCCTCCTCAATGGCAAAATCGGTTCGGACTGGTTTTCAGCAATCCGCCGTTTTTTGAGGCCGGCTCGATTCAACAGCCCGGAACCGGCAAAGAAGCGGCCTATCTCGAAAGCATCAGCTTGAAAGACTGGATCAATGCAATGCTGTTCGCGCTCCGTCCAAAAGGCACGTTGATCATGGTGCATCGTGCCGCCGATCTAGCGCGCATGCTGACCGTCTTGGAGCGGCAGACCGGCGAAATCACGGTGCTACCGGTGCATTCTTATCCGGGCAGCGACGCAAAAAGAGTTCTGGTGCGCGCGCGAAAAGGCTTGCGCCCGGGGGCCTTAAGACTGTTATCCGCGAAGAATCTATACGAACAAAAAGGCGGTGAACGCACAGAATGGGCGAAAGCGATGCAGCAAGATGGCGCTGGCATTGACTGGAATTAAGCCGCTGTGGTGCTTGCTCCTGAAGCCAGAGCGCAGTAGGCGACGCTGTTAGAAACATTCAGTGACGATCCCCATGACTGCACCTGTTGCCAAAGCCAAGCCCGCCTCTTTTCAAGATCTGATTTTGCGCCTTCAGAATTATTGGGCTGAGCAAGGCTGCGCGATCCTGCAGCCTTATGACATGGAAGTCGGCGCAGGGACGCTCCATCCTGCGACGGTTTTGCGCGCGCTCGGGCCAAAAGATTGGCGGGCAGCTTACGTTCAGCCGTCACGGCGACCGGCAGATGCCCGTTACGGCGAGAACCCAATGCGCCTCGGACATTATTACCAATATCAAGTGATCCTGAAGCCGAATCCCAAGGATCTCCAGGATCTCTATCTGAACTCCCTCTACGAGATCGGCATCGATCCGACGCTGCATGATATCCGCTTCGTCGAAGACGACTGGGAAAACCCGACCGTGGGCGCCTGGGGGCTGGGTTGGGAGGTTTGGTGCGACGGTATGGAAGTCAGCCAGTACACATATTTCCAGCAAGTCGGCGGCTTAGATGTTTTTCCCGTATCGGGAGAGCTGACTTATGGGTTGGAACGTCTCGCTATGTATGTGTTTGGCGTCGATAACGTTTACGACCTACCGTTCAATGCACCAGATAGCGCCACCCCACTCAGTTATGGCGACGTTTTTATCGAGAATGAGCGACAGCAATCAGCTTTCAACTTTGAGCACTCTGATGTCGAAATGCTGCAGCGTTGGTTTGGCGATTGTGAAACACAATCAAATGCCCTCCGCGCCGCAGGGAAACCTTTGCCTGCTTATGATTTTGCGTTGAAAGCCAGTCATGTGTTTAACTTAATTGATGCCCGCGGGGCGATTTCGCCGACCGAAAGACAAGCTTTTATTGGGCGGGTTCGAGACTTAGCACGTGGCGCAGCGGAGCAATGGGCTGAGCAGGAAGCAGAGAGAGCAGATTGATGAACCGGTGGCTGTTGGCAATAACTGTTTTTGCATTAGCAGCCTGTAGCCCAAGTCCAGGATCTCCCGCCCTTTACAAAGACCGCGAGATGCAAAATGCGGTTGCAGACGCACGCCGCACACTGCCAGTCTTTTTTGAGGCTTGGCAAAGCGAAACTGACAGATACTCGGATTTCCGCGTGACAGTGATTATGCCATCCAGCGCGTATGACCGCGACTATGAAGAGCTGTCTAATATCCGCCAGGAGTTTGCTGGTTTTATCGGTGAAACGAGTGCGGGCGAGGCCGTGCCCTTTTTGACAGCAGATATTGCTGATTGGCGCTTCAAAGATGGCGATGCGTATCGCGGGGGTTACACGCGCCGGGTGATGTTTGACATGACGAATGCCGACATTCCTAATATCCGCGCGCAGTTTCACGAGGAGCCTTTGCCATGACGAAAGTCAATTTGGCGGAGAAATTCGCCCAGTTTTCTGACCACTGGCAGCCACGATTGGCGGGTCGGGTGAATGGCACGGATGTCCGCCTGGTTAAAATTCAAGGCGACTTCGATTGGCACGCGCACGCAGATGAGGACGAAATGTTCGTCGTCATCAAAGGTGAGATGCGGATGGCGTTTCGGGATCGTACCGAACATCTCCGCGCTGGGGAGTTCATTATTGTCCCACGCGGCACCGAACATCGGCCTGGTGCGGACGAAGAGTGCGAAATTATGCTGATCGAGCCCTCGACTGTTGTGAATACGGGCGATGGCGAGACAAATGAGCGAACCGTTTCAGAGTTGGAGGAAATCTGATGGCAGACCCAGAAATTGGCGGCACCGAACCCATTGCGGTCGAGGTCGAGGAAGGGAAAATGTACTGGTGGTGCACCTGTGGACGCTCGAGCAAACAGCCGTTTTGCGATGGCTCTCACAAGGAGACCGACTTCATTCCGCAAGGCTGGGAAGCGCCCAAAACCGGGAAAGTCTTTTTCTGCGCATGTAAGCGGACCGAGAAGGGACCGCTCTGTGAT